>DATJIG010000076.1:0-7608 GCA_035493495.1 Alphaproteobacteria bacterium
GAAGGTGCCGAACGGGCTCTACTACAACCCGTACTTCCCCGGCGGCTTCATCGCCATGCCGCCGCCGCTGTCGCAGGGCGCGGTCAGCTTCGCCGACGGCACGCCGTCGTCGGTCGACCAGATGGCGCACGACGTCGTCACCTTCCTGACCTGGTCGTCGGAGCCCGATCTCGAGCAACGCAAGAGCCTTGGCCTCAAGGTCATGATCTTCCTGGTGCTGCTCACCGGCCTCACCTTCGCGGTGAAGCGGAAGGTCTGGGCCGACGTCCACTGACCGGGACCGTATCGGGCCGGCACCTAGCACGGTGCCGGCCTCCAATTTCGACGAAAACGATAGCGGCGCGGGTCATCCCCGCGCCGTTGTCGTTTGAGCCGACGTGAACAGCGCCATTGCGTGCGAACCGCGTTCGCCGCACCGTAGTCACGCAGAGGAGAGGATCGACATGGCAGTGATGGACGCACCGCGCGGGGGACGGCTCGGCATCATCGGCGGCTCGGGGCTCTACGACATCCCGGGCCTGACCGATACGCGCTGGATGTCGATCGAATCGCCGTTCGGCGTGCCGTCGGGCCAGTTCCTGTTCGGCAAGCTCGGCGGGCGCGAGCTGGTGTTCGTGCCGCGCCACGACAAGGGTCACCGCATCCCGCCGTCGGAGATCAACTTCCGCGCCAACATCGACTGCCTGAAGCGCGCCGGCTGCACCGAGGTGCTGTCGATCTCGGCGGTCGGCTCGCTGGCCGAGGCGCTCGATCCCGGCACGTTCGTCATCGTCGACCAGTTCATCGACCGCACCTTCGCGCGGGTGAAGAGCTTCTTCGGCAAGGGTCTCGTCGCCCACGTGTCGATGGCGCATCCGGTGTGCGGGCGCTTGGGCGACCATCTCCACGACGCGGCCAGCGCCGCCGGCATCAAGGTGGTGCGCGGCGGCACGTATCTGGTCATGGAAGGACCGCAGTTTTCGACCATGGCCGAGAGCAAGCTCTACCGCTCGTGGGGCTGCGACGTCATCGGCATGACCAACATGCCGGAGGCCAAGTTGGCCCGCGAAGCCGAGATGTGCTACGCGACCGTCGCCATGGTGACGGACTACGACTGCTGGCATCCCGACCACGACCACGTGACCGTCGAGCAGGTGATCAAGGTGCTGCTCGCCAATGCCGACAAGGCGAAGGCGCTGATCAGCCACGCGGCGCCGCGGCTGCCCGCGATCACCGACTGTTCGAAAGGCTGCCGCCACGCGCTCGACACCGCGCTGATCACCGCCCCCGATGCCCGCGATCCCGAGGTGATGGCGAAGCTCGACGCCGTGGCCGGCCGGATGCTGAAGAAGTAACGCGCGGCGGCCGCAAGCCAAGACATGACGAAACCATGACGAAGCATCCGGGATTCTTCCAAGGGACGGAAATGCCGACCGCCGGCTGGTGGGAGGCGCTGTGGCCCGATCCTGCGGCGATCCTCGCCCACGTCGGCCTGGCTGCGGGCATGTCGGTGATCGATCTGTGCTCGGGTGACGGCTGGTTCACGCTGCCGATCGCGCGTGTGGCGTCGCGGGTCGTCGCCCTCGACATCGACGCCGACCTGCTGCGCGTATCCGACGTCCGCCTGCGCGAGGCGGATGTCGCCAACGTCAGCTTCGTCGCCGGCGACGCCTACGACGTCGCGAGCCTGGTCCGCGAGCCGGTCGACTTCGTGTTCCTCGCCAACGCCTTCCACGGAGTTCCGGACAAGACCCGGCTGGCGCGCGCCGTCGCCCAGGTGCTGAAGCCGGGCGGCCGCTTCGCCGTCGTCAACTGGCACCCGCGCCCGCGCGAGGAGACGCCGGTGCTCGGCGAGCCGCGCGGCCCGCGCACCGACCTCAGGATCTCGCCACAGGCGACCGTCGACGCGGTGATGCCGTCGGGGCTCGCGTTCGACCGGCTGGTCGACGTGCCGCCGTACCACTACGCGGCGGTCTTCCGGCGGTAACGGCGCTAACGCGCGTCAGCCTGCGGGGGCGGCGGCGCGGTGAAGGAGTCGAGATCGGCGAATCCGAGCGCGCCTTCGATGTCGTCGATCTTGTTCACCGCGGCATCGAAGCCGTCGGTGCCGAACGTCTTGCGCTCGATGTCCTCGAATGTGCCGCCGAGCTCGTCGAGCTGTTTTTTCGACAGCGACGCCTTCCACGCCGGGAACACGATGGTGTCCTCGCGCGCGGCGTGGTTCTCGTACATGGCGATGAAGCCGTCGAACACGTCCGCGAGCGCGGCGGCATCGGTGCCGGCGAGCGTGCCCTTGGCCGTGACCCGGTCGATGTAGTCGGTGATCTCGCGGCCGCGCGCGTGCTGGGCCATCAGCACGTCGGCGAGCGGTGCCGCGTCGCCGCCGGCGTCGCGGATCGCGGGGAAGATGTAGGCCTCCTCGAGCTGGCGCTCGTGGTAGTCCTCGCCGAACGCGCGGAACAGCTTGGCGGTCCTGTTGAGCGCCGACAGATCGAGGGACGTGTCGCCATTCCGCAGCCGCGCGGCGCTTTCGCCGTAGACGAGGAGCGCGCGCCGCAGCACGCCGTGCTCGCGCATCAGATCCTCGACGGCCCCGACATCCTCTTCGTCGCTGTCGCCGGAGCAGCGGGCGGTGGCGAGGAGCAATCCGGCCCCGGCGGTGGTCAGGCCAGCCCTGGTCAGGAATGTGCGACGACTGGGGACGCGTAACGCCTGGGACGAAAACGGCATGGGGCGACCTCCTTGGCTGACGAATAAAGCATTAACGCACGACGGCGCGATCCGTCTTTCCGGGCGAGTGCTCAATGTCGCGAGTAAAACCCGCGAAACCGGTGCGCGCGGTGCGGCGGCGGTTCAATTCGGTCGGGCTATGGTCTAGCCTGATCAACGGCATTCCTGGGGAGAGATTCCATCATGACGCTGTATCGCACGGTGCTTCTCACGAGCTGTCTCGTCCTCTCGCTGTGTGGAGCGGCGCAGGCGCAAACCGGCGCGCAGGGCTCTTCGTCCGGTGCCGCCGGCAAGACCGTGACCCTGAAGATGCCGGCGCTGCCGGATCCGGTCGGCGTCACGCTCGATCCCAAGGCCACCGCGCTGCTCGTGCTCGACTACGTCGATCCGATCTGCAGCGCGCAGCCGAAGTGCGAGGGCGGCATGCTGCCGGCGCTGACAGCCTTCATGGCGAAGGCGCGTGAGGCCGGCGTGATCGTGGCCTACGGGACGCGCGAGCAGACCATGTCGAAATGGCTGCCACCGATCGCTCCGGCGCCGGGCGACATCAAAATCGAGAGCACGGCCCAGGACAGGTTCTTCAGCACGAATCTCGAGCAGGAGCTGAAGGGGAAGAACATCACGACGATCGTCATGGCCGGCTGGAAGGTCAACGGTTCGGTGACCTATACGTCGGTCGGAGCGACGGTGCGCGATTTCACCGTCGTCGTCCCGGTGGACACCACCGCGGCCGCCACCGACTACGAGACCGTCATCGGCTTCTATCAGATCCTGAATCAGTCCAACGGCAACCTGACGAACGAGCCGTTGAAGCCCAGGGCTGCGACGCTGAGCCACACGGACCTGATCACGTTCAAATGAACCGCCCGCGGCGGGTTGCACCCCGCCGCCTGTCTCAAGAATAGAAACGCCGCCGGGTTTCCCCGGCGGCGTTTCAGTCGAGCGACGGGAACCGCCGCTCAATCGCAAATCGGTCTAGCCGATGTGCTTCTTGAAGAACTCGAACGTCCGGCTGCGCGCCAGGTCAGCCGATTCCTTGTGGAACGAGCCGCGGTGGTCGCAGTTGAAGCCGTGACCGGCGCCCGGATAGACGTAGTACGGAATCTCCGGGTGGGCCTTCTTCACCGTCTCGACCTTGTCGGCGGTGATCGACTTGTCCTGGTCGCCGACGTGGATGATGACCGGGCACTTCGGCTTCTCGCTCGCGAAGTCGGCGATGTTGCCGCCGTAGTAGCACGCCGCCGCGGCGATGCCGTCGACGCGGGTCGCGGTCAGCCATGCAACCGAGCCGCCGAAGCAGTAACCGACGATGCCGATCTTCTGCAGGCCGAGCTTCTTCAGCGCGTCGCGCGCCGCGGTCACGTCGAGCAGCACCTGGTCCCACTTGAGGGCGGCGCGGATCGGCTTCACGCGATCCTGGTCGGCCGGGGTGTAGCCGGTCTCGACGTTGCGCTCGGCGCGGTCGAACAGCGCCGGAGTGATCGAGGTGTAGCCCTGGGCGGCGTACAGGTCGGCCACTTCGCGCACGTGCTTGTTAACGCCGAAGATCTCCTGGATGACGATCATGCCGCCCTTGGGCGACGCGGCGTCCGCCTGGTAAGCCGAGAGCTTGTGGCCGTCGCTCGCGGTGAGTTCGATGGTCTTGCCCATCCCTTATTCTCCCTGATTGTGTTGAAAGATAACGCTGGCGAATTCGTGGGCCGCGGGTGCCCGAGGGGCCCTGGGTTTGGGTCCCGAGGCCGAGGCGCGGAGTGTAGGCTAGCCCGAGCGCGGCTGTCCATCCGGCGGAGGGCCGCCGACTGCGTCAAAACAGTTTTTACGGAAATCAGGGCCTAGCTGGGCCGAGCAACTACACGTTGAACCGGAAATGCACGACGTCGCCGTCGCGCATCACGTATTCCTTGCCTTCGACGCGCAGCTTCCCGGCTTCCTTGGCGCCCTGCTCGCCGCCGAGTGTCACGTAGTCGTCATACGCGATGACCTCGGCGGCGATGAAGCCGCGCTCGAAATCGGTGTGGATCACGCCCGCCGCCTGGGGCCCCTTGGCGCCGACGTTGACGGTCCAGGCCCGCGCCTCCTTCGGTCCGACGGTGAAGAACGTCAGCAGGCCGAGCAGCTTGTAGCCCTCGCGGATGATCTTGTTGAGGCCGGGTTCCGCGAGTCCGAGGCTCGACAGGAACTCCTTGCGCTCGTCCTCGCTCGCGAGTTGCGCGACCTCGGCCTCGATCGCCGCCGAGATGATGACGGTCGCGGCGCCTTCCTTCTTCGCCTTCTCGGCGACCAGCGCCGAATACGGGTTGCCGGTGGCCGCGGCGCCTTCCTCGACGTTGCAGACATAGAGCACGGGCTTTGACGTCAGCAACTGGAGCTGGCGCCACAGCGGCTGGTCGGCGGGCGCGATCTCTACGGTGCGCGCAGGCTTGCCGTCGCGCAGCGCCGCGATCGCCGCCTCGACCAGCGGCAGCATCGCCTTCGATTCCTTGTCGCCGACCTTGGCGCGCTTCGTGAGACCGTCGACACGCTTTTCGAGACTCTCGAGGTCGGACAGCATCAGCTCGGTCTCGACCGTCTCGGCGTCGGCGACGGGATCGATGCGGCCCTCGACGTGGGTGATGTCGGTGTCCTCGAAGCAGCGCAGCACCGCGACGACGGCGTCGACCTGGCGGATGTGGCCGAGGAACTGGTTGCCGAGTCCTTCGCCCTTCGACGCGCCGCGCACCAGGCCGGCGATGTCGACGAACTCGAGCTGGGTCTGGATGATCTTCTGCGACTTGGCGAGGGACGCGAGTTTGTCGAGGCGCGGATCGGGCACGCCGACGCGGCCGACGTTGGGCTCGATGGTGCAGAACGGATAGTTCGCCGCCTGCGCCGCCTGGGTCGCGGTGAGGGCGTTGAACAGCGTCGACTTGCCGACGTTGGGGAGTCCGACGATGCCGCAGGTGAAACCCATCTACTTGTCCTCAACGCCATTCCCATTGGGGCCGTTCCCGTTGCCGTTGTCGGCGGCGCGGAACGGCGCGGTCTTGAGGGCGACGCGGTTCATGAAACCGGCCTCGTCGCCCTTGAGCAAAAGCGGAAACGCCTCGGCGATCGCGTCGTCGACGGCATCGACCATCGGACGCTCGGCCTTGGCGAAGTTCGACAGCACGTAGGGCGTCACCCGGCTCTTGTCGCCGGGGTGCCCGATGCCGATGCGCACGCGCAGGTAGTCGGGGCCGATCGCGGCGTCGGTCGAGCGCAGGCCGTTGTGGCCCGCGGCGCCGCCGCCGCGCTTCACCCGCACCTTGCCGGGTACGAGATCGAGCTCGTCATGGAGCACGATCACGTCCTCGGGGCCGATCTTGTAGAAGCGCGCCGCGTCCTGCACCGCGCGTCCCGAGTCGTTCATGTAGGTGAGGGGCTTCAGCAGCAGCACCTTGGCTCCGGCGATGGAGCCCTCGGCCGACTCCCCCGCGAAGCGCTTGCGCCAGGTGGAGATGCCGTGGATGCGAGCGATCGCATCCACGGCCATGAACCCCACGTTGTGGCGCTGGTGGGCGTATTCGGACCCGGGGTTGCCGAGCCCGACGACGAGCCGTATCGCGCCCATCCTGTCCGCCCTAGCGGCGCCCTTTCACAGCGAGCCGGAAGGACCCGGTCAGGGTCACTTCTTGGCAGCCGGCTTGGCGGCCGCGGCGGGCTTCGCCTCGGCCTTGGCGCCGGCGGCGGGAGCACCGCCCGCGGGTGCGGCGGCACCGGCCGCAGGCGCGGCGGCACCAGCCGCGGGAGCGGCAGCGGCGGCCGCAGCGGCGCCGGGCGCCTCTTCGGCCTGCACCGTCGGTGGCGCGATCGTCGCGACCGTGAAGTCGCGGTCGCGGATCACCGGCTTCACGCCCTCGGGCAGGGCGATGTGGCTGATGTGGATCGAATCGCCGATCTCACGACCGGTGAGGTCGATGGTGATCGACGCCGGGATCGCATCGGCGCGGCAGGCCACGTCGATGGTGTGGCGGACGATGTTCAGCACGCCGCCCTTCTTGATGCCGGGGGCGGAGCCCTCGTTGGTGAAGTGCACCGGCACCGCGACGTGGACGAGCGTGGTCGCCGAGACGCGCAGGAAGTCCACGTGCTCCGCCCGATCGGTGACCGGGTGGAACTGGACGTCGCGCGGCAGCACGCGGTGCTGCTTGCCGTCGATGTCGAGATTGAACACGCGCGTGAAGAAGCCGCCCTTCTTCACCTGAGGCTCCAGGTGACGGGGCTCCATCGCGATCAGCAAGGGAGATTCGTTGTTACCGTAAACAACGCCGGGAACGAGCCCGGCTCGGCGCGTCGAGCGGGCGGCCCCTTTGCCGGCCCGGTCTCGTGCACGCGCCGGCAGCGACATAATGTCGGCCATGGTCGTGCTCCTTAGAGATGACGGCGAGGCCGGAAGGACCCGCCGGCGCCGGCCTCCAGGGGTGCCGGTCGCGAGAAGGCGCGGACTTTATGCGGTTTCCGGGCCCGGGTCAACGAACGGGGCAACAAACATCCGCCGGGGGAGCGATCGGCGGGAGGCAGAAAAAATCTATATTTTACAGTTAGTTATAGGCCGACGGCCGGGCCGTCAGTCGAACAGGCTGGAGACCGAGGTCTCGTCGGAGATGCGGCGGATCGCCTCGGCCAGCAAGGGCGCGATGGTGAGCTGCTCGACGGTGTTCGACACCCGGACCGCGTTGGTCGCCGGGATCGAGTCGGTGATGATCAGCTTTTCCAGCGGCGACGACGAGACGCGGGCGACGGCGTCGCCGGACAGCACGCCGTGGGTGACCGCGGCGGCAACCGACTTGGCGCCGGCCTCTTTCAGCGCGCGCGCCGCGTTGCACAGCGTGCCCGCCGAATCGACGATGTCGTCGATCAGGATGCAGCGCTTGCCGGAGA
>DATJIG010000077.1:0-12803 GCA_035493495.1 Alphaproteobacteria bacterium
CGCGTTCTCGGAAGGGATGCGCGCTAACGACAAGGCGCTCAAAGAATTCCTGTTCGAGCGGATGTATCGCCATTACAAGGTCAACCGCATGACCACCAAGGCGCGGCGGGTCGTGCGCGACCTGTTCGGTCTGCTGCTGGAAGAGCCCGGCTGCCTGCCGACCGAGTGGCAGCAGCAGACGGACCGTCCCGGCACACAGAAAACCGCAATCGTGGTCGCCGACTACATCGGCGGGATGACGGACCGGTTCGCCCTGCAGGAGCACCGTCGGCTGTTCGACGTGTACACAAAACCCGAGTGACTGGGGCCAGAGTGATCGGGCCCGATGAGTGGGCCAGAGTGATTGGCTTAAGATGAATTTTTTCAAAGACTTTCGCAGCGAAATTATCAAAAAGCTTGAAGATATGGCGACCGAGGGCGACCTGCCGTCGGGCCTCGATTTCGCGCGCGTGGCGGTCGAACCGCCGAAGGATGCCGCCTTCGGCGACGTCACCACGAACGCCGCCATGGTGCTGGCCAAGGACGCGGGCAAGCCGCCGCGCGCGATCGCGGAGGCGTTGGCGCGCCGGCTCCAGGCCGACGACGACGTCGCCAGGGTCGTGGTCGCCGGGCCGGGCTTCCTCAACGTCACTTTCGAGACGCCGTTCTGGTTCGGGCGGCTGCGCGACGTGCTCGACGAGGGAGTTGCCTACGGCAACTCGGATCTCGGCGGCGGGCGGCTCGTCAACGTCGAGTACGTGTCGGCCAATCCGACCGGACCGATGCACGTCGGCCACGCCCGCGGCGCCGTCGTCGGCGACGTGCTCGCCTCGCTGCTCGCCAAGGCCGGCTTCAACGTCACGCGCGAGTACTACATCAATGACGCCGGCGCCCAGGTCGAGGCGCTCGCGCGCTCGGCGCATCTGCGCTACCGCGAGGCATTGGGCGAGACCATCGGCGATATTCCCGAGGGACTCTATCCCGGTGAGTACCTGAAGGACGTCGGCCAGACTCTCGCCAAGCGCGACGGCGCCAGGTGGAAGGACAAGCCGGAGTCCGAATGGATCGCGCCGGTACGCGACTTCGCGATCGCGGCGATGATGGAGCTGATCAAGGTCGATCTCGCGGCGCTCGGCGTCCACCACGCCGTGTTTTCGTCCGAGCGCGAGCTGCACGCCAAGGGCGAGGTGAAGGAGGCGGTGGACGAGCTTGCGCGCCGCCAGCTCGTCTATCGCGGCACTCTCGAGCCGCCCAAGGGCAAGCTGCCGGACGACTGGGAACCGCGCGAGCAGCTCCTGTTCCGCTCGACCCAGTTCGGTGACGACGTCGACCGCCCCCTGCAGAAGTCCGACGGGAGCTGGACCTACTTTGCCGGGGACATCGCCTATCACTACGACAAGTATCGCCGCGGCTTCCTCAGCCAGATCGACGTCTGGGGCGCCGACCACGGCGGCTACGTCAAGCGCATGAAGGCGGCGGTCAAGGCGCTGTCGGACGGCAAGGCCGATCTCGACGTCAAGCTCTGCCAGCTCGTGAACCTGCTCGACAACGGCGAGCCGGTGAAGATGTCGAAGCGCTCCGGCACGTTCGTCACGCTGCGCGACGTCGTCGACCGCGTCGGCAAGGACGTCGTGCGCTTCATCATGCTGACGCGCAAGAACGACGCCACGCTCGACTTCGACTTCGCCAGGGTGCTGGAGCAGTCGAAGGAGAACCCGGTCTTCTATGTCCAGTACGCCCATGCCCGCGCGCACTCGGTGTTCCGCAACGCGCGCGAGGAGTTCGCCGATCTCGACAGCTCGGCGGCGGCGCTGACGTCGGCGCCGGTCGAGCGGCTGACCGGGGAGGGCGAGGTGGCGCTGATCAAGCTGATGGCCGCCTGGCCACGGCTGGTCGAAGGTGCGGCCGACGCTCACGAGCCCCATCGTGTTGCCTTCTTTCTCTATGATCTTGCCGCCGCGTTCCACGGGTTGTGGAATCGCGGCAACACGGATCCCTCGGCGCGCTTCATCGTCCGCGGCGACCGTGAGTTGACGGCGGCGCGCCTCGCCCTGGTGCGGGCCACCGCCACAGTAATCGCGTCGGGTCTCGCCGTGCTGGGCGTGACCCCGGTCGAGGAGATGCGTTGATGACCGATTGGGAACGTCCTTCGCTGTCGTCGGGATCGGGGCCGAGTTCGGGCCGCGGTGGCAAAAAGAAAAAGCCCGGGCGCCTGCGCATGGCGTTCTGGGGCGTCGTCGTTGTCGCCGTGGTCGGCTTTGCCTGGGTGTCGTGGAGCGCCTACCGCTCCGGCCAGAACATCGAGGATGCGGGCATGGTGCCGCTGCTCAAGGCCGACAACACGCCGTCGCGCATTCGTCCCGACGATCCCGGCGGCATGAACGTGCCCAACCAGGACAAGCAGATCTACGACCGCATCGATCCGAAGCGCGCAGCACCCCCGGGCCTCGAGCGCCTGCTGCCGCCGCCGGAGCAGCCGGTGGGCCGCCCCGCCGCCATTCCGACGCTGCACAGCGACGACGGCGATGGCACGGCCCGCGAGGTCGGCTCGGTATCCGCCAAGGCGATCCCCGAGCCGCCGGCGCCAAAGGCGGTCCCCCCGGCCCAGCAGGTTCCGTCGCCGTTCACCAAGGTCGAGTTGCCGCCCGCGGCGCCGAAGGGACAGGCGGCGAAGGCGCCCGCCGAGAAGCCGGCTCCGGCGCCGCAGCAGCACGCCGCGGCGACACCGCCCTCCACTCCGCCGGCACCGAAAGCCTCCACCGCGAAGATCCAGCTCGCCGCCGTCAGCTCCGAGGACGCCGCGCAGAAGGAGTGGGACCGCCTCAAGAAGTCCAGCGGCGGACTGCTTGACTCCGTCAACCCGGCGTTCGTGCGCGCCAATGTCGGCGACAAGGTCGTCTACCGCATCCAGGCCGGACCGCTGGCGAGTGCCGATGCCGCTGCCGACCTCTGCTCGAAGCTGAAAGCGCGCAACGTCGGGTGCTTCGTTGCCCGCTGATCCGTCCGCTGTCGTCTTCGGCTGCACGGGTCCGACGCTGACGGCGGACGAGCGCGCGCTGTTCGCCGATTCGAATCCGCTCGGGTTCATCCTGTTCGCGCGCAACTGCGTCGAGCCGAGCCAGATCCGCGATCTCACCGCCAGCTTGCGCGACTCGGTCGGCCGTTCCGACGCGCCGGTGCTGATCGATCAGGAGGGCGGGCGCGTCCAGCGCCTCAACCCGCCGCACTGGCGTGCAGCACCTCCGGCGCAGGTGCTCGGCGCGCTCGCGCGCACTGATCGCGCCGCGGCGCGCGAGGCGGTGCGGCTCAACGCCCGCATGCTGGCACACGAGCTGCTCGACCTCGGCATCGACGTCGACTGCGCGCCGGTGCTCGACGTGCCGGTGCCCGGGGCGCACGGCATCATCGGCGACCGCGCCTACGGGACTGACCCGGCGCTGATCGGGGATCTCGGCCGGGCCGCGTGCCAGGGATTTCTCGAGGGCGGGGTCGCCCCGGTCATCAAGCACATCCCGGGACACGGCCGCGCCCGCTCCGACAGCCACCTCGAGCTGCCGGTCGTCGAGACCTCGCTCGAGATCCTGGCAGAGACCGATTTCGTGCCGTTCGTCGCCAACGCCGACGCGCCGTACGCGATGACGGCCCACGTCGTCTACACCGCGGTCGATCCCGAACTGCCGGTAACGCTCTCCGAGCTGGCGATCCAATCGGTGATCCGCGAGCGCCTTGGATTTGACGGATTCCTGTTCTCCGACGACGTCGGTATGAAGGCGCTGTTCGGCCCGTTCGGCGACCGCGCCCGGGCGGCGCTCGGGGCAGGGTGCGACGGCGTCCTTCACTGCAGCGGCGACTTCGCCGAGATGCGGGAAATCGCCGCCGCCGTGCCGCCGCTTTCGGCCAAAGCGCGCGAGCGCTTTGCCTCAGTTCGGGCTAAGATGCGCCGGCCGGCGCCCTTTGACGCCAAGGCGGCGGGCGAACGGCTCGGCGCGCTGCTGGGCTCCATCGCCTGAGCGACCGGTTCGCCTGAGTCAGACGCGCGGAACGCGCCCAAGGTATGGACACTCTCTACCTCGTCTCGGTCTGGATCATCCCCGTCGTCATCGCGATCACGTTCCACGAGGCCGCGCACGGTTATGTGGCGCTCCGCTTCGGCGACGACACAGCACTCCAGGCGGGGCGCATCAGCCTCAATCCGCTGCGCCACGTCGATCCGTTCGGGACGATCATCCTGCCGGGCATGCTGCTGCTCGCCAGCGGCGGCCGGTTCGGGTTCGGCTTCGCGAAGCCGGTTCCGGTAAATTTTTGGCGATTGCGGAATCCGAAGCGCGACATGATCTGGGTCGCGCTCGCTGGTCCCGGGATGAACATCCTGCTCGCGCTGTTCTCCGGCGCGGTGTTCCACCTCTTGCAGTTCGCGCCGCCGAAGCCCGCGATCTGGCTTGGGGAAAACCTCATCAATTCGATCCAAATCAACGCCGTTCTCGCCGTCTTCAACATGCTGCCGCTGCCACCACTGGACGGCGGTCGCGTCGCGGTGGGATTGCTGCCGCAGCCGTTGTCGCAGCGCTACGCGCGGCTCGAGCGGTGGGGGCTCGGAATCTTGCTGTTGCTCCTGTTCATTCTGCCTTTGATCGGCGACAAACTTCATGTTGACCTGAATGTCATGACATGGCTTTTGGAGCGGCCGGTCGACTTGGTAATCCGCTTCATCGCTATGGTTACCGGGCATGAGGTCGATGCCCCCAGCGGGATGTGAACAAAGCAGGTGCCGTGGAGACAGTGACCCCGAATGACGAGCCCGTGATGCTCGACACCGACGCCGCGGAGTTCCCCGTGAGCGAGGTGACTCCGGTCCAGCTCACGCTCGATCTCGACGGATTCGAAGGACCGATCGACGTCCTTCTCGCGCTTGCGCGCGAGCAGAAGGTCGATCTGTCGAAGATCTCGATTCTCGCGCTCGCCGATCAGTATCTGAGTTACATCGCCGACGTGCGTAAGGTGCGCCTCGAGATCGCCGCGGACTATCTGGTCATGGCGGCGTGGCTCGCGTACCTCAAGTCGCGCCTGCTGCTGCCCGAGCCGCCGGGTGAGGCGGAGCCCAGCGCCGACGCGATGGCGAGCGCGCTGCAGTTCCAGCTCCGTCGTCTCGAGGCGATGCAGGACGCCGGCGTGCGCCTGATGGCGCGTCCGCTGCTCGGCCGCGACGTATTCGCGCGCGGCGCGCCCGAGGGTGTGAAGGTTATCGTCGAGGAAAGCCTCGAGCCCAATCTCTACGAGCTGCTCAAGGCCTACGGCTCGATCCGCGGCAAGGACGACGGCGCGGTGCTCGAGATCGCGGCGAGCGAGCTCTATTCGATGGAAGTGGCGATGGTCCGCCTCAAGGAGATGCTCGGCGGCATCCCGGAGTGGACCGACATCACCGCGCTGCTGCCGAAGGACCTGCGCGACACGCTCATCACCCGCTCGGCGCTGGCCGCGACCTTCGCGGCATCGCTCGAGCTCGTCCGCGAAGGACTCGCGCAGCTGCGCCAGACCGCCGCGTTTGCCCCCATCTATCTTCGTCAGGCGCGCGGCGATGCGACCGCCGCGCCCGAGTCCGCCGACAAAACCGAGCAGGCACAATGACCGATTCCCACGGCCAGAATCCCGACGAGACCGAGCTCGAGCCGGTCGAGGCTGCCGAAACCGCGAGCGAGCAGGACGCGGCGCCCGAGGCGTCCGAGTCCGAGCTCGAACCGATTCCGGGCGACGTCGATCCGCTGCGGCTTCTCGAGGCGCTCCTGTTCGCCGCGACCTCGCCGTTGTCCGAGGACGAACTGGTCGAGCGCATGCCCGACGGCGCCGATATTCCGGCGCTGCTCGCCGAGCTGAAGGCGACGTACGAGCATCGCGGTGTGCACCTCGTCGAGGCCGGCAGCCGCTGGAGCATGCAGACCGCTCCCGATCTGTCGGGCTATCTCCGCGTCTACGTCACGCGCACGCGCAAGCTGTCGCGCGCCGCCGTCGAGACGATGGCGATTGTCGCGTACCACCAGCCGATCACCCGCGCCGAGATCGAGGAGATCCGCGGCGTGGCGCTGTCGAAGGGCACGCTCGACCAGTTGTTCGAGGCGGGCTGGATTCACCCGAAGGGCCGCCGCGAGACTCCGGGGCGTCCGGTCACCTGGGCGACGACGGCGCAGTTCCTCACCGATTTCGGTCTCGAAAGCCTCGACGCGCTGCCGGGCCTCGAGGAACTGAAGGCCGCCGGTCTTCTCGACAAGCGTCCGGCGATCCAGATCAGCGAAGGTCTCACGCCGGGTGAAGGCGAGGCGCTCGCGGTCAGTCCGCTGGCCGCCGCTGAGGGCACGCTCGAAGGCGCAGAACTTGCGGAGACCGTCGCCGAGGCGCACGCGCTGGCTTCCGTTGAAGCCGCAGAGCAGGGCGAAGCAGACGACGCCGAAGATGAGGACAAGGAGTTTGAATCCGTCGACGACCAAGAGGACGCGGACGACGCCGACGAGGATGACGACGATGAAGAGTTCGAGTCGGATGACGAAGACGATGATTCCGAGGACGACGACGAGTTCGAGGATGAAGATGACGACGAGGACGAGGACGACAAGTCGTCGAAGCATTGATCGGCGGTCGTTCACGCTCATCGATACCAAACGAGGGCCCACGGGCCCTCGTTTGGTATCGATCCTCAGCCGTCATAGCCAAATGCGATAGCAGCCAGAACCAGTCGGTTCGGATGCGGCTGTCTATTGCGATTGCGAACCATTCTCATACGTAATTATACTCATGGCAGAGCTTTGCCATGGAGACCCTCATGTTTCGTATTCGCAGCCTCGCCGTCGCCGCCTTGTTTGGCGCGCTCACCGCGCTTCCCGGCGCGGCTTTCGCCGAAGGGGAGGTCAACCTCTACTCGTCGCGGCACTACGCGACCGATGACGCGCTTTACAAGGAATTCACCAGGCAGACCGGGATCAAGGTCAACGTCGTCCAGGCGGGCGGCGGCGAGCTGATCCAACGCATCCAGCGCGAGGGCGAAAACAGCCCGGCCGACCTGTTCCTGACAGAGGACGCGGGGGTGATCGGGCGCGTGCATCTTGCCGGCCTGCTCCAGCCCGTTAAGTCGGCCGCTCTCGAGGCGGCGATCCCCGCGAACCTGCGCGAGCACGACGGCCACTGGTTCGGCCTGACGATGCGCGCGCGCGTGATCATGTACCACAAGGATCGCGTCAAGCCGTCGGAGCTGTCGACCTACGAGGACCTGTCCACGGCGAAGTGGAAGAAGCGGATTCTCGTCCGCTCCTCGACCAGCGCCTACAACCAGTCGCTCGTCGTGTCGCTGATGGAAGCCGACGGCGTCGCCAAGACCGAGCTGTGGGCCAAGGGCATAGTCGCCAATCTGGCGCGCGAGCCGAAGGGCGGCGACCGCGACCAGATCACCGCGGTGATGGCGGGCGAGGGCGACATCGCGATTTCGAACACCTATTACCTCGGCCATCTGCTGAAGGACGCCAAGGCCGGCGAGTACGCCAAGCTCGGCGTGTTCTTCCCCAACCAGGGCGATCGCGGCACCCACGTCAACATCAGCGGTGGCGGCGTGCTGAAGCACGCGCCGCACAAGGACAATGCGGTGAAGTTCCTCGAATTCCTGCTTACGCCCGAGGCGCAGAAGGTGTTCGCCGAAGCGAACTTCGAGTACCCCGTGCGCAAGGGCGTTGAGATCTCGCCGACGATTAAGGCGTTCGGCGAGTTCAAGGCCGACCCGCTCAGCGTCGGCGTTCTCGCCAAGCGCAACCAGGAAGCGGTTCAGCTCATGGATCGCGCCGGGTGGAAATGAGCTGGCAAGGTCGCGTCGGGACCAGGCGTGGTTGACGCGAGCCTTTCGGCGCCACGGGGGCGGCGGCCGTGTTGGTCGCGCCCGACGGCCTGGTCTCTATTCACGTACGGATCGGCGGCGCTGATCGCGCTGCCGATCCTCGTCGTGCTGTCGCACGTCTTCGTGCCGACTGCCGGCGTGTGGAGCCATCTCGCCTCGACGGTGTTGCCGGGTTACATCGCGAGCTCGCTGTGGCTGATGCTTGGCGTCGGAGTCGGCACCCTGATCCTCGGCGTCGGAACCGCGTGGCTGGTGACCCTGTGCCGGTTCCCCGGCAGCCGCGTGTTCGAGTGGGCCTTGATCCTGCCAATGGCGATCCCGGCCTACGTCATTGCCTACACCTACACGGGCCTTCTCGACTTCGCGGGACCGGTGCAGGGCGCGCTGCGTGCGGTCACCGGCTGGGGCCATGACGATTACTGGTTCCCGGACGTGCGCAGTCTGCCCGGCGCGGTCGCGATGATGACGCTGGTGCTCTATCCCTACGTCTACGTGTTGTCGCGCGCCGCGTTCCTCGAGCAGTCGGTATGCGTGCTCGAGGTCAGCCGGACCCTGGGCGCGGGGCCGTGGCGCTGTTTCTTCACTGTGGCCCTGCCGCTGGCGCGCCCGGCGGTCGCGACCGGAGTCACGCTCGCGCTGATGGAAGCGCTCAACGATTTCGGCACCGTCCAGTACTTCGGCGTCAATACTTTCACGGCCGGAATCTTCCGCACCTGGATGGGCATGGGACAGCCGGCCGCGGCGGCCCAGCTGGCCGCGGTCCTGATGCTGTTCATCGCCGCCCTCGTCCTTGTCGAGCGCGCGTCACGGGGCAGGGGATCGGTGCAGCACACCTCGACGCGCTACCGCGAACTGCCGCGCTATCGGCTGCGCGGAGGAGCCGCGGCACTCGCCTGCATGTTCGTGTTTGTGCCGATCCTGCTCGGGTTCGTGGTGCCGGCGACGGTTCTCGCGGTGTGGGCGGTCGAGAGCGGGCCACACATGCTTGACGCGCGATTCCTCCGCGAGGCGGAGAACAGCTTCGCGTTGGCCGCCGGTGCCGCCGTGCTCGCGGTCGCGGTGGCGATGGGCCTGGCGTACGGCGTCCGGCTGCATCGCAGCCGCGCCATGGCAATCGCGGCGCGCATCGCCAGCATGGGATACGCGGTTCCGGGCGCGGTGATCGCGGTCGGAATTCTTATCCCGTTCGCGGCGATCGACGGCTGGATCAACGATTGGACCCGTGCGCACATGGGCGTCCGCGTCGGGCTCGTACTGAGCGGCACCGTCGCCGCGGTCATGTTCGCTTATCTGGTGCGTTTCCTCGCGATTTCGTTCAATGCCGTCGAGTCGAGTCTCGACAAGGTGACGCGGCACATGGACGATGCGGCGCGGACCCTGGGCCACGGGCCGTTCGCGACATTGCTCCGCATCCACCTGCCGATCACCCGGGGCAGCCTGCTGACGGCCGCGATTCTCGTCTTTGTCGATGTGATGAAGGAGCTGCCGGCGACCTTGCTGCTGCGGCCGTTCAACTTCGACACGCTGGCGATCCGCGCCTATCTGCTCGCGACCGACGAACGGCTGGCCGATGCGGCGACTCCGGCGCTGGCCATCGTCGCCGTCGGCATCGTGCCGGTCATCCTGCTGTCGCGGGCGATCGCGAAATCGCGCCCGGGCGCGCTCGCCCATGACGGGGCCGCCGCTGCCGCATTCGCCGGACCGGTCCGATGATCGACAGTGGCAGCGACGTTCTGCGCTTCGAAGGCGTGAGCCATGCGTTCGGCGCCGAGCGGGTGCTCGACGACGTGAGCTTCGGCGCCCGTTCGGGCGAGCTCTTGTGCCTTCTGGGGCCGTCCGGCTGCGGCAAGACCACTGCGCTTCGGCTCGCGGCCGGACTCGAGGAGCTGCAGACGGGCCGCATCGTCGTCGACGGCCTGGCCGTGGCCCGCCCCGGCGTCCAGGTCGCGCCGGAGAAGCGGAACGTCGGTATGGTGTTCCAGGACTACGCGCTGTTTCCGCACCTCGACGTGCTGGGCAACGTTGCCTTCGGCATCCGCGACCGCGACACCGAGGCGCGGCGCAAACGCGCGTTCGAGGTGATCGAGCAGGTCGGCATGCGACGCTTCGCCGACGCGTATCCACACACGCTGTCGGGAGGACAGCAGCAGCGCGTGGCGCTAGCTCGCGCGCTCGCACCCAAGCCGCGACTCTTGCTGCTTGATGAGCCGTTCTCCGGGCTCGATGCGCGGCTGCGCGCCCAGATCCGCGACGAGACGCTCAACGTCGTGCGCGAGACCGGGACATCGACGGTGATCGTCACGCATGACCCTGAAGAGGCGATGTACATGGCCGACCGCATCGCGTTGATGAACGCGGGGCGGATCGAGCAGATCGGATCGCCGGTCGAGCTCTACACCAAGCCTGTGAGCGCTTTCGCGGCGATGTTCTTCAGCTCGATCAATCGTTTCGTCGGACGCGTCGTCGATCGGCAGGTCTCCACGCCGTTCGGGCGCGTTGCCGCATCCGGGCTCGCCGAAGGGCAGCACGTCGAAGTGTTGATTCGTCCCGAGGCGCTTCACGTAACCCGGACCGCCGGCTCGCCGGCGGTCGGGGCGGCGAGGGCCGAGGTCCTGAGCGTCCGTACGCTCCGACGGGCGACGTTGCTGCACCTCTGCTGTGGTGATATCGACGGCACGCACGTGCACGCGCGGGTTCCGGGACGCTACGACGCGGCCGTAGGTGACCAGGTCGACGTGGCGGTCGACCGGTCGCTCGCCTATGTGTTCCCTTTGGACGCCGCGTCGGCGACGTCACGCAAGCCGTGATCCCCCATTCGAGCCGCACCTGAGCGGCAACGAAGCGGGACAGCGGTCGATGAAGCTATCGGAAGCGGGGGCGCGTTGCGACAACACCCCCTTTCTGCCATGATCCGCGTAAATCCAACGGGTTTTTCCCCGTGTGATGGAGAGTTCAATGGGCGGCTTGAGCATTTGGCATATTCTACTTGTCCTGGTCGTGATCATGATCCTGTTCGGGGCCGGAAAGCTGCCGCGCGTCATGGGCGATTTGGCGAAGGGTATCAAGAGCTTCAAGGAAGGTCTTAAGGACGAGTCGAGCGAGACCAAGGCGGTCCAGGGCGACAACGCCAACCCGACCGCGACGGCACGCACGTCCGAGACCAGCGAAACCCGCAAGTCCTAACGCCACGCCGCCCGCCCGCGCTTCGGCGGGCCCTGCGGAGCCACCATGTTCCTGGACATCGGCTGGAGCGAGATGCTGGTGATCGCGGTTGTCGCGTTCATCGTTCTCGGTCCCAAGGAGCTGCCCAACGTGCTGAGGACGATGGCCGGGCTCGCGTCGAAGGCGCGGGCAGCCAGCCGCATGTTCCAGCAGCAGCTCGACGAAGTGATGCGCGAGGCCAACGCCGCCGATCTCAAGCGGCAGGTGGATGATGCGCTGCGTGTCGATCCCGATGTTCTGACCCGGACGATCGACCGGACTATCGATCCAGAGGGCGACGTGAACCGCGTCTGGAACGAGGCGACCACGGTCGATCAGTCGGCGAGCGAGTCCACCTCGTTGACGCCGCCGCCCGCCCAGGAACCGGTCGTGTCCGCGCCGTCGGACGCCAACGAGCCGCGCATCGCCGGCTCCGAGTCGCCGGAGCCCGCGCCGGCGCCGCGGCCGCCGGAGAAGAATTCGTGAGCGCTACCGATACCCCCCAGCTGCCGCCCGGCGATTCGCCCGAAGACCACAAGATGCCGCTGCTCGAGCATCTTGTGGAGCTGCGCCGCCGCATCTTCTGGTCGGCCGCGGCGATCCTGATCGGCTTCGTCATCAGCTACATCTTCAAGGACTACATCTTCGGCTTCCTGGTGAAGCCGCTCGCCGACATCTACGAGGGCGAGACCGGACGGCGTATGATCTACACCGGCCTCACCGAGGCCTTCGTCACTTACATTAAGGTCTCGCTCTACGCCGGCTTCTTTCTTGCGTTTCCGTTTGTCGCGACCCAGCTCTGGCTGTTCATCGCCCCCGGGCTCTACCGCAACGAGAAGCGGGCGTTCCTGCCGTTCCTGGTCGCGACGCCGGTGCTGTTCCTGATGGGCGCGGCACTCGTCTATTACTTCATCTTCCCGTCGGCCTGGCGCTTCTTCGTTTCGTTCGAGACGCCCGCGATCGCCGACAATCTGCCGATCCAGCTCGAGGCCCGCGTCAGCGAGTACCTGAGCCTCGTCATGACGCTGATTCTCGCATTCGGCATCGCCTTTCAGCTCCCGGTGCTGCTGACGCTGCTGGCGCGGGTTGGCATCGTGTCCTCGCAGATGCTGGCGTCGAAGCGGCGCTACGCGATCGTCATCAACTTCATCGTCGCCGCGGTGCTGACTCCGCCGGACGTATTCAGCCAGGTCGGTCTCGCGGTGCCCCTATGCCTCCTTTACGAGGGTTCGATCGTCGCCGTGAAGATGATCGAGCGCAGCCGGGCGAAGGCCGAGGCGGCGGAGGCCGCCGAGAGTCCGGGGCCGACGCCCGCGCCGTAGTCACACTTGGTCACACTCGCGCGAACCTCTCGACGGCGAATCGGCCGCGCCGTATAAAGCGTGACCCCGGTCCGCTGCGATCCACCCATGCACGATCTCAAATCCATCCGCGACAATCCCGAGGCGTTCGACCGAGGTCTGGCTCGTCGCGGGCTCGAACCGCTGTCCCCCAAGATCCTCGCGATCGACACCAGGCGCCGCGCCGAGATGACGCGTGCCCAGGAGCTTCAGGCCGAGCGCAACCGGCTGTCGAAGGAGATCGGTGCGATCAAGGCCAGGGGCGGCGACGCCGCCGAGATCATGGCGAAGGTCGCAGCCAGCAAGGATGGCCAAGCGCTGGCCGAGGCGGGGGCCGCGGAGCTCGAGCGCGAGCTCAACGTCATGTTGGCGACGGTCCCGAACCTGCCGGCGGACGATGTCCCCGAGGGACA
>DATJIG010000078.1:0-29937 GCA_035493495.1 Alphaproteobacteria bacterium
GAGGAAGTTCTCCTTGGTGCCCGGCGTCAACATGCCGCTGAGCGCCGCCTTCACGTCGTTGGTGAGGTCGTAGATGATCGAGTAGTAGCGGATCTCGATGCCGTCGCGGCGGGCGAGATCGCGCGCCTGCGGGTTGGCGCGGACGTTGAACCCAAGCACCAGCGCGTTCGACGCACGCGCGAGGGTGACGTCCGATTCGTTGATGCCGCCGACCGCCGAGTGGAGGATGCGCACCGCCACTTCCGAGGTCGACATCTTCTCGAGCGCACCGATGATGGCTTCCACCGAGCCCTGCACGTCGGCCTTGATGACGAGCGGCAGGTCCTTGGCGACGCCGGCGGCGATCGCCGACAGCATCTGCTCGACGGTGCCGCGAGCGCCGGCGGAGACGCGCGCCTCGCGCGTCTTGCGCTGGCGGAACTCGGTGATCTCGCGGGCGCGGGCCTCGTTCTCGACCTCGATGAAGTCGTCGCCCGCCGACGGCGTGCCCTGAAGGCCCAACACCTCGACCGGCATGCCGGGATCGGCGGCCTTCACCTTGCGGCCGTGATCGTCGTGGAGCGCGCGCACGCGGCCCCACTCGCCGCCCGCGACGATGATGTCGCCGACGTCGAGCGTCCCGCGCTGCACCAGCACCGTAGCGACGGTGCCCTTGCCGCGCTCCATCTTGGCCTCGACCACGACGCCCTGCGCCATGCGGTCGGGGTTGGCCTTGAGCTCGAGCACTTCGGATTGCAGCAGGATCGCCTCGAGCAGCTTGTCGAGGTTGGTGCCCTGCTTCGCCGAGACCTCGACGGACAGCACCTCGCCGCCCATGCTTTCGAGCACGATGCCGTGCTGCAGGAGCTCGTTCTTCACGCGCTCGGGCTTGGCGTCGGGTTTGTCGATCTTGTTGATGGCGACGATGATCGGCACGTTCGCCGCCTTGGCGTGATGGATCGCCTCGATCGTCTGCGGCATGACGCCGTCGTCGGCGGCAACCACCAGCACGACGATGTCGGTGAGCTTGGCGCCGCGGGCGCGCATCGCGGTGAACGCCTCGTGGCCCGGCGTGTCCAGGAACGTGACGCGCTGGCCGCTTTCGAGCGTGACCTGATAGGCGCCGATGTGCTGGGTGATGCCGCCGGCCTCGCGCGCCGCGACGTCGGTCGAGCGGAGCGCGTCGAGGAGCGACGTCTTGCCGTGGTCGACGTGGCCCATGACGGTGACGACCGGCGGACGCGGCTGCAACGTCTCGGGCGAATCCACGTCGCCCGAAAGCCCGATCTCGACGTCGGATTCGGCGACGCGCTTCGAATGGTGATGGAACTCCGCGACCACCAGCTCCGCGGTGTCGGCGTCGATCGACTGATTGATGGTCGCCATGACGCCCATCTTCATCAGCGTCTTGATGACCTCGCCCGCGCGCTCGGCCATGCGGTTGGCGAGCTCCTGCACGGTGATGGTCTCCGGGATCACCACCTCGCGAACGACCTTGATCTGCTCGCCCTTGCCGTCGCCGTGGGCGAGGCGGCGCTCGCGCTCCTTCTGGCGGCGGAACGCGGCGAGCGACCGGACGCGCTCGCTGCCCTCGGTGTCGAGGGCCTTGGTGATGGTGAGCTTGCCGCGGCGGCGGTCGTCTTCCTTGCGAACGGTGAGACCCGGGCGCTTCGGCGGCACGCCCGGCTTGCGCACGGGACCGCGCGGTTCTTCTTCCTCGGTCTCGGGCGCGCGCGGCGCGGCCGCCGGCTTGGCGCCGGCGGCGGGACGTGGGGCCTCACGCTGCTGCGCGGGCGCCCCTGCGGGCGCGGCGGCAGCCGCGGCCTCGACCGGCGCCGACTCAGGCGCGCTCGCCGGCTCTTCGACGACCGGCGACGGCGGACGGTTGGCTTCCTCTTCGGCTTTCCGGCGCTGCTCTTCCTCGTATTCGCGGCGGGCGATCTCCTCGGCGCGCATCGTGCCCTGGAGCGCGCGGGCGCGCGCGGCCTTCTCGCCCTCGGTCAGCGTGCGGGCCGCGGGCTGCGGCGCGCGTGGCTCCTCGGGGGCCGGAGCGGGCGCGGTCGGCTGCGGCGCCGGCGCGATCTCGGGACCCTTCTTCATCTCGGTCATCTGGCCGCTGGCGCCCGGCGCGAAGGTGCGCTTCTTGCGCACCTCGACGGTCACCGCCTTGGAGCGGCCGTGCGAGAAGCTCTGCCGGATCTGACCGGTCTCGACGGTCTTCTTCAGCTCGAGCCGGCCGGGCCGCGCCATGCTCAGCGGCTTTTTGTCCTGGGTATCGGTCTTGTCCGTCATCGAGCCGAGCTGTCCTTTAAACGATTGCCTACAGGGCGGAGGGCCGCATCCTCCGCACGAAGAAGCGCAAGCTTACGCGCCTGCGCCTCGATCTCCGTCGCCAGCCTGCCCGGCGACACCACCGCGAACACCGCATCCTCGCGCCCGAACGCGGCGCCAAGCTCGCTCGCCGTCAGCGCCTCGGAGGTCTCCACGTCGACGTCCGCGCCCTTGAGGCGGGTGCGGTCCGGGGCCGACGCATCGCCGGCGACGAACAATACGGCCGAGCCGTGTCCGGCGGGCTTCATGCCGGCGAGCGCTTCGCGCACCCGCTCGAAGCCGCACACGGCGGACCCGCTGCGGCGGGCGAGCCCGATGAGATTGACGATCCGCTCGACCAGCAACCGCTCGACCACGCGATCGAGCTCCTGCGGCACCGCGACTGCGCCGCCAGCGGCGCGGGAAAATACGCGGCCACGCCCGGCGGCGGCCATCTTTAACACATCGCGACGGGGGCTCAACCACAAACCCCGGCCAGGCAGGCGGCCCGCCACGTCGGGGACGATGGCGCGATCCGGGCCGACCACGAACCGCACGAGGACGCCGCGCGGCTCGGGCGTGCCCGACGCGAGATTGCGTCGCGGCCGCGCTCGGCGCGGAGTGTCCTCAGGGATGCGGGCGGCAGTCATGCGAGTGCGGATGTCCTCTTACCGTATCGGGTGTGTGATCAAGCCTGCGGGGTCTCGGGGGCCTCTTCGCCGCCCTCGCCTTCGGCGGCCTCGGGGAACCAGTGCTCGCGGGCGGCCATGATGACGCGGTTGGCGACATCGAGCGTGGGCGCGCCGTCGCCCAAGAGCTCGACCAGTTCGTCGGCCGCGAGATCGGCGAGATCGTCGAGCGTCTTCACGCCCTTTTCGCCGAGCGCGAGGATCTGGGCGCGGGTCAGGCCGTCGACGTCGGCCAGATCGTCGGCGATGCCGAGCTCCTGGCGACGCGCGCCGAATGCGGCCTCTTCCTTGTCGAGGAACGCCTGGGCGCGGCGGCGCAGCTCTTTCGCGAGATCGGGGTCGAAGCCCTCGATGCTCTCGAGCTCCTCCTCGGGGACGTACGCAACGTCCTCAACGGAGGTGAAGCCTTCGGTCACCAGCAGATGGGCAATGACGTCGTCGACATCAAGCGCGTCGATGAACGCCTGCGAGCGCGTGCGCATCTCGGTCTGGCGGCGCTCCGACTCCTGGCTCTCGGTCATGATCGCGATGTCCCAGGTGGTGAGCTGCGACGCGAGGCGCACGTTCTGGCCGCGGCGGCCGATGGCCAGCGAGAGCTGCTCGTCGGGAACGACGACCTCGATCTTGTGGGTCTCCTCGTCGAGCACGACCTTGCTGACTTCGGCCGGCGCGAGCGCGTTGACGACGAAGGTCGCGGGATCGTTCGACCACTGGATGATGTCGATCTTCTCGCCCTGCAGCTCGCCGACCACCGCCTGCACGCGCGAGCCGCGCATGCCGACGCAGGCGCCGACCGGATCGATCGACGAATCCTTGGAGATCACCGCGATCTTGGCGCGGCTGCCGGGGTCGCGGGCGACCGCCTTGATCTCGATGATGCCGTCATAGATCTCCGGCACTTCCTGGGCGAACAGCTTGGCCATGAACTCGGGCCGCGTGCGCGACAGGAAAATCTGCGGCCCGCGGGTCTCCTCGCGGACGTCGTAGATGTAGGCGCGGACGCGGTCCGACTGGCGGAAAGTCTCGCGCGGCAGCGTCTCGTCGCGCCGCAGGATGGCCTCGGCGCGGCCGAGATCGACGGTGACGTTGCCGAATTCGGCGCGCTTCACCGTGCCGTTGACGATCTCGGTGATGCGGTCCTTGTACTCGCGGAACTGGCGCTGACGCTCCGCTTCGCGCACCTTCTGGACGATGACCTGCTTCGCGGTCTGGGCGGCGATGCGGCCGAAGTCGATCGGCGGCAGGGCGTCGAACACGAACTCGCCGACCGTGGCCTCCGGATGACGGCGCTTCGCGTCCTTGAGCGTCATCTGCGTCGCCTCGTTCTCGACCGTCTCCACCACCTCGTGGTAGCGGGCCAGCGTGATCTCGCCGGTCTTGCGGTCGATGCGGGCGCGAATGTCGTGCTCGTGGCCGTACTTCGAGCGGCCCGCCTTCTGGATCGCCTGCTCCATGGCGACGAGGACTTCCTCGCGGTCGATCGCCTTCTCGCGCGCGACGGCGTCGGCGACCTGGAGAAGTTCGGGGCGTGCCAGCCCAAGGGTTGCTTCGAGTGCCATGGTTTCACCAATCTGCCCGTCGTCCGCGACGGGCGTTGTTGTCAGGTGCGCGGCCGACTGCCCGCGGCGATCAATTCGTCGGTCAACACAAGCTTCGCCTTACTGATGCGCGCGAGCGGCAGCTCGATGTCCTCGCCGGAGTCGAGCTTGAGCCGGACCGCGTCCTCGGTCGTTCCGAGCAGACGGCCGCGAAAGCGCTTGCGGCCGCTGACCGGCTCCGACGTCTCGACCCGCGCCTCGAACCCGGCGAAGCGATCGTAGTCCGCCTTTTTGACAAGCGGCCGGTCGATGCCCGGAGACGACACCTCGAGGGTGTAGGCGCCGGCGATCGGGTCGTCGACGTCGAGCACCGCCGAGATCGACTCGGAGATGTCGGCGCAGTCGTCGACCGACATCGCGGCGCCGTCGGCCCGCTCGGCCATGACCTGCAGCGTCGGCCGGCCGGCGCCACCGACGATCGCCACGCGCACCAGCTCGTAGCCCATCGCCTGCAGGGTCGGCTCGATCAGGGTCGCCACCGTGTCCGCCTTCGCGTTCATGCAAACTCCAAACGCCTCACCCGCACGGTCTTGTGGCGGACGCTTGTTTGGGAAACAAAAAAAGTGGGCCAGTGGCCCACCCCAAACAATCGTGCCGATTGATCAAGGCCATACGAGGAAGGATTGGCGGAAAATATAGCCATTTACTCCCCTCGTTCAAGAAGGAAGCGGCTAAAACCCACAGCTTTTACGGCCCCTTAACGACGCCGGGCGACCACGAATAGGGGCTTGCGACCCGCCGCCAACGCCTTGGATTCGTAGCGGGTTTGCGGCTGGTCCGCAGGGCGGACGCGCCAGTCGGAGGGGCCGCGGGCGGTCCAGATGAAGTCGGGGTGGGCGAGTACCGCGAGCAGCATCCAGTCGGCGTAATCGGGGTCGTCGGTGGCGAGGCGAAGCTCGGCGCCGGGGACCAGGACCCGAGCGAGCTGGTCGAGGACCGCCCGGGAGACGATGCGCCGCTTCCAGTGCCGCCGCTTCGGCCAGGGGTCGGGAAACAGGATGAAGGCCCGGGCGATCGACCGTGGTGCGAGCGCCTCCAGCAGCGGCCGGGCATCGTCCATCAGCAGGCGGACATTGGTAAGCTTCTCGGCGTCGATCGCCTTGAGCAGGGATGCGGCGCCGTTGATGAACGGCTCGACGCCGATCACCCCGATCGCGGGATTGGCCCGCGCCTGAGCGGCCAGGTGTTCGCCGCCGCCGAATCCGATCTCGAGCCAGACCTCGCGGGGCGCGGCGAACAGCGCCTTGGGATCGAGCGACGCGGTCGCGACGTTGTCGAGCGGGATCGCGAGCCCGGGCAGGAGATCGTCGATGAGATGACGCCGGCCGGCGCGCAGCGGCCGTCCCTGGCGGCGACCGTAGAGCCGCCGCAGGCCATCGCCGCGCGGCGCGGCACTATCCACCGGAGCCGCCATGGGAAGGTCCTTAGGTCGGGGGTCGTGCGCGGTAGGCGCACGACCCGCTCAACGTGCGTTAGTTGAACGCGCGCTTCAGCTCGTCGACGAGGTCGAGCTTTTCCCAGCCGAAGCCGCCCGTGCTGTCGGGCGCGCGGCCGAAGTGGCCGTAGGCCGAGGTGCGGGCGTAGATCGGCTTGTTGAGGCCAAGGTGCTCGCGGATGCCGCGCGGCGTCAGAGACATGACCTGCGGCAGCACTTTCGACAGGCGGTCTTCGTCGACGTTGCCGGTGCCGAAGGTGTTCACGTACACCGACAGCGGATGCGAGACGCCGATCGCATACGCAACCTGGATCAGGCACTTCTCGGCGAGGCCGGCGGCGACGACGTTCTTCGCGAGATAGCGCGCGGCGTACGCCGCCGAGCGGTCGACCTTGGTCGGATCCTTGCCGGAGAAGGCGCCGCCGCCGTGGGGCGCGGCACCGCCGTAGGTGTCGACGATGATCTTGCGCCCCGTCAGGCCGCAGTCGCCATCGGGACCGCCGATAACGAACTTGCCGGTCGGATTGACGTAGAACTGGTCGTCCGACGGCATCCAGCCCTCGGGCAGAACCTGCTTGACGTACGGATGGACGATCTCGCGCACGTCGTCCTGATCGACCTTGTCGTTGTGCTGGGTCGAGACCACGACGGCGGTGCAGCCGACCGGCTTGCCGTTCTCGTAGCGCAGGGTGACCTGGCTCTTGGCGTCGGGCTCGAGCATCTTCTCCTTGCCGGAGTGACGCGCTTCCGCCATCAGTCGCAGGATGTTGTGCGAGTACTGGATCGGCGCCGGCATCAGCTCGGGCGTCTCGTTGCAGGCGTAGCCGAACATGATGCCCTGGTCGCCCGCGCCCTCGTCCTTGTTGCCCTTCGAGTCGACGCCCTGGGCGATGTCGGCCGACTGGCCGTGCAGCAGGATCTCGACCTTCGCGTTCTTCCAGTGGAAGCCCTTCTGGGCGTAGCCGATGTCCTTCACCGCGGCGCGCGTGAGCTTCTCCAGGAGCGGCTTGTTGATCTTGGCCGAGCCCTTGCCGACCGGCTTCAGCATCGGCGCGCGCGCGCCGCACTTCTTGATGTCGAGGCGGACCTCGCCGGCGATGACGATGCGGTTCGTCGTCGCGAGCGTCTCGCAGGCGACGCGGGCGTAAGGATCGGCGCCGAGGAACGCGTCGACGATGGTGTCGGAGATGCGATCGCACACCTTGTCCGGATGACCCTCGGACACGGACTCACTGGTGAACAGATAGGTGCCTTTGGACACGGAGGTCTCCCGGAAAGATCAAGAAAGAATGCGGAAATCAGCGGTGGCGCGCGGCTTCGGCGGATATGGCCCGGCGGCGGTTTTTGCAACGTTTGCCAGCGTCGTCAAGGGGATTCCCCGGGCTTGCGGCGGCGCCCGAGCCAAACACCCGCGATCCCCAGCAGGACGGCGAGGCAGAGCGCGATCACGTTTCCGGTACGGGCGAACAGGGTCGGCGGCAACGCCTCGGGCAAGGGCCCGGTCAGCACGCCGCGGTGGTTGAGGTCGAGGCGGGCGAGCACCCGGCCGTAGGGATCGACGATCGCCGAGATGCCGGTCCCGGCGGCGCGCACCAGCGGCAGGCCCTCCTCGACGGCACGCAGCCGCGCCGCAGCGAAGTGCTGGCGCGGGCCCGACGAATCACCGAACCAGGCATCGTTGGTGACATTGAGCATCAGGCCCGGCCGCGCGCCTCGTTCGACGACGTCGCCCGGGAAGATCGCCTCGTAGCAGACCAGCGGCCCGACCGGCGGCAGGCCGGGCACACGGATGGTCTTCGGCCCCGGCCCCGCCGAGAAATCGACCGATCCCGCAGTGATCTTCTCGACCGGCAGGATGCCGCGCAGCGGCACGTACTCGCCGAACGGGACAAGGTGGAACTTGTCGTAGGTGTCGACGATCTTGCCGTCGGCATCGATGGCGTCGACGCTGTTCCAGATCTGCTGCCGCGGCGCGCCTTGCGGGCTGAACCGCACCGTGCCCGAAACCAGCGCCTTGGCGCCGGTCGACTGCAGGATCTGCGCAATCGCGCCGCGCAGTTCCTGGGATTCGCCAATGGCGACCGGCACCGCCGTCTCCGGCCAGACGATGTGCGTGGCGCCGGCGCTCGCGGCACTCGCGGTGAGTTGGAGGTAGGTGTTGACGATCTCGATCCGCTGCTCGGGCTGCCACTTCATCTGCTGCGGGATGTTGGCCTGCACCAGCGCGAGGCGGACGTCGGGGACGACGCGCGCCTCGGGCGCAGGCGCGCCCACGAGGCGCAGCGCGCCGAGCACCACCGGCGCCGCGCCGACGATGGCGAGCCAGGCCGCCGCGCGCTTCGGCCGCTCGGCGTAGCGGCCGAACGCCGCGGGCGCAGCGAACAGGAGCGCACTGGTGAGGCCGAGTCCGTAGGCGCCGAGCCACGCGGCACCCTGCATGGCGATTGGTCCAAAGGTCCACACGCTCGCCAGCGGATTCCACGAAAAGCCAGTAAGCAATGTGCCGCGCAGGAACTCGGCGATGGTCCAGGCCGCGGCGAATACGAGGATGCGGGTTATGCGGCTTCCGCGCGCGGCGGCGTAGGCGGCACCCGCCAGCGCCGGGTAGATCGCGAAGTACGCCGACAGGCCGCCGACCGCGAACGGAATGAGCCAGCCGAATTGCTCGGCATCGACCAGCAGCGCATTGGCAATCCAGTAGATGCCGGTGATGAAGTGGCCCCATCCGAACCACCACGCGATCACGAAGCCGGTGCGGATGGGATGCCGGGAGTCCTCGGCGCCGTCGATCAGCCAGAGAAGCCCGGTGATGGCGACGAACGCCGCCGGCACCGCGAACAAGGGCGGCATGGCGAGCGTCAGCACCGCGCCCAGCACGAAGGCGACCAGCGCCCGCCGCCAGCCGCGCAGGGCGGCGAGACGCGCGGCGACGCTCCGGCGACCCGACTCAATCGTCATCGGCGGGCTTTTTCGGGAGATTGCGGATGCGCAGCCGCCGCACCCGGCGCGGGTCGGCGTCGATCACCTCGAACTCGACGCCGCTCGAATGGCGGATCACCTCGCCGCGCGCCGGCACACGGCCGGCGATGGCGGTGAGCAGGCCGCCCAGCGTCGTCTGGTCGCCGTCGCGTTCGTCCTCAGTGAGGATCGGGCCGACCTGGGCCTCGAAGTCCTCGAGGCGCGCGCGCGCGTCGGCGAGCATCGTGCCGTCGGGGCGGGCGATCATCACCGGATCCTCGACGTCGTGCTCGTCCTGGATGTCGCCGACGATCTCCTCGACGACGTCCTCGATCGACACCAGTCCGTCGATGCCACCGTACTCGTCGACGACGAGAGCGAGGTGCGTGCGGGTGAAGCGCATCTCGAGCAGAAGATCGAGCACGCGCATCGCGGGCGAGATGATCAGCGCGCGACGGACGATGCGGCTCAGGTCGAAGTCGGGCCCCGCGTTCATGTGCACGAGCACGTCCTTGATGTGGACGAAGCCCATGACGTCGTCGAGCGTGCCGCGGATGACCGGCATGCGCGAGTGCGCCTCGCGCGTCATCACCGCCAGCAGGTCGGCGATCTTCATCGAGGCGTCGACCGCGACGATTTCGGCGCGCGGCACCATGATGTCCTGCACCGTGAGGTCGCGCAGCTTCAGCACGTTGGTGATGAGGAGGCGCTCGTCGGCGGTGATGCCCGTCTCCGCCCCGTTCTCCTCGTCGCGCTCCTCGATGATCTCGGCGATCGCGTCGCGCAGCTCGTCCTCGGGCTTCGGCTTCGGCACGAGGCGCGACAGCAGCCGGCGCAGGCCGGTCTTCCGTTCGGACGTGTGAGAATCGCTGGAGTCGCTCATTGCTAGGTCTTCGGACGCCGACTGGAAGTGATAGCACGTTCCGCGCGGTACGGGTCGGCGATCCCGAGACGCTCGAGCGCCTCGCGCTCGAGCTTGCGCATCCGCGCCGTGTCGGTGCGGCCGGCGTGGTCGTGCCCCAGGAGGTGCAGCGCGCCGTGGACGACGAGATGGGCGACGTGGCGGTCGAGCGCCACGCCGGATTCACGCGCGCCACGCTTGCACGCGCCGAAGGCGACGATGACATCGCCGAGCGACACGGCGTCGCGCCTCGGCCGGCGGCCGAGCGAGGTCGCGATGCGCCGCACGCCGCCGTCGATCTGCGGGAACGCCAACACATCGGTCGGACCCTTGACGCCGCGAAAGTCGATGTTGAGTCCGGCGATGGCGTGGTCGCCGACAAGCGCGACGCACGCCGCGACACGGCGCGATCGGGGCAGCGCCACGTCGTAGGCGGCCGCCGCGGCGCGCGCGACGAGCGAGCGCACGCGCGGCACCTTCCGCCACGCGTCGTCCTCGATGATCACCTCGATTTCTCGAGTTGGGATCTGGCGTGGATCGTCAGGCATCGCCCTGGCGCGGACGCGACCTGAAACCGCCGGGGAGCACGTCGGGATCGATGGCGCCACGACGGGCGCGATCCGCGCGGTCGTAGGCGTTGACGATGCGATTGACCAGCGGATGGCGGACGGTGTCCTCGGCGGTAAAGCGCACGAACGCGACGCCCTCGGTGTCCTCGATCGTCTCGACGGCGTCGACGAGCCCCGAACGCGCGCCGGTCGGAAGATCGACCTGCGTAAGATCGCCCGTCACCGCCATGCGCGAGCCCTCGCCGAGACGGGTGAGAAACATCTTCATCTGCATCGGCGTGGTGTTCTGCGCCTCGTCGAGAATGATGAAGGCGTGTGCGAGCGTGCGGCCGCGCATGAACGCAAGCGGCGCAATCTCGATCTCGCCGCTGGCGATGCGCTTCATCACCTGATCGCCGGGCAGCATGTCGTAGAGCGCGTCGAACAACGGGCGCAGGTACGGGTCGACCTTCTCGCGGATGTCGCCCGGCAGGAAGCCGAGGCGCTCCCCCGCTTCGACCGCGGGGCGGGACAGGATGATGTGCTCGACCTCGCCCGCGAGCAGCGCGGAGACGGCGGTCGCCACGGCGAGATAGGTCTTGCCGGTGCCGGCTGGGCCGATGGCGAACACCAGCTCATAGTCCTTAAGCGCCTTCAGGTAGCGTTCCTGCGCGGCCGTGCGCGCGGCGATCGAGCGCTTGCGCGTCGCCAGCACTGTTCCGCCGCCGCCGCCCGCGCGGGTGATCGCGGCCTCGACCTCAGCCGGGCCGATCTCGGCGCCGTGGCTCAGATCGCGGTAGAGCGATGCGAGCGCCGTGCGGGCGATCGCCGCCGACTCCGGCGGACCCGAGATCGCCAGGCGGTTGCCGCGGCTCGCGACGCTGACGCCGAGACGATCCTCGAGCACGGCGATATTGCGGTCATGCTCGCCGAACAGTTGCGCCAGCACGCGATTGTCCTCGAACTGGATCTGGACCGGCGCGTTGCGCTGCTCGCGGCCGCGCGGCTGACTCTTGCGCGCCATCAGAGCGCCGCCTCGGCGAGCACGCCTTCGACGCTGTGCGCGAACGCCCCGGTGATGCGCACATGGGTCTCGGCGCCGTGCGGGGCGACATTGCCGACCGCGACGTGAATCGCCTGCATATAGGGCGTGCGGCCGCCGAGTTGGCCCAGGTGGCGGCCACGGCGGTCGAGCAGGACGGGCACGGTCGTGCCGACCGAGCGCTTGTTGAAGTCGAGGCTGAGATCGGCGAGGAGCTGCTGCAGGACGTTGAGCCGCTCCGACTTCACCGCCTCGGGAATCGCGTCGTCGAGCTCGGCAGCGGGCGTGCCGGGGCGCGCGCTGTACTTGAAGGCATAGGCCTGGGCGTAGCCGACCGCGCGCACCAGCGCGAGCGTGTCCTCGAACTCGCGGTCGGATTCGCCCGGAAAGCCGACGATGAAGTCCGACGCCAGCGCGATGTCGGGGCGCGCCGCGCGCAGCTTGTCGATGACGCGGCGATAATCGCCCGCCGTGTAGCGGCGGTTCATGGCCGCGAGCACGCGGTCCGATCCCGACTGCACCGGGAGATGGAGATACGGCATCAGCGCCGGCACCTCGCCGTGGGCGGCGATGAGATCGTCGTCCATGTCGCGTGGGTGCGACGTCGTGTAGCGGATGCGAGCGACGCCGTCGATCCCGGCGACGGCGCGGATCAGACGCGCGAGCGACCACGGCCGGCCGTCGGGGCCTTCGCCGTGATAGGCGTTGACGTTCTGGCCCAGAAGCGTGACCTCGACCGTGCCGCGCGCCACCAGCGCGCGCGCCTCGTCGAGCACCTTGGCGACGGGGCGCGAGAACTCGGCGCCGCGCGTGTAGGGCACGACGCAGAAGGTGCAGAATTTGTCGCAGCCTTCCTGCACCGACAGGAACGCCGACGGCGAAGCCGGCGCCGAGGACTGCTTCGAGGGTTGGGGCAGCGAATCGAATTTCGATTCGGGCGGGAACTCGGTCGCGACGACGCCGGCGCCGAACGCGCCCGCCTCGCGGGCCTCGCTCGCTTTGGCCACCATCTCGGGCAGGCGATGGTAGGTCTGCGGGCCGAACACGATGTCGACGAACGGAGCGCGCCGCGTCATCTCCTCGCCCTCGGCCTGGGCGACGCAGCCGCCGACGGCGAGCACCACGTCGTCGCCCGCGGCCCGGCGCTCCTCGCGCATCAGGCGGAGCCGACCGAGCTCGGAATAGACCTTCTCGGAGGCCTTTTCGCGGATGTGGCAGGTGTTGAGGACGACGACGTCGGCGTCCGCCGCCGTCTCGGTCGTCGCGAAGCCGTGGGGCGCCAGGACATCCGCCATACGGGCGGAGTCGTAGACGTTCATCTGGCAGCCGTAGGTCTGGATAAAGAGCTTTTTCGCCAAAGCGTGTTCGCTGGGTCGCGTGGTCGCCCGATCGGCGTCTTCAGTCGGCGTGTTCATACGTCTCGCGAGCCGCAGCGCGCTGCGGCTGCCGGGCTTCACCGGGAGATTAACATCGGAACCGAAATGGCGCGAGTCAAGCCGCCGCGCCGTGGCCTGAGGGGACCGGAGGCGACATTTCGGCGACACCGGAGATCGACTGCGCGACCCCGCGCGCGACCACGGTGCGGCACGCCTCGGCGAGCGCCTTGCGCGCGGCCGCACTGGCGGAGCGGTCGCGCGGCTCGTTCCAGTCGAGCCCGGCTGCGATGGCCGCCGAGCGGATGTCGATGGGATGATGGAACTGCACCTCGACCGCGACGTGCCCGAGGCCGAGCACGCGCCACAGATGCCCGGGCAGATCCATCGCGCCGTACCACGCGAAGTACGGACGCCATTCGCGGCCGAGCGGCATCCCGTCGAGCCGCACGTAGGCGATCGAGATCGGCTGGACGAGGAGCGGCTCGCCGTGAATCTCGCGCTCCGCCACCGCGAACAAGGCACTCTTGAACGGCAAGACGTGATTGCCGTCGTCGGTCGTGCCCTCGGGAAACACCACCAGCGCGTCGCCCTGGCCCAGGCGCTTGGCGATTTCGTCGCGCTGCTCGCGGGCGTGCCGCGACCTGCGCTCGACGAACACCGAGCGCTGCAGCTTGGCGAGCAGGCCGAACAGCGGCCAGCCGGCGATCTCGGCCTTGGCGACGAACGAGACGTCGACCAGCGAACCGAGCACGGTGATGTCGAGATACGACGTGTGATTGGAGATGAACAGCACCGGGCGGGTCGCCGCGATGGCGCCTCGGCGCACCACATCGAGGCCGAGGAGATGGCAGCAGACGCGGTGATAGAGGCGCGGCAGGCGGCGATGCAGCGGCAACCGCAGCAGCAGGCCGAACGCTTGAATCGGAATGAGGAGAAACGTCCAGCTCAGGTACAGGAACAGGCGCACGGCGGCGCGGACCGGCGACCCCATGGCGTCAACCGGCGGACTCGCGCATCGCGCGCTCGTAGTGACGGACGTACTTTTCCGTGACCAGCTCGGTCTTGACGACGATCGACACGTCGGTGGTGTTGAACTCTGCGTCGATCACCGCGCCGTCGCCGACGAACCCGCCGAGGCGGAGATAGCCCTTCACCAGCGGCGGAAGCGTCGCGAGGCCGGCGCGCGGATCGATCCGGTCGATCGGGACGCGGCGCATGTCGACGTAGCGCTCGGGCAGCGCCCGCGGCCGCAACGCCGGCGGCGCGAGGTGATGGTAATGAAGGTAGGACAGCGCCATCGCGTGCGCCTCGACGTCGGTGCCCGAGAGACTGGCGCAGCCGAACATCACGCCGATGTCGTAGTGGGACACGTAGGCGGCGATGGAGCTCCACAGCAGGTTCATCGTCGAGCGCGTGCGGTAGCTGGCGTCGACGCACGAGCGCCCGAGCTCGAGAATCTCCCCGGGCAAGTCGAGCAGGGGTTTGATGTCGTATTCCGACTCGCTGTAGAAGCCGCCCTTGCGCGCCGCCGCCGCACGCCGCATCACCCGGTAGGTGCCGACCACGGCACCGGCGCCGCGGTTCGCCTCGGTGTCGATCACCAGCAGGTGGTCGCAGAACGGATCATACGAATCGAAATCGCGACTCAACCGGGCGACGTCGGCGCTTGGTCGCGCCTTCATCTCGTCGTAGAACACGCGGTAGCGCAGCGCCTGGGCGGCGTCGATGTCGGCGTCGCTCGCCGCGACCCGGGCCAGCAGATTCCCGGCGGAAACGGGCTCGAATGGCGCGCCGCCCCGCGCGGTGTCGGTTTTGACAGCGGCGCTTTTGGGCCAGGCGGTCATTTCGCCTTGCGGAGGGGAACGCCGTAGAGCTCGAGGCGGTGGTTCACCAGGCGGTAACCGAGACGGCGGGCGAGCTTCGCCTGCAACGCTTCGATTTCCTCGCTCTCGAACTCGATAACGCGGCCGCTGTGCAGGTCGATCAGGTGGTCGTGGTGGTGCCGCGATGCTTCGGCTTCGTAGCGGGACCGGCCGTCGCCGAAGTCGCGGCGCGCCAGGATTCCCTGCTCCTCGAACAGCCGGAGCGTGCGGTACACCGTCGCCAGCGAAATCCGCGGATCGACCTTGGACGCCCGCTTGTGGACCTCCTCGGCATCGGGATGATTGGATGCCGAGGACAGGACCTTGGCGATGACCCGGCGCGGCCCGGTCATCTTGAGGCCCTTCTCCAGGCACAGCTGTTCGATCGACGTCATACCGATCGGCTTGTCCTTAGGCGGCGACTGGGCATCCATGCTGGCGCGATTATAGACAATTTATTTCCGTAAACCTACGGCCCTAGCCCCTTCATGTTAAAGTAGAAACCCGGACCGTACCGGGTCTGCTGCCGAGACCCCCGGAGTTCCCATGGCCGACCACCGCCTCGACATCACCAGCGACGTCTGCCCGATGACGTTCGTGAAGACCAAGCTTCTCCTCGAGCGGATGCGCCCCGGGGAAACGGCGGAAATTCGCCTCACCGGCGACGAGCCGATCTCGAACGTGCCGCGCTCGGTCGAGGAGCACGGGCACGCCGTGCTGGCGTGCGACCCCGAAACCGACGGCAGCGCGGTCTACCGCCTGGTGGTACGCAAGCGCGGATGAACTGGCTCAGCGCTCAGGGCAGTCTGAGCGCCAGCGTCAGTGCCGCGACCGCCGGGCCGTCCTTGCGGGTGTAGTAGCCGGGGCGGCGCCCGATCTGCTCGAACCCGAACGACGTGTACAGCCGCCGCGCGTCGTCGTTGTCCTCCGCCACCTCGAGGAACAGCCGCTCCACGCCGTCGGCGCGAACGCGATCGATCACGCCGTCGATCAGCGAGGACGCCACGCCGTGCCGTCGCCACGACTGCGTCACTCCGAGCGACAGCAGCTCGCGCTCGTCGAGCGCGCCGGCGACCAGCGCGAACCCTGCCGGAGTGCGGTCGTCGGATCCCGGAAACAGCGGGTCGACGCGCTCGGGGAACGTGGCGAGCAGCCCGAACGCGCCGGTGAGGCGCAGGACCTGGGCCACCGTCGCCGAGTTCCATGCTTCCTCGAAGCACATGCCGTGCAGGCGGGCCAGCAGCGCGCAATGGGCGAACGTCACGCCGGAGATTCGTAGCCCCGCGGGCTTGGACACGCGCGCCACCGTTCGGGCGGGTTGATCGTTCATCTCTTCACCACGTCCATCATGGGACGCGCGTCGGGTGGGCGCAAATAAAATGGACGTGGCAGATCACCCACGGCGCCGGCCTGAACGCGGCGCGCGCCGATCATGGCGACGAACGCGGCACGCGGCGGACCCGATGCCTCGGCGATGAGCGATGCGCGGCCAAGACCGGCGACCAGCCGCTCGGCGGCGTCGCCCGCGACCACGAGGTCGCCCGCGGGCAAGCGCGCAGCGGCGTCCTCAGGGACGGCGGCAAACGCTTCGCCCAGCGGCTCGCGCGCGGCGTTGAACGCCTGCAGGAATATTTCCTCGCGCTTGCTCTCGATCGCCGCCACCAGGGTCGCGGCGCTGAGCGTGTGGATCACCGGCTCCGCCACCGCCTCGAATGTAGTCACGCCGACGCACGGAAGCCCTGCCGCGACCGCGAGACCGCGCGCCGCGGCAAGCCCGATGCGCACGCCGGTGAAGGCGCCGGGTCCGACCGTCACGGCGATGGCGCCGAGCCCGGTCACCGCGACGCCGGCCGCCTTGAGCGCCTCGGCGATCATCGGCACCAAGGCCTCGGCCTGGCCGCGTTCCATCGCGGCGAAGCGCTCGGCGGCGACACCACCGTCGATCACGACTGCGGCCGAGCATGCCGTCGACGCCGCGTCGATGCCGAGCACGATCATGCGGCGCCTCCGCCGTCGCGCCGACAGGGCCGTCGTGCTACGACAGTCATGACAAACACCCGTGCGATTGGCTCCGCGTAAGGAACAGCGTCATGGCCGACACCGTCGCCGAGCTCCTGCCGAAAACCGCTCTCATCGAGATCGCGCAACCCACCTACGACGTGGAGCGGACGATCGCGTATGCCACCGAGGACAACTTCACCGGCCGGCCGATCTACCTGCGCGCGGGCTGCTACCTCCATCCCGAGGCGGCGGCGGCGCTCGCCAAGGCGATCACGCTCGCCGCGGCGGTGGGGCTGCGGCTCCGCGTGTTCGACGCCTTCCGTCCGAGCGAAGCGCAATGGGCGTTGTGGAACGTGCGGCCCGATCCCAATTTCCTCGCCGATCCGCGGCGCGGCTCGCCGCATTCGCGCGGCGTCGCCGTCGATCTGACACTGATCGGTCCCGACGGCCGCGATCTCGACATGGGCACCGGGTTCGATGCCTTCACGCCGCTGTCGCACCACGGCAATCTCGACATTCCGGCGGCGGCGCAACGCAATCGTCATCTGCTGCTCGGCATCATGACGGCCGCCGGATTCGACTTCTATCGCAACGAGTGGTGGCATTATCAGCTCTTCAACTCCCGGCGCTATCCGCTGTTGTCCGACGCGGACCTGCCGGAGCCGATGATGTAGCCGGATCAGGCGACCCGGCACACGTCTTCGAAATCGAATCGCGGCGAGCGCGGGAACAGCTTGGCCGGATCGCCGTGCCCGAGATTGCACAGGAAGTTCGACTTCACGCGCGTGCCGGCGAAAAACGCCGCATCGACCTTGGCGTTGTCGAACCCCGACATCGGGCCGCAGTCGAGCCCCAGCGCCCGCGCCGCCAGCATGAAATAGGCGCCCTGGAGCGTACCGTTGCGGAACGCCGTCGTGCGGATCAGCTCGTCGTTGCCCGCGAACCACGACCGCGCGTCGTCGTGCGGAAACAGCCGCGGCAGATGCTCGTAGAAGTCGAGATCGTAGGCGATGATCGCGGTGCACGGCGCCGCCATCGTCTTGTCGGCGTTGCCCGGGATCAGCGCCGGCCTGAGCTTCTCCTTCGCCTCGCGCGAGATCACGAACACGAACCGCGCCGGCGAGCAGTTGGCCGACGTCGCCCCCCACTTCATCAGGTCGTAGATCGCATGGAGCGCATCCGCGGTGACCGCGCCCGGGCGCCAACCGTTGTGGGTGCGCGCCTTGCGGAACAGGACGTCGAGCGCCTCGTCGTCGAGGCGCGGCTCTGAGGGTGTGGTCACGGCGGACTCCGGTCATCCGCGCCGGGTGCGCGGCCCAGGCGCATTAGGCCGGGCGGACCGGACGGGCGCAAGCCCCCGCGAGGTTCAGGCGTTCGGCGAGCGCGGATCCGCGTCGGCATGGGACTCGACCGCCGTGCCGCCGGCGAGACGGCTGCGGTCGAACTGCTCGAGCCGGTTGTTGCGCATCACGGTGCGGATGTCGTCGAGGTAGGGCTGGCCGCGCTCGGAGTACGGCACCAGCGCACCGACCAGCTTGTCGCCGTCGAGGGCCGCGCTTTCGCCGGTCTTGGTCCGGAGCTTGGCGCGCACGGTGCGGAAGTCGCGGTAGGCCGCGTGGGTGTTGAGATTGCGCACGTAGGCGCGGACCGCGCCGAGCAGCGAATCGAAGCTGCGGAACACGGTGCCATCGGCGTTGGACTTGAGCGCGGTCGGCTCGGCGCCGCCCTGCTGGCCGATCTGGCCGAACAGCGCGTTACCCTCCTGGGCAAAGCGCGAGGTGCCCCAGCCGGACTCGATCGCCGCCTGGGCGAGTGCGAGCGACACCGGCACGGCGTCGAGCCGACGCAGCAGTTCGTCGCTGTTGCCGAGACGGACGCCATAGTCGGCGTAGAGATCGGCGAGCCATGCCTGGTCGCCGGCGGCGATCGGCTGGCCCGCAGCCTGACGATCGCGCAGATCCAGAACGCGCGAACGATCCGCCGCGAGGTCCTCGTTGACCTGCAGGATCAGCGGCAGCATTGCCTTGATGAACAGCGCCTTGCGGTTGTCGATCGAGTCGAGCGTCTTGAGATCGCCCGGCAGGCCGACCACCAGCAGGCGCGGAACCTCGGCCGTGCCCGAGCGCACGCCCTCGAGGTGATAGCCGGCGGCACTCAGGATCTCGGAGAGATTGTGCACGCTGTCGACGCGCGGCACTTCGATCGGGCGCGCGAAAGCAGCCGCGAGCGATTCCGGCGTGAGGCGCGTGAGGCCGAGGCCGTCGCCAAGCGTGCCGGCACCGCGGCGAGCCGCAGGCGACAGCATCAGGGCGGCCGCAATCACCGCCGCCAGCATGAAACCGCCGAGCCGCGCGCCGATGCCACGCTGCCCCTCGGCCGCACGCGCTTCGATGCGGGCGCATGGAACAAGCGACGACGTAATCGCTTTATTCGCCACGGGTGAATCCCCCTCAAATTTCGACACGCGCGCGTTTTCCCCGTGCGCAGCTTCGTTGCGGGCAGTCATGGGATCGGGTTAATCCGGGGCCGCTAGGCGACCTGCCGGACTTCCCGAACCTCCGGAACGTAATGCTTGAGAAGATTCTCGATCCCCGCCTTCAACGTGGCGGTGGACGACGGGCATCCGGAGCAGGAGCCCTTGAGCGACAGGAGGACGACGCCGTCCTCGAAGCCCTTGAACACGATGTCGCCGCCATCCTGGGCCACGGCCGGACGGACGCGAGTCTCGAGCAATTCCTTGATCTGGGTCACGACCTCGGAGTCGGCACCGCTGTCGGCGGTTTCCTCGGTCGCGGTGTCGAGCAAGGTCGGACGCGCGGCGGTGAAGTGATCCATGATCGCGGCGAGGATCATCGGCTTCAGCACCGGCCAATCGAATCGATCGTCCTTCGTGACGGTGATAAAATCGGAGCCGAGGAAGACGCCGGCCACGCCTTGGATGCGGAACAGCTCTTCGGCGAGCGGCGACAGGTGCGCGGCTTCGGCAGTCGGGAAATCACGCGTGCCCCGCTCGAGCACGGTGCGGCCCGGCAGGAATTTCAGCGTCGCAGGATTGGGCGTCTGCTCGGTCTGGATGAACATCGCGTGCGCTCCCAATTGCCAAAAAATTTCGTCACCACGCGCCGCGAAATCAGCGGCGCAACGAAGGTGTGTTAATGGGACGTTAAAATCAACTCGAATTAAAAGCGTTTTTTCAGTGACTTCCGATGCTTGGTTAAATTAACGGCGAATGATGTTTCGCGGTTCACAAGCGGAGCGAAACAATATGAGCGAGGGATCATCGTGCTCGCTGCGCGAATCGCGTCGCGAATCGGCCGCTCGCATCCCGAAAATTTTCCTCGCGTGACACGTCGCCGTCGCGCGGCAAGCGCGTTCGCTTCGCAACATACGCGTGAGCGATGACGCGTCGCCGTCACGCCCCGATCACGCGGGTCCACGACGATCGAGAGAGAACGCGATCAGGTCAGCGCGTCGATGACGTCGTCGCTGAGACTGCCCGGCACAATGGCGAGCGGCACCGGCAACTGCTTCCACAACTTGCCGGTGAGCGCGGTGATCAGCGGGCCCGGGCCCTTCTTTCCCGACGCCGCGGCCAGCACCAGGATCGAGATGCTCTTCTCCTCGTCGAGCACCTTCAACAGCTCGTCGCGCGGATTGCCCTCGCGCACGAACAGCACCGGCGTCTTGCCCGACCATTCCTGAACCAGCTTCGACCAGTGCTGCAGCGTCGCTTCCGCATTCTGGCGGATCTCGTCGCGCATCAGGTCCTCGACCGCCTTGAAGCTCTGGAATTCGGTGGGCTCGGTGACATAGAGCAGCGCGACACGGCCGCCCGTGTGCAGCGCACGGTTGGCGGCGTAGCGGACGGCGACGCGCAGCTCGTCAGACTGGTCGACCACGACGAGGAACACGCGCTCGCGCGAAGCTTGCGATGCAACGTCGTTCATGGCGAAGTCCTTATCGGTTTTTGGGTCGGCACGGTCAAACTCTGCGGAACACGGCGCCGGCGATCCAGCCGGTGCCGACCGCGAGCACGATGCAGATCAATCCGTAGAAGAACGCCTGACGGTGCGCGAACTCGTGGACGTCGGCGCTGATGCCGGCCTGCGAAATGTAAAGCGGCGTCGTCTGGGCGCTGACCACGGCGCCGTCGCGCACGAGCAGCACCTCGATGGTGTAGGGTCCGGTCGGCACGTTGCCGGGGAACACGAGGTTGGCGCGGAACAGCCGGGCACCGAGGAACGTGAGACGGCCGGCATCGTGGATGTAGAGTCCCTGGCGCTCCTTGGCGCGGATCAGCGCGTCGCGGAACTCATCGATCTGCTCGGGCTCGCGCGTCGACGTGGTCCTGAGCACGAGGTTGTCGGTGCCGATCTGGTGGATATCGGCAAGCTCCGGCGTGACGATGTCCTGGGGCGGCTTCGAGCCGAACACCGCGTAGTACTCGGGCACGCCCTGGAACACGACCTCGGGGCCGTTCACCCAGATTCCGCCGACGCGCACCTTGCGCCGCACCGTCTCGTCGCGCACCGGACCGCGCACGGTGACGACGACGTCGCCGGCGCCCTCGACCGCCCCGAACAGCAGGATCTGCGCGCCGGTGAAGCCGGTGGTAATGGCGACGAGATGATTGGAGAGGTCGGCGATCAGCGCCTGGCCCCGCGCGGCGATCGGCGCGACCAGCATCGTCGCGGCGATGGCCGCGATCGCGATCGAACGCTCGAGCTTCGTCGGTCTTGCCATCAGTCCACCGGCGGCAGCAGGACGTAGGTGTCGGCCGGCGCATGCACGAGATCGATCAGCAGCTTGACGCTGACCGCGAAGACGATGCATGCGAGCAGCGCGCGGAGCTGCTCGCCGGGGAGCCGGCCGGCAAGCCGACTGCCGAGCGGCGCACCAATGACACCGCCGACGATCAGCACCAGTGCCAGCAGGATGTCGACGGTCTGGTTGTGGATCGCCTGCAGCAAGGTCAGGTTGGCGGCGACGAACACAATCTGGAACAGCGAGGTGCCGACGGCGAGCACCGTCGGCATGCCGAGCAAGTAGATCATCGCCGGCAGCATCAGGAATCCGCCGCCCGTGCCGAGGATCGCCGACAACACGCCGACCCCGGCGCCGATGGCGAAGGGCAGCACGGCGCTGATGTAGAGCTTCGAGGTGCGGAACCGCATCTTGAGCGGCAGGCCGTGCACCCAGGTGTGGACGTGGAGCTTGCGCCGCGGCGAGGTGTCGGTGCGCAGCTTGCGCAGGATCGCGCGCACCGATTCCTGGAGCATCAGCGCGCCGACGGTGCCGAGAAAAAACACGTACGACAGCGAGATGACGAGATCGAGCTGGCCGAGGGCGCGCAAGAGTGTGTAGAGGCCCACTCCCGCCGTCGAGCCGAAGAACCCGCCGGCGAGCAGCGCCATGCCCATGCGGATGTCGACGTTGCCGCGCCGCCAGTGGCTGATGGCACCCGTGACCGAGGCGGCGATCACCTGGTTGGCCTGGGTCGCGACGGCGACAGCCGGCGGCACACCGACGAAAATCAGCATCGGGGTCAGCAGAAATCCGCCGCCGACGCCGAACAGCCCCGACAGAAAGCCGATCCCGCCCCCGAGCAGGAGCAGGAGAAAAATGTTCACCGACATCTCGGCGATCGGCAGATAGAGCTGCATAGTGTCCTCCGCGCCGCGACCGCCACCTTGACGGAGTCAACGCAACGGTCGAACGGCAGGCGGGGTCCGGGGCCCCACGCACCCGGACATTTTTCTTGTTGTGCCGGTCCGCGCCCAAGGCGGCAAGAGAAATCAGGCGGTCGCGACGCACCGCGCCGCGACACGTACGGCGGCGCTACGTCACCGTTCAGACTTGGACCGACTTACGGCCGCAGCAGCCCGATCAGATCCTGGACCTCGGCGAGGTGACGGTCGGCGATCGCGTTGGCGCGCTCCGCGCCGCGACGCAGGATGCCGTCGATGTGGCCGGGATCGGCGGTCAGCCTGCGCATCTCGTCGGTGATCGGCGACAGCTTCGCCACGGCGACGTCGGCGAGCTCCTTCTTGAACTCGGAGAACAGCTTGCCACCGAACTTCGCCAGCACCGACTCGCGGCTCTCGCGGGCGAGGGCGGCGTAGATGCCGACCAGGTTCGCGGCCTCGGCGCGGCCCTCGAGCCCCTCGACGGCGGTGGGCAGCGGCTCGGGATCGGTGCGCGCCTTCTGCACCTTGAGGCGGATGGCGTCGGCGTCGTCGTTGAGGTTGATGCGCGAGTAGTCCGACTGGTCCGACTTCGACATCTTGGCCAAGCCGTCGCGCAGGGACATGACGCGGGTCGCCGGCCCGAGGATCTGCGGCTCCGGCAGCGGAAAAAACTCGACGTTGTAGCGGCGGTTGAAGGCGCCGGCGACGTCGCGGGCGAGCTCCAGGTGCTGCTTCTGGTCCTCGCCGACCGGCACGTGGGTCGCCTTATAAAGAAGAATGTCGGCCGCCATCAGCACCGGGTAGGAGTAAAGCCCGAGGCCAGCGTTCTCGCGGTGCTTGCCGGCCTTCTCCTTGAACTGGGTCATGCGGTTGAGCCAGCCCAGGGGCGTGATGCAGCCCAACAGCCAGGCGAGCTCCGAATGACCCGGCACCGTCGACTGGTTGAAGATGATGGCGCGCTCGGGGTCGATGCCGGCGGCGATGTAGGCGGCCGTCACCTCGCGGGTCGAGCGCTTCAGCTCCCCGGGGTCCTGGGGAATGGTGATGGCGTGCAGGTCGACGATGCAGAAAATGCAGTCGTAGTCGGCTTGCAGGTCGACCCAGTTGCGGATCGCGCCCAGATAGTTGCCGAGGTGGAGGTTGCCGGTGGGCTGAACGCCCGAGAAAATGCGGTTCATCGAGACTCCCTGCCGAGCGGCGTGGAACCCGTCGGCGCGCGAGTTATCGGCCAAGGGCCGGGCGGGGTCAAGGGAGGGCGGACGGGGCTGTTGAGAGCGGCACGCAGACCGTCGAAGATCGGTCGGTGGGACGGATCATGACCGAGGCAGTCGAAAGCCCGTCAAATGCAGCGAGGCGGCGGACGGCGTTCTGCTTGTTCGCGTCTGCATGGGCGATCCTTATTGAGCGACTGTTCTGGCTGCCCGATGGGTCGATAAGGCTCGACCTATATATCGCCGCCATCGCTGCTATTGCTGCCTTCGCCGGGGGTTGGTGCGCTCGCATATACGGGTACCGCGATCATGGTTGGCTCGGCGGCGCGTTCGCTGCGCCGTTGTTCGGGATCATGCTCGCAGCGCTACCCTTGGTTATCGTTCTCGTTGCCGCACCCGGATTTTTTCTTACGGGCCTCGCCACCGGTGTCGACATTGGTGTGAGACTTATTCCTTATTCGCTCGCTGGAACGGCGGCGTTCCTCGGCTTGCTCCAATTCATGCGATACGTGCATCGGCGCTGACTACCGCTTCATCAGCGACTTGACCTCGGCGGGCCTGGTCGCGCCGAAGGCGAGGGCGGCGACGCCGAACGAGGCGAGCCCCGCGGCGATGACGATCGCGAGCGCGCCGACGCGCATCAGGAGAGAGCCGGTCCAGGCGGCGGCGAGCATCTGGTCGGCGACGGCAACGACAAGCCCCATCGCGATCGAGGCGCCGACGATGCGCACGAGCCGCGCCCTGAGGCGCGAGTCGGCGGCGAAGTGGCCGCGCTTCATCAGCACGCGGCCGAGCATCATGGCGTTGAACCAGCCGGCGACCGAGGTCGCGATGGCGATGCCGACGTGGGCGATGAACGGCATCAGTGACAGCGCGACGGCAGCATTGAGGATCATCGCGCCGAGCGCGATCTTGACCGGGGTCTTGGTGTCCTCGCGGGCGTAGAAGCCGGGCGACAGCACCTTGACCAGCACCTGGGCGGGAAGCCCGGCGGCGAATGCCGCGAGCGCCGCGGCGGTGGCGCCGATCTCGTCACCGCCGAAGCGGCCGCGGCCGAACAGCACCGCGGTGATCGGGATCGCGGCGACGGCGAGCGCGATGGCCGCCGGCAGCGTCAGCAGGATCGCGCCCTCGATGGCGCGATTCTGGTCGGCGATCGACTGTGCCTCCTGGCCGGCGCGGATCTGGCGCGAGATGCGCGGCAGCAGCGCCGTGCCGACGGCGACGCCGATGACCCCCAAGGGAAGCTGGGCCACCCGGTCGGCGTAATACAGGAAACTGATGGCGCCGGTCGGGAGAAACGAGGCGAACACCACGTCGAGAAGCACGTTGACCTGATAAACACCGGCGCCGAACGTCACCGGCGCCATCAGGACGAGCAGGCGGCGGATGGCGGGCGACAGCCGGGGCCGTCGCCAGCGCAGCCCCATGCCGGCACGCTCGAGCGCCAGCATCAGCCACAGCGCCTCGGCGACGCCCGCTAGCGTCACCGACCAGGCGAGCACGTGGACCGGCGCGTCGGCGAAGTACGGCCACAGCAGCAGCGCCGCGATCATGAAGATGTTGAGGATCGTCGGTGTCGAGGCGGCGACGGCGAATTTCTCGATCGCGTTCATCACCGCGCCCTGGAGCGAAACGATCGAGATGAACGCCAGAAACGGCATGGTGATGCGGGTGAGGTCGACCGCGAGGTCGAACTTCGCCGGGTCGGAGGCGAAGCCGGGGGCGAACACGTACATCGCCCACGGCATGGCGAGCATGGTGATGGCGACGAACGCGACCAGCGCCACCGACAGCATCGCCTGGGCCTCCTCGGCGAAGGCGCGGGCGGCCTCGCGGCCACCGTCGTGGAGCTTGCCCGCGAACAGCGGCACGAAGGCCGCGTTGAAGGCGCCCTCGGCAAACAGGCGGCGGAACAGGTTCGGGAACTTGAAGGCGACCAGGAATGCGTCGCCGACGCCCCCCGCTCCGAGCACGGCCGCCATCAACATGTCGCGGGCGAAGCCGCAGACGCGGCTCACGAGAGTGAGACCGCCGATCGTGGTGATGGCGCGGGCAAAAGCCATGGCGGAGGTTTAGGGGATTTCGCGGGGCGGGGAAAGCAGGCGGTGTGACGGATGGTGGAACGGCTCGGGGATCATGGAACGGACCGGCGGCGGCGACGTGCGCAGACTGACCTTTGATGAGGGCAGCACAAAGGCATCGTCGCGCTCCATCTTTGTCGCAGTGGCGTTTTGCCTTTGCCCACCCGCCGTGCGTTAGGAACACAAGCACCGCAAAGCCCTTGAACCATCAACGCGAAACCCCCTGAGGTGGAGCATGGATTTCGAAAATCCGACGGAGGCCCGCGAAGTGGCGACCGAGTTCCGCGACCGCGCCCGGGAGCTGCGCGCCGAGGCCGACACGGCCGAGCCCGCCCACGGCCTGATGCTCAGGACGCTCGCGCGCGACTACGAGCGCCGCGCCACCAGTCTCGAGCTCTATGTCGACTCGATGCGCGTCGCCGGTCCCGCCCGGCAACGACCCCCTTCCGCGACCGCTAGTCGGCGTCCGACAGCAGGCGGCCGATGGTCTCCCGCAGCATCTCGAGCGTGATCGGCTTGGTCAGCACGGGGCCCGAGGCCTCGCTGACGTCGACGTCGTAGCCGGTGACGTAGATCACCTTGAGCTTCGGGTTGCGATAGCGCGCGGCGCGCGCCAGCGCGAAGCCGTTACCGCGGTCGAGCACGATGTCGGTGAGCAGGATATCGAGCCCCTTGTGGGCGTCGAGTTCGTCGAGCGCGTCATGGTAGCCGCAGGCGCCGATCACGTCGTAACCGGCGGCGCGCAGCAGCGCGACGGTCGCATCCACGAACACGTGATCGTCGTCGGCAACGAGGATTCGCATCGCGCGGTCTGGCATGGTGCGGCTCGACAAGGACGGACTCCGCCTCATTGATGGGCGGGAGCGCGAGTCCTGGCCGCTGGCTCGGCGCCGATGCCCTGGGGTCGCGTTCGAAGCTGCGCGAAGTTTAACACGGAGTCGCGCAGGCGACACAAGCCAAGCGAGACGCAGCCGTCAGCCGGCGGCGCTGGCCTTGGGTTCGTCGGTCTTCCCTGGCTCCCGCGCGCCATCGTCGGGATCGACGATGGCGTCGAGCAGGCGCTTGCGCATCTGCTCGAGCTTGCCCTCGTGCACGACTTTGAGGCCGAACAGATCCTTGACGTAGAACACGTCGACCGCGCGTGCGCCGTAAGTGGAGATCTTCGCGGTCGAGATCTGCAGGTTGAGATCGGTGAGCGCCGCGGTGACGTCGTAGAGGAATCCGGGGCGATCGCGGCCGTTGACCTCGATAACGGTGTGGGTTGCCGATACCGCGTTGTCGATCAACACGCGCGGCGCGACCCTGAAGACGCGGGTGCGGGTCGGGCCCGAGCGCCTGCCGGCAAGCTCGCGCCCCGGCCGCAGTCGCCCCGACACCGCGCGCTCGACCAGGTTCTTGAGCTGCGCGATCTTCTCGGGCGCGTCGAACGCCTCCTCGTTGACGTCTTGGATCCAGAACACGTCGAGCGCCATGCCGTTGGTCATGGTGGTGATGCGCGCATCGACCACGTTGCCTCCGGCAAGCGCGATCGCGCCCGCGATCTGCGAAAAGAGCCCGGCGTGATCGGTGGCATAGACCGTGATCTCGGTCACCGCGCGATAAGGGTCCGACGATTCCTCGATCGCGAACGACCGGCCCGCATCGACCGCGGCGCGCACGAGCCGCGCCTGGCGCGCGAGCGCCGGCGGATCGAAGGCGAGCCAGTAGGTCGGATAGCCGCGCGACAGATGCGCCGCAAACGCCGCGTCATCCCAGTCGGGAAGCTCCTTGCGGAGCTCCGCCTGCGCCGCGCGCACACGCTGGTCGCGCGCCTCGGCCTTCATGCCGCCCTCGATCTGCTCCTCGGCGGCGATCGCGAGCTCGCGCAACAGCGCGGCTTTCCAGCCGTTCCACACTGTGGGGCCGACGGCGCGGATGTCGACGACCGTGAGACCGAGCAGGAGGCGCAGGCGCTCGGCCGATTGCACCACGGCGACGAAATCGCGGATCGTCGTCGGATCGGAGACGTCGCGCTTGAACGCGGTGTTGCTCATCACGAGGTGGTAGCGCACCAGCCACGAGACGGTCTCGGTCTCCTCGTCGGTGAGGCCGAGACGCGGCCCGAGTTTCAGCGCGATCTCGGCGCCGAGCTCGGAGTGATCGCCGCCGCGACCCTTGGCGATGTCGTGGAGCAGCACCGAGAGATAGAGCGCGCGACGCGACTGCACCTTGTGAATCGCGTCCGAGATCACCGGCATCTCGTCCTTGTACTCGCCGAGCTCGATCTTGTGCAGGATGCCGAGCGCCATCAGCGTGTGCTCGTCGACGGTGAACACGTGGTACATGTCGTGCTGCATCTGCGCGACGACGCGGCCGAAGTCGGGGATGAAGCGGCCGAACACGCCGGACTCATTCATCCGCCGCAGCCAGAATTCCGAGTTGTCGGCGGACGCCAGCATCTCCATGAACAGGCGATTGGCCTCGGGGTTGGCGCGCAGCCTGTCGTCGATCAGCCGGAGCGAGCGCGTGACGAGGCGCAGCGCGTCGGGATGGATGTCGAGCTGGTGCTTGTGGGCGACGGCGAACAAGCCGACGAGCTTGACCGGGTCTTTCTCGAATGCGTCGGGGCTCGCAACCGTGATGCGGTCGCCCTTGATCGCGAAGCCGTCGACCTCGGTGAGGTCGCTCGCCTTGCGGCGCCAGCGGAAGCGGCCGAGGAACGACGTCGGCGCGCGCTTGTGGCTCTCCTCGAGCGCCGCGCAGAAGATGCGGGTGAGGTCGCCCACTTCCTTGGCGTAGAGGAAGTAGTGCTTCATGAAGCGCTCGACGCCGCGGGCACCGGCGCGATCGGTGTAGCCCATCAGGCGGCCGACCTGCTCCTGCAGGTCGAACGTCAGGCGCTCCTCGGCCCGACCCGTGAGATAGTGGAGCTGACAGCGCACGTGCCATAAAAAGTTTTGCGCCTGGGCGAAGCGGTGCGCCTCGCGCTCCGACAGCACGCCGAGCTTGACGATCTCCGACACCTGCGAGACGCGGTAGATGTACTTGGTGATCCAGAACAGGGTGTGAAGGTCGCGCAAGCCCCCCTTGCCCTCCTTGACATTGGGCTCGAGCACGTAGCGCGAATCCCCCATGCGCGTGTGGCGCGCGTCGCGCTCGGCGAGCTTGGCTTCGACGAACGCCGACTCGGTGCCGGTCACCACTTCCTTCCAGAAGCGCCGCATCAGCTCCGCGTGCAGCTTGCCGTCGCCCCAGACCGGCCGCGACTCGAGGATCGCGGTGCGGATGGTGATGTCGCCCTTGGACAGGCGGATGCATTCGTCGACCGAGCGCACCGCCTGGCCGACCTTGAAGCCGAGATCCCAGAGCATGTAGAGGATGAACTCGATCACCTGCTCGGTGTGCGGCGTCTTCTTGTAGGGGCGCAGGAACAGGAGATCGACATCGGAGTAGGGCGCGAGCTCGCCGCGGCCGTAGCCGCCGACGGCAACCACGCCCATGCGCTCGCCGGCGGTGGGGTTGGCGACCGGGAACACGCGCTCAATGGTGAAGTCGAGGAGCGCCGTCAGCAGGTCGTCGACCAGCCGGCATTGGGCGGCGACGGTCTCGCTGCCCGACGCGCCGGCATCGAAGCGGGCGCGGATCGCGGCGCGGCCCTCGTCGACCGCCACCTTGAGGACGCGCAGCGCCTCGGGGCGAAGCTTGTCCGGCCGCAGGTCGGGGTCGATCGCCGCCAGCGCGTCGGCCGCCAGCGCCACCGCGGGAACGGTGCGCGGCGGGATGTCGATCGCCGAGGGGCTGGTGCCGTCCATCATCGGGGTACGCGGGGTCTTTCTGGCTCGCTCGGGGTGGCGGCGCGGGCCGACGCCACGTTCACTATAGATAAGTGGGGTTAAGGGTGCATCAAGCGCCGGTGCGGCCGGACGGGTGACATGCCGTCCTCACAGCGCCGCCGTGACGGCCCGGTTACCATCAGTTGTTCCTTATGACGGGAGTGACGTCTTATGGCCGATCCCGGTGAACTGCCTGGGCGCGATGACCTCATGCTGTCGGAAGCGGGCTTGCGGCTGCGCGCCGACGAGAGCGGCACCTCGATCGAGTTCGTCTGCCACGACGGGCGCAGCGTGCAGATCCGTATCAACGACTTCGGCGAACGCCTCAACCGGCATGAGGCGGAGATCCTCCGCGTCTGGTCGGCCGAACAGCAGGCGCGGCGGAGGCTGTAGGCGGCACAGCCGCAAACACGATGCACACGCGCGGACCGCTTGTATTCCCGC
>DATJIG010000079.1:0-11706 GCA_035493495.1 Alphaproteobacteria bacterium
CCGTTGCCTTACTCAATCCACCGCGCCGGTGTCCCAGTTGTCGGGGGCCTCTCGCGGTTTCATCGCTTCACTCGACGGGGCGCTAGGCCTAATAGCTCCCGGCCGCTTGTCGCGACGCGCGCACCATGCGCGCCCGCAAAATCCCGCGCAAGGGGGCTGTGGAAAGATGGGAAACCGGCGATCTGGAGGTTTGTTCCGCCCCGGGATGCCCTACACCGCGGCATCGAGGATCCGGGCGGAATTTCGGGCTCCTATCGCCCCGCCTCGATCCGGCGATATCATCGGCGAAACGCCGATCTGAATCGGCCGATAAAACGGGGGCTCTCGCATGAGGACGTTCGCACGAACGACGGTTGCGCTGTGCGCGCTGATCGCCATCTCCACAACCGGACATCCGGCCCACGCCGCCGACACGCCGCTCGTCGGCCACGTCTCGTCGGCCGAGGAACGCGCGATGGAAGGCGTGGTCGTCAGCGCCAGACGAGACGGCTCGACGATGACCACCAGCGTCGTCACCGATCGTGACGGCCGGTACCAATTCCCCGCCGCCAAGCTCGCGCCTGGTCGCTACAGCATCGACGTGCGCGCGGGCGGCCACCGCCTGCCGGATGCGAAGACGGTGACCGTCGCCGCCGGCAAGACCGCGACCGTCGATCTCAAGCTGACGCGCACCGACGACGTCGCGTCCCAGCTCAGCAACGCCGAGTGGATGGCGAGCATGCCGGACACCCCCGAGCGCCGGCAGCTCATCAACTGCACCGGATGCCACACGCTCGAGCGCATCGCCAAGTCGACCTACAGCGGCGATGACTTCATGCAGCTCATCCCGCGCATGAACCAGTACGCGCCGATGTCGATGCCGACGCGGCCTCAGCTCCCGCTCGGCGAGCGCCAGCGCACCAGCGCCGCCACGGGCGACGGCGTTCGCCGGCTCGCCGACTATCTCGCTTCGATAAACCTTAACGCCCGCGAAACATGGGCCTACCCGCTCAAGCCCGCGCCGCGCGTCACCGGCCGGGGGACGCGCGTCGTTATCACCGAATACGCGATGCCGAACGAGCTCGCCGAGCCGCACGACGTCATCGTCGACGCGGACGGCATCGTCTGGTGGTCGAATTTCGGCGAGCAGGTGCTGGGCCGGCTCGACCCCAAAACAGGCACGGTGACGGAGTTCGCGATACCGGTGCGCAAGGACGCGGCGCCCAAGGGCTCGCTCGACCTCGAGCTGGACGACCGCGGCAACCTGTGGATCGCCAACATGTTCCAGGCGCAGATCGGCCGCTTCGATCCGCGCACGGAAAAGTTCACGTTCTTCACCCTGCCCAAGGAGAAGGAGAACGACCGCACGCAGCTCACCATGGTTGAGCCGCATCATTCGAGTGTCGACGACAAGGTGTGGTTCAGCGACGTGGGAACGCGGCATATCTTCCGGCTCGACCTCAAAAGCGGACAGATCGAGGACATCGACCCGTTCACGGTGTTCCCGAAAGGCTCGTCGCATTCGACCTACGGCCTCCGGACCGACGCGCAGAACAATCTGTTCTATCTCGACTACGCGGGCGAGAGCATCGGCCGCATCGACGCCAGGACGCTCGCCATCACCATCCACCAGACGCCGACCAAGGGCTCGCGGCCACGCCGCGGCTCGATCGACGACAAGGGCCGGATCGCGTTCGGCGAGTTCGTCGGCGGCAAGGTCGGGCTGTTCGACACCACGACGCTCGAGATGAAGGAGTGGCCGGGACCCGACAACTTCGCGCCCTACGACGCGGTGATCGACCGCAACGACGAGCTGTGGTCGGGCGGCATGAACGGCGACCGCGTGCTGCGCGTGGATTCGAGGACCGGAGCCTCGACCGTCTATCCGCTGCCGCGCTCGACCAACGTGCGGCGGGTGTTCGTCGACGACCGGACGAAGCCGGTCACGGTGTGGATCGGCAACAACCACTCGGGCTCGATCCTGAAAATCGAGCCGCTGGACTAGCTCCCGGTCTCATGTCATGAGCTTCATGTCGTGAATATGGGTGCCGAAACCTGATCAATCCGCTCCCTGACACTCGTCGCCCTGCCGGGGTTCGTCGTGCAATGAGCAACGCATCGCGTCGCCAGAGCTTGGCTCTATGGACCTGGCTGGTCCCGGCGATATCCGTCGGCCTGCTCGTGGCCGCAGTCGTCGTGGGCGCCGGGACGGTGCTGGCCGTGCTGTGCGGAGTCGCTCTCGTCGGCGTGGTGATCACGGCGGTGCATCACGCCGAGGTGGTGGCGCACCGGGTGGGCGAGCCGTTCGGCACCCTGGTGCTCGCCGTGAGCGTGACCGTGATCGAGGCTTCGCTCATCCTGTCGGTGATGTTCGCGGGCGGCAACGGTGCAGCTTTCCTGCCGCGTGACACGATCTACGCCGCGGTGATGGTCATCTGCAACGGCGTGGTCGGCATCTGCGTCCTTCTCGGCAGCCTCGCGCACCGCGAACAAAGCTTTCGCGTCGAGGGTGCGGGATCGGGGTTCGCCGCGTTGATCGTGATGTCGACGCTGTCTCTCATCCTCCCGGTCTTCACGACGACCACGCCGACCGGCACGCTGAGCGAATCACAGCTCGTCTTCGTCGCTGCGTCGTCAGCCGCGCTGTGGGCGATTTTCGTCTTCATCCAGACCGTGCGGCACCGCGACTACTTTTTACCCATCGCGGGACCGGCCGACCCGGATGCGCACGCACTGCCCCCGACCCCCCGAGAGGCGTGGGTGAGTTTCGGCCTGCTTCTCGCCTCGCTCGTCGCCGTCGTTGGTCTCGCCAAAGTGCTTTCTCCCACGATCGAGGGTGCCGTCGATGCGGCGGGCGCGCCCAAGGCCGTGATCGGCATCGTGATCGCGATCCTCGTCCTGCTTCCGGAGGCGTCGGCCGCGGCGCGTGCCGCACGAGCCGACCGCCTCCAGACCAGCATGAACCTGGCAATCGGCTCCGCGCTTGCCAGCATCGGGCTCACGATCCCCGTGGTGGTCGTCTCCGCAATCGCATTCGACTTGCCTTTGGTCCTGGGGCTGGCCCCCAAGGACATAACGCTGCTTACGCTCACCTTCCTCGTAAGCGCGGTCACCCTGGGAACGGGACGCACGCACATGATGCAGGGTGCCGTGCACCTCGTCCTCTTCGCGGCGTTCCTTTTTCTTGCGTTCGTGGCTTAGCGAGACCGGAGCGACATCCCAAGTCGAGGCGCCAGCCGGAGTGCTCGTGTGGGATGCGGCTGGTCCAGACGAAGAAAGCCGCGACAATTTCCGGGCTTTCCGCGAGCCGAGGCCCGCCGCTTCCGTTTCCGTCTTCGAGCGGATTGCGCTGCTCGCGGCCGATCAAATGGGACCGATCGAGAGGGCGCACTTCGCGCCGGCTCGGTTTTTCGCAATCCGTGCGTCCGATACCTGGGGCAGGATGCGCCGCACTCTCTCGGCTCGCCGACGAAGGTCCGCCAGGGACACACTCTCGATCATCAGGCGACGGAGCGTACCGCGACCGAATAGCGTTGAACGCGGGCGCTCGGGTCCGGTCGAGGTGGAGCGCTCGAGCGACGGACGCAAAACAAAAACAAAAGCGGCGGGCCGAGGCCCGCCGCTTCGTTTCACCAGTCGACCGCTGGAGCGATCGGATCACCAGTTCTTCTGAACCGGATCCTTGATCGCCTCTTCGAGCGGGTTGCGCTTCTTGAACAGCGACGACGGGCGCAGGCGGCCGTCCTCGCCGACCTGGTCCATCTCGCAGTAGATCTCGAACTCGTAGCCGTCGGGATCGAGGAAGTTGATGCTGATGTTGCAGCCCGCGCCCTTTCGGCCCTCGAACACGATCGGAATGTTGTTCTTCTTGAAGTACTCCTTCGCCTTGACGAGGACTTCGACGTTGTCGACCTCCATGGCGAGGTGCTCCATCTGGAGGCTGCCCTTCATGTCGCGCTTCGGGGTCTTGCCCTTGGCCATCGGCTTGAGTCCGATCGCGTGGTGGTCGGCGCCGCAGCGGAAGAACACCATGCCGTGCTCGTTGCGATCGGTCTCCTTGAAGCCCATGACCTCGGTCCAGAACTTCACCGTCCGCTCGACGTCCGTCACCTCGTAGACGAAGTGGCCAAGCTTGTTCACCTTGACCGGCGAGGTGCCGCTGTAGGTGGTCGGGTGCGTCGTACCGGCGTTCGCCGCCTCTTCGCGCAGGCGTTCCGTCGTCGCGTGAATGCTGTCCATCCGAGGTCTCCGTTCCTGTCGAGCGCGCTCTATCAATATATAAGCAGACCGTGGGCGCCCGTCACGGGAAGAGCGCCTTGAGCTCTTCCTTAACGTCCGCCGGGGTGTCGGCGATCGCCTTTTTATAGAACTTTTCCACCTTGTCGTACGGGGTCGGCACGAACTCCCAGCCCTGCTTCTCCACCTCAGTCTTAAACTCTTGATCCTTAAGCATTTCTTCCCAGGCGGTGCGGAGGATCGCGAGCCGGTCCTCGGGCGTGCCCGGCGACAGCACATAGGGCCGCGAGATCGACAGGCCCTCGTTGATTGCCTCGAAGAACGGACCGGGCTTGGGATTGACCTCGTAGACCGTCGGCACATCCGGCATCAGCGGACTGCGGACGGTGCCGCTCTGGACCCGGGGAGGCGCGTTGCGCCGCATCTGCGGGTCGCCGCGGACGATGTTGCCGACGGTCTCGGTCCGGCCCTCGATCTCGCCGCGCTCGACGGCGAGCGTCCGCTCGGCGCTGCCGTAGCCGGTGATGAGCTTGAACTTGAGGCCGAGGGCCCGCTGCCAGGCGATGGTGAAGACGTAGGTGCCCGAGCCCATGCCCTCGCTGCCGATGATCAGCGGCTCCTTGGCCTTCCGCATGTCCTCGAGCGTGCGGTACTTGCTGCTGACCACCAGCACGTAGTTGCTGCGGGTCCAGGCGCCGAGGATCGGCATCTTGCTCAAGTCGAACTGCACCGCGCTCGAGCCGACGAGCTGCTGGATGTAGTGGGCGCTGGCGAGCTGGTAGATGGTCAGCCCATCGGGCGTCGAGCCCTGGTAGGCGAGGTTGATCGCCTTGAGGCCGCCGGCTCCCGGCATGTTCTGGACGATGATCGTCGGGTTGCCGGGAATGTGCTTGCCGAGATAGCGCGAGATCACCCGCGCGTCGCCGTCAGCGCTGCCGCCGCTCGCGAACCCGACGATGATGTTGATGCGCTTGCCGTCGTAGAAATCGGTCGCCGCACCCGGTGCCGCCGTTGCCAGCAGCCATCCCAGTGCGGCGACGAACGCGCGCGTTTTCATGTGCTTTGCTCCCTGATCTTTTTTATTCCACGCCTGCGGCGCTTACCCGTACAGCCACTGCTCTCCGTCGAAGCCGGGGCGATCTTTGTATTGCGCCGCCACCGCCTGCACCCGGGGGTCTTCCATCACGCCCAGCCGGCCGTTGTCGTGCACCATGCTGTTGCCGATGGTGAGCGTGGCACCCCGGACTTCGGCGGCGGTGTGAAGATTGTACGGAAACGCCTTGGCCTTGCCGGCATTGCCGAGATGCATGTGCACGCTTGCGGCGTGGAACGATTCGATGAACTCGCGGTAGTCGTCGTCGGGACATTGCGCGGCCGTCACTCTGGCCGCGGGATGGATGCCGCCGTGAGGACCGCGGATCTCGAACGCGTTCTCCTTGCCGACGACCTTGGCGAGTTCGTCGAGGAATGCCTTGATCGTCTCAGCCTCGGCGCCGCCCTCGAACTTCGTCATCTGGTTGTTCTCGACGGTGACGCGCACGGGTGCCCGGAACTTCACCGGCACGCCGACATGGCGCGCCCACACCGGCATCATCTGGTCGAAGACGAAGGTGCCCTTCGCGCCGACCGGATTGACCGCCGGATAGATGCCTTCCGGGAACGGCCAGTAATAGCCGGTGTCGCGCCAGTAGGAGTAGCCCTCGCCGCCGCGGCCGGGCGTGCCGACGGTGCCTTCGAGGTGCGTGCCATTGGGGTGAGTCAGCGTCCAGCGCTCGCCCTGCTTCACCATCTCGCCGGTGCGGTAGCGGATCTCGTTGATCAGCTTGTGCGGCGTGCGCGCCCAGGCGCTGCACAGGAGTGGCGCCGTGGTCGCCATGTTGCGCACCATCGGCACCTTGTTATCCTTGAGGAACTGCGGCCACTCCTTCAGCTCCTCCTCCGACGACAGGTCGAGGATGTGGCTGATGAGCACGTCGGCGGTCTTCACCGCCTCCTTGACCACGGCCGGGATGCGCCAGACCGTCTCCGGCGTCGGGATGTCCGGCCAGATCACGTTCTTGCGCACCGGCATGTCGACCCACAGCACCGAGGGATGCGCGCCGCGCGCCTGCACGCCCTGCTGGATCCAGGCGATCGCCGTCTCGTCGACCAGGTTGCGACCGCCGTAGAGACCGTCGGTCGCGGCCAGGATCAGCACGTTCTGGCCGCGCTGGATGCGGGCGCAGTCGTCGAGCATGTTGCCGATGGCCATCGCCGCCTCAGGCGGCATCGGACGGTAGCTGCTCACGACGATCTCCTTACCCAATCACTACGAAGTGCGCTTGCTGAGCTTATTTACGCTTGGTGGTTTTGGGCCGCCCCGCCGTCGCGCCGCCGTCAAGCGTGATGACAGCGCCGGTCAGGTACGACGCGGCATCGGACGCGAGGTATGAGACGAGCTGGGCCACGTCCCCGGTCGATCCGGCGCGGCCGATCGGGATGTGCGCCGGCTTCTGGTCGGCCGTTCCATAGGTTTCGGCGCGGTGACGGATCGTACCCGCCGAGATGCAGTTGACGCGGACGCCGTAGGGACCTGCCTCGACCGCCAGCACCTTGGTCATCAGGGCGATCGCCGCCTTCGAGGCACCGTAGGCGCCGCCGGTGGCGTATGGAACCTCGCCACTGACGGAGCCCATGTTGACGATGACGCCGCGACCTTGGCGCTTCATATGCGGCAGCGCCGCGCGGCTGCACAGCATGGCGCCGTCGACATTGACGCGGAACGTCTCGCGCCAGGTCTCGAACGAATGCTCCTCGATCGTTTCGATCGGATGAACCGCGGCGTTGTTGACCAGGAGGTCGATGCGGCCGAATTCCTTGACTGCGGTTTGCACCGCTGCGTTCGCGCCCTCGGGGGTCCCGATGTCGGCGACGACGACGCGAACGCGGTCGCCAAATTGCACGAGCGCCTTGCGCGCTTCGGCGCAGGCCGCCTCGTCGCGATCGGCCGCGACCACGCTCATCCCCTCGCCCGCGAGATGACGGACGATCGCCAGCCCAATGCCGCTGGCACCGCCGGTCACGACCGCAGCGCGTCTCTCACCCGACACTTCGCTCTCCCCGGCGGCCGGTCCGGACCGGCATCGCGCTCAACGCTCATGGATCACTTGTCGACGCGTGAAACCTCAACTGAAGGCAAGTCAGCCGCGCGCCCATTACGCGCGGCTGCCGCTTCTTGTCATTAGGCCGTGACGGCCGTTTTCGCCAGCGCGATCGTCGGCGCCTTGTGGCGGCCGTCGAGCGATGGCGGCTTCAGCCCCGAGGCCTCGAAGCACCACACGCCGACCTGATCGGACCACATCCGGTTGACCATCTGGCGGTCGCGCATCGCCTGCAGGCACGCATCCTGCTGCTCGCGGGTCGTCGCGTACTTGCGCAGGATCCCGAGCGGCGCATCGCCGTGGCCCTCCTCGGACGAGTCGGCGGCGTCCGCCGCATCCCAGTGGGCGAGCGCCTTGTCGTCGAGCTTGAGCGCCTTCCAGTTGTCGCGCGAGGTGCGGGCACGGTTGCCGACGCGGGCGATCATCGCCTTGCCGCGCGCGACCTCGTTGCCGGCGATGGCGGCGAAGGCCTCGAGCCACGGTTTCTGCCGGCTCACCCACTCGCAGTAGACGATGCGCATCTGGGTAATCGGCGCGCCGCGGTAGCCGTAGACGAACTCGCGGTCGGCACCCAGCGCCACGGCGAAATCGACCAGGCTCTCATAGTGGCCGGACGTGATGGTCGGGTCCTTCACCTCCTCGACGAAGGTGTTCTCGATCAGGTACTGGCGCACCTCAAGGTGCGGGCAGTTGCCGGTGATGTTGGCGAGCCAGCGCGGGAAGTTGGCCGCGAACACGCAGTGCTCGATCGCGTAGACGCGGGCGCCGTCCCGGGTCATGTGCTTGCGGTTGTATTCCTCGAGATAGGTCGGCGTGTCCCAGCGCAGCTCCTGCAGGGTGTCGAGGATGGCTTCCTGGAATTCGTCGGGGGTGCGGGCTTTCACGGCGGGAATCCTTCACGAAGAGGTGCCGGCGCTGGCTGCGCCGAGGGCCGGACTCTGCGCCGGGCGACCAAGGCCAACAATGCACTTTGCGCTTGCCACCGTGTCAAATAAAATTTGACAGCATTTCGGGAGGACGGGATGGATCGCCTCAGGCTAATGGAGACCTACGCCGCAGTGGTGAAGCTCGGCAGCTACACGCGGGCGGCCAAGGAGCTCGGCGTCACCCGCGCCATGGTGTCGAAGCGCGTCCAGGACCTCGAGGCAACGCTCAACGTAAAGCTGCTGAACCGCAACACCCATCGCCTGAGCCCGACCATGACGGGCGCCGACTACTACGAGAACTGCGTCTCGCTGTTGGCCGAGATGAGCGCGCTCGAGGAGCGCATGCAGGCCAAGCGCTCGGTGCCACGCGGCGAGATCAAGATCCTGTCGTCGAAGACGTTCTCGGAGACCGTGCTCGGGCCGCTGGTCGGCGAGTTCTGCCGCCACCATCCCGGCATCTCGGTGCACATCGCGCTCCGAGACCGCGCCGAATCGCCCCACGGCACCGATCTGGTGACCGGCGGATTCGATCTCGCGATCCGGACGCTGCCGGCGCGGGATTCGGCGCTGGTCGCGCGGCCGATCGTCGGGCTGCCGCGGGTCCTCGTCGCGGCGCCCGAGTATCTCGCCGCGAGCGGTGTGCCACGCACGCACGCCGACCTCGCCAGGCACAGTTGTCTCGACCCGAGCGGCGCGGCCCACTCCAACTGGAGCTTTCAGGGTCCGAAGGGCCGCTCGGCGGTGCGCATCTCAGGGATCTTGCGCGCCAACTCGAGCCTGGTCGTGCGCCACGCGGCGCTGCGCGGCCTCGGCATCGCGCTCTTGCGCGAGTACCTGGTGATCGACGATATCGCCGCGGGAGCGCTGGTGCGCGTGCTCGACGATCACGCGATCGACGAGCGCACGCTCTACGTCGTCTACCAGCGCGACCGCTACCAGCCGGCGCGCGTCCGCCTGTTCATCGACTTCTTCACCAGCCGGATGAAGGCATTCGCGCAGGGCGACGCGGCGCTGGCGGGCTGACGGCCCGGGGCCGCGCCGGTCACTTGTAGATCACTTTCCCTTGTAGATGAGGGCCTGCTTGGTGCGCTCGACCATGTCCGAGGGCATCGCGAACATCTTCGCGACCAGCGCCTGGACTTCCTCGCCGGACACCGACTCGACGTCGAGCTGCAGCTTCTCGGCCTCGGCGATCAGCGTCTTGTCCTTGAGCGTTGCGTCGAACGCGCGGCGCAGCACGGTGACGCGATCGGCGGGAACGCCCGGCGGCAGCACGTAGGGCCGTCCGAACACGAGCTGGCCGTAGACGAGCTCGAGAATCTGCTTCTGCTCGTCGGTCTTGGCGAACTGGATCGTGAGCGGCACGCCCATCTTGGTGAGCGTCGGATGGGCCTTCAGCGTCTCCTGGGCCAGCACGCGGACCTTGTTGGTCTTCAAGAGGTCCGCGTTCTGGGCGATCAGGCTCGACCAGCCGTAGCCGCACGCGCCCTGGACCTCGTTGCGCTCGGTCGCGAGAACGATCTCCTTGCTGCCGGGATAGCCGCTCACGACTGTGAACTTGGTGCCGAGCACATTATTGAGGAGCGCCGGGAAATCGCGGGTCGAACCGCCGGCGGCGCTGGCGCCGAGGATCATCTCCTTCGACAGAGCGTCCTCGAACTTCTGCACCGGCGCGTCGGTGCGCGCCATGCAAATGAAGACCTCGTTGTTGGCGCTGCCCAGATAGATGAACTTGGTCGAGTCGTGCTGGACCTGCGACTTGTCGCCGAGCAGCGGCTCGACCACCGCGCCGGGGAAGATCGCGCCGATCGACGTCCCGTCCTTGGCGGCGACGGCGTACATGTAGGCGGCCGCCTTGTTGCTGCCGGCGCCCGGCATGTTCTTCGGCAGCAGCGTCGGCTTGCCCGGAATGTAATTCCCCATGTGGCGGGCGATCAGGCGCGCATAGGTATCGTAGCCGCCGCCCGGCGTCGTGCCGATGACGAGCTCGATCTGCTTGCCGGCGAAGAGGCGCGCGGCATCCTGCGCCGCCGCCGGCGTGGCGACCGGCGCGGTCGCGCACACGACCGCCGCCAGTACCCCCGCCGGCGCCAATGTCCTCACTCCGAACCGCATGTCCTGCCTCCCCGTTCTTATGGACGCCGTATCGTTTGCGGTCTCGCGCCCGGTGTCTAGTGCCACACCTTCCGCGCGGTCTCGACCATGACCTCCAGCTTACGCTTCTGGTCGTCGGCGCTCACCAGATTGCCGACGACGTCCGACGCGAAGCCGCACTGCGGACTGATGGCGAGCTGGTCGGCCGGAATGTACTTCGACGCCTCGTCGACGCGGCGGCGAAGGTCATCGACCTTCTCGAGCTCCGGCGTCTTGGTGGTGATGAGGCCGAGCACGATGGTCTTGCCCTTCGGCACGAAGCGCAGCGGCGCGAAGGAGCCCGCGCGCGGCGTGTCGTACTCGAGCAGGAAGCGCTGGAGCGGCAGCTCGTTGAACAGCCGCTCGGCGATCGCATCGTAGGTGCCCTCGCGGTGCCACATGCTGCGCTGGTTGCCGCGACAGAGATGGATGCCGAAGGTGACCCCGGGGAAATTGGCGATCACCGCGGCCTCGGCCTTGAGCGACCGTGAGAAGTTCGCCATCGGGTCCTCGCCGCGGCTCTTCATCTGCGCCATCGACGGCTCGTCGACGTAGGCGGTGAAGCCCGGCGCGTCGATCTGCACGTACTTGCAGCCGGCATCGACCAGGCCGGTGATGATCTCACGCTCGATCTTGACGACGTCGGAGACGAAGTCGTCCATGCCCTTGTAGATCGCCGCCGACTGCTCGTAGGCGAAGCGCTGCGAGATGCGGTCGGGACCGATCAGCGTGACCTTCACCGGCGTCTTGGTGACGCCCGACGCGTACTTGTATTCCTCGAGCGGGATGTTGCGGACCAGCTTGAGGCGGCTGACCACAGGGCGACGGTGCGACACCGCGGTGCCGTGGCTGCCGAGCTCAGGGATCTCCCAGCGCTGGCCGGGCGCCGCACCCTCGACCCGGCGCTCGTAGGTGTGGACCTTGGACGCGCCGGCATCGAAGCCTTCGACCGCCGCGCCGAAGCTCTCCTGGAAATTGAGGCGGCGCATCTCGCCGTCGGTCAGGACGTCGAGTCCGACGGACTCCTGGAGCGCCACCGCTTCGCGGACGGCGCGGTCCTCGCATTCGCGGAGGGCATCGCCCGAGAGCTTGCCCTCGTCGTGCTGCCGGTGGGCATCCTTGAGGTAATCGGGGCGCAGGAGGCTTCCGACCACGTCCGTTCGAATCCGCTTGAGATCGCTCATAACGCTGTGACCTTTTTTGATTGGGGTAATGAAGTGCCCGGTCATTTTCGCCCAAACGCCGAGGCAGCGGAAGTGGCGAGAAGCCCGTTAGCGGGCGCCCGAGACTTC
>DATJIG010000080.1:0-2169 GCA_035493495.1 Alphaproteobacteria bacterium
CTGCGCCTTCGGCGACGACTTGCCGGACGGCGTCGTGCCGCTCGACGGCGTGTTTGCGGGCGGGACGGCCGAGCCACCGCCGCGGCGGCTTGGCGATGTGTCCGCGCAGGTCATCGCCATGACCTTCGACGTGACCGCCGATGGCATCGCCGCCGTGCCGCATGACCATGCACGTCTGCTCGAGGCCGGTGCCGCGCTCGCGGAAGCGACCGGGCTTGCGCTCGACGCCCCGATCGTGTCGACAATTCCGCTCTCGTCGTTCGGCGGCCTGACCGCAACCCTCATGCCGTGGCTGATCGTCGGCGGCGCGCTTCATCTGCATCACGGTTTCGACGCCGATGCCTTCGCCGCGCAGTCGGCGGCGATGAACGACGGAGCGGTCGTGCTGCCCGGGCCCGCTTTGGGCGCGCTCGCCAATGCCGTCGCAGGCTCGAACCGCACTGTCGCGCTCTGGCGCGCGCCCCTGGGTGCGGCCGCGCAGACGCCGTCGCCAAACATCGTCGACTGCGTCCCCTTCGAGGAGACCTCCGCCATTGCCGCGGCCCGTGGTGCGGACGGCTTGCCCGATCCGGAGGTCGTCAATGCAGCCGCACGGATCGGCAAACCGGGCACGGTCGCCGTCGGCGCCTATCAATTCGGTCAGCGGGCGCTCGACGCGGCGGTCGCTGCCGCCGATCCGACCGCGGTGATCGCGGCGCTGCCCGACGCCCTGCTCGGCAACCGCCTCGCCGGCCATGCGGGCGACGCGGCCCGCATCGCCGCCGGTCTTGCCGCCCGTGGCGCCAATCCCCTGGTCGCCCACGCCTTCCGGCCGCGCTCAGTCTCTTAATTCGACGGTGTCGTCAACGCGGTATTAACAGCCCGCCGGTAGTGTGCCTCGTCCATTTGTAACCCGCGTGCGTGCCATGTCGCTGCAAGGTCCGCTGATCGTAGTCGCCGACACTCCAGCGACGGAACTCACCGGCGCTTTAAGCGCCGCCGGCGCCTTCCCCATCGTCGAAGCGACCTGGCCCGATGCGCCGACCGCCTTCGTCGCGGTCAAGCCGTCCGCCCTGGTCATCGCCGAACCCGGCCCGCCGCCGAGCGAATCCTCCGCCCGCATGCTCAGCCTCCAGATCGCGACCGCATCGGGCGCAATGGTGCCGGTGATCGGCCTCGCCGACGGCGAGCGCGAGGCCGCGCTGCCCAATGCCCTGCCCGCCGACGCGTCCCTGCCGGTCGCCCGGATCGTCGCGCGTCTGCAATCGGCGCTGCGCGTGCGCGCGCTGCATGCCGCGGTGCTGCGCCGCTATGGAGAAGCCAGCGCCGGTCCCCTGCCGCCCATGCCGACGACCGACGCGCTCGACGACGCCACCGTCCTCATTATCGGCCGCGGCCCGCTCTATCCCGCGCTCAGCGTCGCCATGGGCGAGCGCGTGAAAATGATCGGCGCGCTCAGCGTCGAGAACGCCGCCAAATATCTCAACGCCCGCGACATTGACGGCGTGGTCGTCGGCGACGGCTTCCCGCAGGTGACGACCGACGCCTTCCTCGCCGCACTGTCGGAAGACACCCGCTTCCGCGACCTGCCGGTCGCCGTCGTCGGCGCGGCCTCGGACGATTTCGCCGAAGTGCTGCCAAACGTCGACCACCTCGATCCCGACCCCCACCGCATTGTCTCGCGCATCGTGCCGCTCGTCCGGCTGCATGCCTTCGAGGCGCGGCTCAAGCGCGTCATGGCCTCGCTCGAGGCCGGCGGCATGTTCGATCCCGAAACCGGCCTGCTGACCCGCGACGCGTTCTGGCGCGATCTCGGCAAGGCGATCGCGGAAGCGGCCGACCGCAGCCAGCCGCTCTCGCTCGCCCGCTTCTCGTTCGAAGGGCCGCTCGACGACCGCGCCGCGCGCGACGGCGCCCGCCTCGTCACGCGGCTCACGCGGACAATCGATTTCGCCGCGCGCGACGAGGACGGCGCCATCCTCATGGCCTTCACCCAGACCGATTTGCGCTCGGCCCATGTGGTCGCGCGCCGCATCGCCGGAGCGCTCAAGAACACGATGCTCGGCGCGCAGCGCGCCAACCAGCAGGTCACGGCCAATGTGACGCTGGCGACGCTGAAGGCCGGCGATACGCTCGACTCGCTGATGGTGCGGGTCATGGGCAGCCGCATGGTTGCCGCCGAGTAGTCGG
>DATJIG010000081.1:0-5507 GCA_035493495.1 Alphaproteobacteria bacterium
ACCTGCGCAAGGGTGCCGCGCTCAACGCGGTGCAGATCGCCGAGGTGCTGGCGCAGAATTACCTGCGCAAGGCCGCCTAGGCCCGAGAGGATCGAGCACGGCGAACGGCGGGAGGGAACTCCCGCCGTTTTCGTTTCGGTGCTTCGCGAAGAGTCCGGTCAGTATTTCTTGTACGGCAGGAACTTGCCGTTCATCGTCACCTTGACGCGGTCGCCCTTGGGATCGGGCACGCGCTCGATGTCGCAGGAGAAATCGATCGCGCTCATGATCCCTTCGCCGAACTTGTCCTCGATCACGGCCTTGAAGGTCGTGCCGTAGACGGAGACGACCTCGTAGAAGCGGTAGATCAGGGCATCGGTCGGCACCGCCGCCGGCAGCGATCCCTTGTAGGGAATTTGCGTCAGCAGAAACTCCTCATCCTTCGAGAGGCTGAGCACCTTCGCGGCTGCATTGGCCTCCTTTGGATCCATCGTCATCTGGCCCAGCAGCGCCGCCGTGGTCCAGACTTCGCTCCGGCCGACCTTCTTTGCGATGTCGGCCCAGCTCACGCCCTTTTTCGCCTTCGCGAGCTTGATCTTCTCGGCCAGCTCCAAACGTGTCATGGGACCTCTCCCCGTGGTTGCGTCACACGAGGATGCAACGGCCATACCAGCTACGGATGCGGCAAGTCGGAGGCACATCGCGTGCCGGGCGCGCGGGCGGGTGCCCGAATCTGCGTCGCCATTCCCAGATCGCGCCCACGACGTGGGCTGTGCGATCAGGGCGTCGAGGAGCGGGTGGTGGGCTGGAAGCGGCCGAACGTCTGGGGGTCGATCGAGACGAGCGAGAACAGCAGGAGCACGCCGAAGGCGGCGATCAGGACGCCGGTGGCGCGGGTGACCCACAGAAGCCGGGCGTCGGTCATGTAGCCGCGGAAGCCGGTGGTGATCGTCGTCAGCAGAAGCCACCAGGCGATGGCGCCGGAGAACACGCCCGACGTCAGCGCCACGCTCCAGCGCAGATGATCGGTGACGCCATGTATGTCGAGACCGGCGAGGACGGCGGCGAACGAGATCAGGGTGATGGGATTGGTCACGGTGACGGCGAACGCCGAGAAGCCGTCGCCGTAATAGCTGCGGCGGTCCTCCGCCGCAGGATTTGGCAGGTGCCGCGTCAGGATCGCCCGCGCGCCGACAAGGCAGAGGATCGCTCCGCCGACGAAGCGCAGGATCTGGTTGTGCGCCATCAGATCGTCGGCGAGGACGCCGAGGCCGAACGCCGCGATCGCGCCGAACACCGTGTCGCCGGCGGCGGCGCCGATGCCCGACACATATCCATAGAGCGGGCCCTGGGCGAGGGTGCGGTGGATGCACATGATCGCAACGGGGCCGACGGGCATCGCGATGACGAATCCCGCGAGCACGCCCTTGACGAAGAAGATCCAAAACTCCATTCGGCCCCGCTGTGCGTCGCGCGTCGTGTGGCGACGCGGTGGAGCGCCAGCGGCTACGCTGGGCCCGCGCTCTTCTTACGCAGGAGCGCCGCCTATGACAACCGCGTCACGCCAACCGCATCTTGCCGGGCGCCGGCACCCGTACCGACTTCTCGGTGAACGGCGCGAAGGTTCACGGTGGTGCCTAAACGCGCGCCGGCCAAATCCGCACCGTGAAGGGCGCGCGGACCTCCATCCACAGGTGGGGCACGGCGGGAGTCCTGCCGCAAAATGTTGTTGATCCGCGTGAGTCCTGCTCATAATAGATGAGCGTCAGGCGTGCCGATCCGGTCCGAGAACCTTCGATCGAGCATGCGGTGCTCCGGTTGCAGCCGAAACACCTCGCCTGACGCTCTTGGAGCAGGGACTGCTCCGTGCAGCAGGTGCGGGCAGACAGTTCCGCCATCGTCCCGGTCGGCGCATCCCCAGGGAGAGACGCGACCATGACCGCGACAGGCTCGACCCCCCAAGGGGCCGCCGTCCTCTACGGAAAGACCCTGTCCTTCGCCCGGCTCCGTACCCAATCCCGTGACCATGCGTTCCGGCACCGGAACGCTTCCGGAGATGTCCTCCCCGGAGCACCCCGCAAGGAGCCTTGCGGGACGTGACACGTGACGCGAACGCGGTCTTACGACGGCGTTCCGACAGATGGCAGCCCTTGGGGTGCATGCCATCCCGGCACCCGAAGCCTTCTCATCGAAGGCCGTACTTTCCGCCCGGTGTGCTCCCAATTCCCCGTCGCTGACGCGTCGAGGCCTGGATGCAGACCCTTCGGCGAAGGGCGCTTGACCCTCAGCCAAGGGCCTGCGCACCGGACCCGGCGACGCAACGTCGGTGTGACCCGCCGCTGGGCGTCGCCTCCGAGATTACCTTCTGCCTTGCGACAGCAAGCCATCTCGGACGCCTGCTACAGGTTCATGATTGAATTCGCGCGTGGTTGCGGCAATACGATTCACCGCGCCGCGAGGAGAATCTTGTGGATCGAACGTTTCGCCGCCCACAGTCGGCGCACAATCGGCCCCCGTAGATATCCACAGGGCATGGCGGGGTTGGCGGGAAACCGCCGAGGTGGGCTGCCAGACGGCATGAGTGTTCTTTTCTTGCGCGGTCCGCTCCAGGTTCCAAGCGACAGGTATGACAATGTCCGAGCACCGGATCGAAATTCACTACTGCCGTCAGTGCCGTTGGCTGCTGAGGGCGGCCTGGATGGCCCAGGAGCTGATGCTCACGTTCGAGGAGGAACTCACGGAAGTGGCGCTGTGCCCAGGAACCGGCGGCATCTTCGAGGTCCGGTTGGATGGCGAAGTTCTATGGTCGCGCAAGGAGAGGGGGCGCTTTCCCGAAATCCGCGAACTCAAGCAACTGGTCCGCGACCGCGTCGCCCCGGAGCGCGATCTCGGCCATTCCGAGCGCCCGGTGCGAGCCGGCTGAGCCCTTCACCTCGGGCATGACAGCCGTTCCCCCGAGGCGTTGACGAGGCCGGGCCGGGACGCTACACCCAAACGGCCAAAATCGAGGCCATCCAACACGTTCCGGGGGAACGGCGGTTTTGCCGACGTTCTCCGCTTTCCTTCTGCGCCCTTCCGCCCAAAACGAGCTATCCCAGGCAGACCCCAGGCAGACCATGGTCGAACGCAACCGTCCGCTGTCGCCCCACATTCAGATCTATCGTCCGCAGATGACATCCGTGCTGTCGATTCTGCACCGCATCACCGGTGTCGGATTGGGAGTCGGCGCACTGCTCGTCGCGTACTGGGTCGCCGCCGCCGCCGGCGGACCCGATCACTTCGCCCGCGCCCAGGCGCTGATCGGGTCGTGGTTCGGGTACCTCGTGCTGCTCGGGTTCAGCGTCGCGCTGTTCTTTCATCTCTCCAACGGCATCCGTCATCTGTTCTGGGACGCGGGCTACGGTTTCGAGCTGCGCTCGGCATACGCGTCGGGAGTGGCCGTGCTGGTGATGACCGCAGGTCTCACGCTGATCGCCTGGGTCGCAGCCTTCACCGTCCTCGGAGGTGCCCGATGAGCATGCGCACGCCTCTCGGCCGCGTTCGCGGCCTCGGTTCCGCCAAGGAAGGCGTCCACCACTGGTGGGTGCAGCGCCTGACCGCCGTCGCACTGGTGCCGCTGACCCTCTGGTTCGTCGCTTCGCTGATCCAACTCGCGGGCGCGGACTACGCCATGGTCAGCGCGTGGATCGCCCAGCCGCTGGTTGCGGTGTTGCTGACGCTCTTGTTCGTGAGCGGCTTCTATCATCTGGCGCTTGGACTCCAGGTCGTCATCGAGGACTACGTCCACGAGGATCCTGCGCGCATCGTTTCGCTGGTGGCCGTCCGCTTTGCCTGCTGGCTGATCGGGGCGATCGCCGTGTTTTCCGTTCTCAAGATTGCGTTCAGGGGCTGAGGCGATGAGCAACGCCTATCAGATCATCGATCACACCTACGATGTCATCGTCGTCGGCGCCGGCGGCGCCGGCCTCCGCGCGACGCTCGGAATGACCGCCGCCGGCTTCAAGACGGCCTGCATCACCAAGGTCTACCCGACCCGTAGCCACACGGTCGCGGCGCAGGGCGGCGTCGGCGCCGCCCTCGGCAACGTCAAGCCGGACGACTGGCGCTATCACTTCTACGACACCATCAAGGGCTCCGACTGGCTCGGCGACCAGGACGCGATCGAGTACATGTGCCACTCCGCGCTCGACGCGGTGCGCGAGCTCGAGCACTTCGGCGTCCCGTTCTCGCGCACGCCCGAGGGCAAGATCTACCAGCGCCCGTTCGGCGGCCACACCATCGAGTACGGCAAGGAAATGGCGCACCGCGCCTGCGCCGCCGCCGACCGCACCGGCCACGCGATCCTGCACACGCTTTACCAGCAGTCGCTCAAGCACAAGGCGGAGTTCTTCTCCGAGTACTTCGCCCTCGACCTGATGATGGATGACGACGGCGCGTGCCGCGGCGTCGTCGCGCTGTGCATGGACGACGGCACGATCCACCGCTTCCGCGCCCAGACGACCGTCATCGCCACCGGCGGCTACGGCCGCGTCTACTTCTCGGCGACCTCGGCCCACACCTGCACCGGCGACGGCAACGCCATGGTGCTGCGCGCCGGCCTGCCCCTCCAGGACATGGAGTTCATCCAGTTCCACCCGACCGGCATCTATGGTTCGGGCTGCCTGATCACCGAAGGCGCCCGCGGTGAGGGCGGCTACGTCACCAACTCGAACGGCGAGCGCTTCATGGAGCGCTATGCGCCGTCGGCGAAGGACCTTGCCTCGCGCGACGTCGTCAGCCGCTCGATGACCATCGAGATCCGCGAGGGCCGCGGCGTTGGTCCGCACAAGGACCACATCTACCTGCACCTCGAGCACCTCGACCCGAAGCTGCTGCACGAGCGGCTGCCCGGCATCTCCGAGACGGCGAAGATCTTCGCCGGTGTCGACGTGACGAAGGAGCCGATCCCGGTGCTGCCCACCGTGCACTACAACATGGGCGGCATACCGACGAACTATCACGGCGAAGTGGTTCATCCGGTCAACGGCAACCCCGACACGGTGGTCCCGGGCCTGATGGCGATCGGCGAGGCGGCGTGCGTCTCGGTCCACGGCGCCAATCGCCTCGGCTGCAATTCGCTCCTCGACATCGTCGTGTTCGGCCGTGCCGCCGCGCTGCGCGCGCAGGCGACGCTGAAGCCGGGTGCCCAGCAGAAGCCGCTCGCCAAGGACGCCCACGAGAAGGCGCTCGCCCGTCTTGATCGCCTGCGCTACGCGAAGGGCTCGCGGCTGGTTTCCGAGATCCGCCTGTCGATGCAGAAGACCATGCAGAATAACTGCGCGGTGTTCCGCAATCAGGAGGTGCTGAGCGAGGGCGTGAAGCTCATCAACGAAGAGGCCGCGTCGCTCAAGGACGTGCGCGTCAACGACCGCTCGCTCATCTGGAACTCCGACCTTATCGAGGGCCTCGAGCTCGAGAACCTGATGGGCCAGGCCGTCGTCTCGATGACCTCGGCCGTGGCCCGCAAGGTAAGCCGCGGCGCGCACGCC
>DATJIG010000082.1:0-3270 GCA_035493495.1 Alphaproteobacteria bacterium
CTCGCCGTGCAGCTTCTGGATCTCGAGCCGCGTCTGCGCGCGCAGCTTGGCGTCGAGGTTCGAGAGCGGCTCGTCGAACAGGAAGACCGCGGGCTTGCGAACGATCGCGCGGCCCATCGCGACGCGCTGGCGCTGGCCGCCGGAGAGCTCGCGCGGCTTGCGCGCCAGGAACGCGCCGAGCTCCAGGATCTTCGCCGCCTGGTCGACGCGCGTGCGGATCTCGGCCACGGGCACCTTCGCGATCCTGAGCCCGTACGCCATGTTGTCGAACACGGTCATGTGCGGGTAGAGCGCGTAGTTCTGGAACACCATCGCGATGTCGCGCTCCGACGGCTCCTTGTCGTTGACGACCTTGCCCGCGATCGTGATCTCGCCCGAAGTGATCTCCTCGAGCCCCGCGACCATCCGCAGCAGGGTCGACTTGCCGCACCCGGACGGGCCCACGATGACGACGAACTCGCCGTCTCCGATCTCGGCGTCGACGCCGTGGATGACCTGGTTCGCTTTCGGTCCGATGCCGTAGCGCTTGACGATGTTGCGAAGCGAGATGGCGCCCATGTGCCTCGTGCTCCCTCTTACTTCTCGGTGTCGACGAGGCCCTTGACGAACCACTTCTGCATCAGCACGACGACGAGCGCCGGCGGCAGCATCGCCAGGATCGCTGTCGCCATGACGAGGTTCCACGCATTCTGCGCGTCGCCGCCGGCGATCATCCGCTTGATGCCGATCACGACCGGGTACATCGATTCCTCCGTCGTGACGAGGAGCGGCCAGAGGTACTGGTTCCAGCCGTAGATGAACTGGATGACGAAGAGCGCCGCGATCGAGGTGGCCGAGAGCGGCACGAGCACGTCCTTGAAGAAGCGCATCGGCCCGGCGCCGTCGACCCGTGCCGCCTCGACGAGCTCGTCTGGGACGGTGAGGAAGAACTGGCGGAACAGGAACGTCGCTGTCGCCGACGCGATCAGCGGCACGGTCAGGCCGGCGTAGCTGTTGAGCATGTGCAGATCGGAGATGACCTTGTAGGTGGGAAAGATCCGCACCTCGACCGGCAACATCAGGGTAATGAAGATCGCCCAGAAGAAGAACATCCGGAATGGGAAGCGGAAGTAGACGATCGCGAACGCCGAGAGCAGCGAGATCGCGATCTTGCCGATCGAGATGACGAGCGCCGAAACCAGGCTCACCCACATCATCCGGCCGACCGGCGCTCCCGAACCCGCGCCTTTCTCCGAGCCGGTCAGCGCGGCGGCGTAGTTGTGCAGGAACTGGTCGCCGGGGACGATCGGCATCGGCGCCTGGACGATGTCCTGGGCGGTGTGTGTCGACGCGACGAACGTGAGATAGACGGGAAAGGCGACGATCACCACGCCGACGAGCAGGACTGCGTGCGTCAGGAAGGTGAGGAGCGGGCGACGCTCGACCATGGTCGGGCTAGTAGTTGACCCTCTTCTCGACGAACCTGAACTGCAGCACGGTCAGCACGACGACGATGCCCATGATGATGACCGACTGGGCCGCCGAGCCGCCGAGGTCGAGCGCCTTGAAGCCGTCGTAGTAGACCTTGTAGACGAGGATCGCGGTGTCCTTGCCCGGTCCGCCCTCGGTGGCCGCGTCGACGATGCCGAAGGTGTCGAAGAAGGCGTAGACGATGTTGATGACGAGGAGGAAGAACGTCGTCGGCGACAGCAGCGGGAAGACGATCGTCCAGAAGCGCCGCCACGGCTTGGCGCCGTCGATCGCTGCCGCCTCGACGAGCGACTTCGGGATCGAGCTCAAGCCGGCGAGGAAGAACAGGAAGTTGTACGAGATCTGCTTCCAGATCGCTGCCATGATGATCAGCAGCATCGCCTGGTCGCCGTTCAGCAGATGGTTCCAGTCGATGCCGCTCTTCCTCAGCGCGTACGCGACGACGCCGATGCTCGGCGCGAACATGAAGAGCCAGAGCACGCCCGCCACCGCCGGCGCGACCGCGTACGGCCAGATGAGAAGCGTCTTGTAGACGAGCGCGCCGCGGATCGCGCGATCGGCGAAGTACGCGAGCAGGAGCGAGATCGCGATGCCGAAGACGGCGACCGAGATCGAGAAGACCGCGGTCGTCTTGAACGACTCGATGTAGCTGCGGTCCTGGAACAGGTGGACGAAGTTTTCGAGACCGACCCAGCTCGTGCTCGTGCCGAAGGCGTCCTGCTGCTGGAACGACTGCAGCAGGGTCTGCGCCGCCGGCCAGAAGAAGAAGATGCCGATCACCGCCGCCTGCGGCGCGAGCAGCGCCAGCGGCAGCCACGGCGAGCGGAAGACGACGCGCTTCTCGGCCGCCACAGGTCGATTACGCGGATGGCCCTCCCCGCTCGGCGGGGAGGGTCGAGGAGGGGTGCCTCATGTCAGCCGCCAGGGCGGCGAACAAGTCTGTCAAGACTTGTTCGCGGCCTGGAACTTCTCGAGCTGCTCGTTGCCGCGCGCGACCGCCTTGTCGAGCGCTTGCTTGGCGCTCGCCTTGCCGGCCCAGACCTGCTCGAGCTCCTCGTCGATGATGGTGCGGATCTGCAGGAAGTTGCCGAGCCGGATGCCGCGCGACTTGTCGGTGGTCTTGCGGATCATCTGGTTGACGGCGACGTCGGCGCCAGGGTTCTGCTTGTAGTACCCGCTCTGCTCGGTGAGCTTGAACGCCGCGGTCGTGATCGGCAGGTAGCCGGTCCGCTTGTGGCTCTCGGATTGCACCTCGGGGCTCGACAGGTAGTTGAAGAACGAGGCGACGCCCTTGTAGTGGTCGGCTGGCTTGCCCGACATCACCCACAGGCTGGCGCCGCCGATGACGGTGTTCTGCGGTGCTCCGGGGACGTCCTCGTAGTACGGCAGCGGCGCGACGCCGTAGGCGAACTTGGCGTTCTTCCTGACGTTGCCGAGCAGCCCGGCCGAGCCGGTCAGCATGGCGCATTCGCCGGACGGGAACGTCGTGTCGGGCTTGTTCTCGCGGCCCTTGTAGACGAACAGGCCCTGCTTGGCCATGTTCTCGAGATCCTGGATGTGGCGCACCTGCAGCGGGCCGTTGAACGTCAGCCGCGCATCGCTGCCGTTCATCCCGTTGCCCTTGGTCGCGAACTCGACGTTGTGCCAGGCCGAGAAGCTCTCGAGCTGCGTCCAGCTGACCCAGCTCGTGGTGAACGGACACGCGTGGCCGCTCGCCTTCAGCTTGGCCGCCGCCAGCGCCACTTCCGGCCACGTCCGCGGCGCCTTCTCGGGGTCGAGGCCGGCGGCCTTGAAGGCGTC
>DATJIG010000083.1:0-37543 GCA_035493495.1 Alphaproteobacteria bacterium
CAGTGCTCGGATCTGACCGTCGAGATCGACGTCGCGGCCGCGGCGGAGTAGCGATCGGGCTCCGAACGATAGCGAACGAGGGGAACGTCTGTATGTCCGTTAACGCCAGTTGGTTGCGCATGTTCGCCGAGATGAAGCGCAGGCATCACATCGACGGGCCGAATGCGCTGGCGCTCGGTCTGCAGGACGTGATGTTCACGCACGGCACGGCCGAGGACCTGCTGCGGGAACGCCATCTGCCGTTCGGCACGATCGAGCCGTCGGCGAGGACCTTCCTGTTGTCCCGCAATCAGAGGCAGTTCTCTCAGGATCCGCGGCATTACATGAGCGTCCAGGACCTGTGGCGGATGATGGGCTACAGGTCGCTCGAGACGCTCGATGCGTTCGAGACCGATGGGCACAAGCCGGACATCCACTGGGACCTGTGCAAGCCGATCCCGAAGGAGTGGCACAACCGCTACGATCTGGTTTTCGACATCGGCGTGCTCGAACACACCTGCGACATCTTCCAGTCGCTCGAGAACGTCGCCAATCTGGTGAAGCCGGGCGGCTGGATGATCCTCTACCTGCCGATGGTCTCGCCGATCAACTCGTGCCTCTATCACCCCAATCCGCCGTTCTACTTCGACATCCTCTCGGGCAACGGCTTCGAGAACTTCGATGCCTGGATCAACTGGATGCCGGACTGGGATCAGCAGAACGACATCCGCTCGATCTGGCTGAACTACCACTACAACGACGACGTCTACATCTGGCGCCCGCGCTACTACACGGTCATGTGGTTCATGGCGCAGAAGCGCGAGCACGTCGGCGATTTCAAGCTCGTGCTGCAGAACTACTACAAGGAGTGGCACGGCGGGCAACGGCTCTTCAACACGACGGAGCGCGAACTGCTCGGCGCCGAGGTGACGGAAGCGGTGGCCGCGGCGAGCGCGCCGTCGGGCGCGGGCTTCCAGCGTGGACTCCTCGGATGGATGCGCAGGCGTTCGATCGAGCCCGTCTCGCCGTGGCGGAATCCCACGGCGATGAGCCGGCCGACAGGGCCCCAGCTCGCGCGCTTCCCCCTCGGCGGATCGGGCGTGCCGTTCGCGCCCGAATCCGTCGTTCCGCCCGTCGCGTCGCAGCCGCTGACGGACATTCCGGAGCAGATGCTGGTCGGTGCGCCGCCGCGCGAACAGCTCTATCTCTGACGCGTCGCGAAGAGGGGACTATGCGTACTCTGCTCGTCAAAGTGGTGCGTCGGATCTTCGCGTATGCGGGAGTGACGGTGATTGGCCGCGCTACCCTCGGCGAGGTCGTCGCCCGGTTGTGGCAGGGACCCGCCCGGCCCGCACTGACTGGTCCCGAGTGGAGCCAGTTACTGCAACTGCGCGGGCAACTCGGCCAGGCCCTGAGCGCCCCCGTGGTGGATGCTGCGCCGCAGCCTGTGGTGGTGCCGGCCTTCCCAGCTCAGGATCCGGCGACCGCGTCTCTCTTGCAACTGCCGGCGGTCGATCTGCCGAAGCGCCTCGATGCGCTTAGCGGACGGTTGTTGGCGCGCTCGGCGGACGCGCCGGAAAGCGCAGATCGTCTGCGCGCACTGGCGCAGTTCTACGCCGCGTCGGCGACATTGGTCTCGCGTTATCCGTCCCCACTCCACGATGCTCTGCCTCCTGACGACAACGGCACCGCTGAAGATGCTATCCGTGCCGGCGTCTGGATCCCGGGCAACGAAGTGGAAGTGACCGGTGAGCAAGTGGTCGCGCCGTGGCGCCTTCTCTTCGACGACCCCGAAACCGGCGTGTTCCTGGTGATGGGACAGTCCAATGCCGCCAATCACGGCGACCGCCGGCACACCGCCAACGATCGTGTCTTCTCGTTCGATTTCTTCCGCGTGCAGGCAACGGTCGCCAGCGATCCGTTGCCGGGCGCATCGGGGAGCGGTGGCAGCGTCTGGACCCGCCTTGGAGACCGCCTGATCAATGAAGGTGTGTTCAAGCGAGTCCTGTTCATTCCGATCGCCTTCGGCGGTACCTATGTCGCCGACTGGGCCCCCAACGGCAGCATGAACCGGCGGACCGCGTTCGCTCTCGGACGGCTGCGACGCGCCCTGGGGACGCGAATCATCAATGTCTCCGCCGTGCTCTGGCAGCAGGGTGAAGCCGAGGCCAATCACACCACGATGTCGGCCGAGCAGTACCAGCACGCCTTCCAGGAGGTCGTGGCCGACCTTCGGGCAAGGGGTGTGTTCGCTCCGGTCATGGCGGCGTGCAGCACGTTGTGCGAGGCCGGCGAGCGAACCCACGACAATGCCGACGAGATCCGCAAGGCCCTTCGCGGGCTCGACGATCCGGCGAGCGGACTCCTGCGCGGGCCCGACACCGACGTGATCGGGCACGAGGACCGCTACGATCGCTGTCATCTCGCGGACAGCGGTCTCAGTCGGTGCGCCGATTTGTGGTTCGCCGCGATCCGACGCGATCGGCCGCTGCTCGAGAAGCTTTAGCCGCGAGCGCCGTCTGAGGGCGTGAGTTCGAGGGTCACGCCGGTGCAACGCGCCGGAGGCGTGGCCCCGTATCGCTCCATCGCCGCGGCGAGGCGTGCGAGCGGCGCGGCGACAGCCATCATCGCCATGAACTTGAGGCGGCCCTTCGTGGATCCCAGATCGTAGCGCGCCGTCGTGCGCAGAAACATGTCGGCGGCAAGCGCGCCCGGCGTCGAACCGGTGAAAACGGCGCGGGCGGAGGTTATCTCCCGGCTGAGCGGAAGGGCACCGGAGGCCGCCTTGCCGCCAAAATATGAAAAGACGACGATGCGCGCGTCGCGGGCGAGCGACGGCCGCACGGCGGCGATCAGTTCGGGTATCCGGGCCAGTTCCTCCGGCGCGAGGTCCATCAGGCACACCTGGAACGTCAGCGGCAGCAGGGGCGATTCCTGGTACAGCCCGGCCGTGGCCATATCGGTGCCGAGGCTGAAGGTCCGGCCGGTGAAGACTCGCGACAAAGGTGCGGTAAGAAGCCCTCCCGACGAGACCACAAGTGCGTTGGCGCCGAGGCGCGTGCGGTCCAGCGCGTCGAGGGGCCCGCGGAGCACGACGTACAGCGGATGCCAGGCGGTCGCGCGGGGTAGCGTCCCGAAAATGGCATGGTAGCGATCGAGCAGCCACGCTGCGCTGAAGCGCCGCGCCCAATGCCGCGGCGGTGGCGACTTGGGTGGCTTGGCAGGCGAAAGGCGGTCGGCCAACGCGTCGAAACGCTCGACCGCATGCAATAGCTGCTCCCGCTTTTCGCGCAGCTCGTCATCGGTCGCGCCGTTCCTCTCGCTGGCGACGATGTCGGCGATCTCTGAACGGATCGCTGCGTCGAGATGTTGTCCCTCGGGCGTCGCCACCGCCTGCGCGATGATGCGCCGTCGCTCGGCGATCGCGTCCGTCTTGGCCTGTCGCATGGCGACGTAGGCCGGCTGCACCGGCGCCCAGAATGCGTGATCGTGGTAGTCGAGGGCCGGAGTGAGGCGTTCGAAAATGGCGTCCACATAGGACTCGAATTTTTTCCGTTCCGCCGGAAGCTCAGCCGGCAGATCGCCGCCGTGAACGACGAGCGTGTAGCGCCCGTAGTCGCGGTGGTCCTGGGTCGTGAAGCTCGAGAGGTCGCGGGCGATGTCCTCCGGCCGCGGCGCGCCCTCGCGCATCAACTCGCGAAACGTGTCGCGTGCCCGCAGCTCGCCCATCAGGAAGTCGTCGGAATCCGCGAACACGCACGGCTTCACGCCGGGGCACATTTCCGAGACCACGCCATAGTCCCAGAAGGTCGGCATTTCCGGAACCACGCGTGTCGGACGCATGTACACCACGGCGATCGGCATCTGGCGGCAGAGCAGGGTGTCGTCGCCGATCTTCCAGTAGAACTGGTCGTAACGGTGCGCGAGGAGTCCCGGCCGATTGATGGTCTTCGCGCGCACCGTGTTGTGCGGGTGCTGGACGATCATGCGGGCGAGCTGACGTCGTTGGAGCGCCAGCGTCGCCGTCCGGCGGTCGTACTGAGCCGCCAGGGTCGGAACGACGTCCTCCAGCACCATGCAGTAGCTGGGCGCGACGGCAAGACGCTCGCCGCGGAGGATGGCCTGGGCGAGGTTGCGGTAGGAGCCGTCCGCGACGATGAAATCGGCGTTCAGGAAGACGAGGTGCGTCTCGGTGACACGTTCGCCGAGGTCGATGAAGCCGCGGGTCAGCGCATGGGTCAGGCTGACGCCGTACCACGGCGACAGCAGATCGTCGATCGGCAGCAGTCGCACATCGCAGTGCGTGAGCGCGCGGACGATGGCCGGCGACGTCGCGATGAAGGGAAAGAACCGGCTCTCGGTGACGATGACCAGCTCGGTCTCGAAGTGCTCGCAGAACGCGGGAATGTTTCCCGGCGCGAGGATCGCGGGGATCGCGAGGCGCAGGAGGTCGGTGACGTAACGCTCGCCCCACGCCATGGTGATGATGCGCGCGGGCCGTCCGTCACCTGCGGAGCGCGGCGCCCGGGGACGCTCCGGCCAGCTCAGAAGGAGGCCGCCGTCGTCCAATGGCTCCTGTCGAAGGGAATCGCCCGTCAGCATGACGGGAAGCGGATTACACGCGATTGCAGCACAAGAAAAGACCGTTCGGACAAAAGAGCGCGATGCGATTTGCGACCCATCGCGACACGGGCAGCCACGCGGGACGGCGCTAATGTGCGCTGTGGCGAATCCTGGCACAAGAGGCGTCGACCTTGGCGGCCGGGGCCACTCCAGGCGTCCCGCCGATGCGCAACAGCGCCGGGGCTGCTATACGAGACGCCTTGTCCGCGTCGACCTTGGCGCCCGACGCCTGAAGCAAAGAAGGAATCATGGGAACAACACCCGATCAGCTCGACCAGATCGCCATCCTGCACGAGAAGGGGCTGTTGCCATTCCCAGCGGCCATCGCCGACTTCGGCGCCCAGCAGTTCCACACCGGCCAGCACGAGGACTTCGCCCGCTTCGCCAGGCATTTCGGCAAGACCGTCGGCGACCTGCCTCCGGCGGGACCGCAGTTCTTCACCGGGACGCTGTTCACCCAGCTCGGCTTCCGTTACGTCAGCTTCGACGTCATCGACGCGCCGTTCGTGCGCCGCTTCGACCTCAACACCGACCGGGTGCCGTGGCGGTTCAAGGGCGCGTTCGACCTGGTGCTGAACTTCGGCACCACCGAGCACGTGATGAACCAGTTCAACGCCTTCCGGGTGATCCACGACCTGTGCCGCGAGGGCGGGCTGATCTACAGCTTCTTCGTGCAGGAGGGCTGCAACGGTCACGGCATCGTCCACTACACCGATGCGTTCCTGCGCCATCTGATCGCCGCCAACCGCTACGAGGTGATCTGGGAAAGCCGCCACAACCAGCCGCCCGACAAGTGCACCTGGATCATTCTCAAGAAGACGTCGAACCGCGCGTTCCAGCCGATCGTCGACGTCGAGTGACACGCCGGGAAGACCGTCAGGAGATGATCAGGAAGTCCGACGCGGCGAGCTGGCCGACGACGACGTTCTTGAGTTCGATTGAATCGTTGGCGTTGAAGGTGATTGTCGTGTTCGTGCCGTCGTCATGGGCGGCGGCGAGAATCTGGGTGGCCGTGGTGTAGCCCGACACGCGGATGTCGAGGTAATCGCCCTGGGCACGGTTGTAGTCGTAGATCGTGTCGTGGCCGTCGCCGGTCGAGAAAATGAACCGGTCGGCGCCGCCGAAACCCCACAGCAGGTCGTCGCCCTTGCCGCCGACGATGACGTTGTCGAAGTTGTTTCCCTGGATGATGTTGGCGGTGTCGCTGCCGACGCCATTGATGGCGCCGCCCGAATCGAGCAGTACCAGTGCCTCGACCTCGCTGCCGGCGAACAGCTGGTAGCTGACGGTGGTGACGACGGTGTCGCCGCCTTCGCCCGGCTTCTCGTAAACGACATCCGACGGATTGTCGACGTAGTAAGCGTCGTCGCCGCGTCCGCCGGCCATGAAGTCGGCGCCGGCGCCGCCGTCGAGATGATTGTTCCAGTCGTTGCCGAACAGCAGGTTGTCGCCCGAGTTGCCGGTGCCGTCGAGCGTGCCGGTGCCGCTCAGGCTCAGGCGTTCGACGTTGGCGGGCAGCATGTATGACGTCGTGGCGTAGACCCAGTCGGTGCCGTCGTTCGCGTTTTCGGTGACGACGTCGCCCGGATTGTCGACGCGGTAGGTGTCGTCGCCACCGCCGCCAATCAGCGTGTCCACGCCCGCGCCTCCGTCGAGGGTATCGTTGCCGAGACCGCCGTGCAGCACCTCGCGGCTCGTGGAGCCGACGAGGCTGGTCGCCGCGTCGGTGGCGTTGACGGTGAGGCCGTCCGTGTCGTTCAGGATGGTCAGCGAGGTCTGGCCCGGTGACAGGTCGTAGATCGGCGCGGCGGCGTCCGGCGCGCCGTAGATCGCCTGGGCGCCGGCGATGTCGTCTGGCATCAGCCCGGTCAGCGAGCTGTTGTAGTAGGGGTACATGATCGACGCGGTGGTCGTCGAGTGCTCGAGTCCGATCGCATGGCCGAGCTCGTGGGTGGCGACCAGGAACAGGCTGTGGCTGTTGTAGAAGGCCCGGTCGCCGGTATCGAGGAACACGTCGCCCGAGATCGCGCCCTGGTTCGGGTAGAACGTGAACGCGAGCACGTTCGACGGACCGTCGATCGGAATCCCCGAGATGCGGATGTCGGGAAACGAGTTGGTGCCGACCGCGCCGCCCTGGTCGGCGACCTGGATGAAATCGATGTTGGCCACCGCCGACCACTGGGCGAACGCCGCCCGGAGGTCGTTGACGAAGCCGGTGTAGAGAACGTCCGAGAGGCCGGTGACGCTCGAGGCCCCGACGACGGAGACGAGGTTGGGCGCGATCGCCGTGCCGGTCGCGGTCAGGCTCCAGGTGACCACGCCGCCGGCTGTGTGCAGCGTGGTCGGAGCGTCGCCCCATTTGCCGCCCCACAGCGCGTAGGCGTCGACGGCGAAGCCGTCCGGGTTCCCGAGCGGACCGGCCGCGTAACTGTCGACCGCCGGCGCCCCTTCGGTAAGGATTGGAAAGCCCGGCCCGTCATCGCCTCCGGGAAACAGCTGGTCGAACGGGAAACGCGGTACTGGCATGCACACTCACCTGGCGCGAAGCGTCTTGCCGGTCATACGCGCAGCCACCTTGCCGCCGCGTTGATCCCGGCAACTCGCCGGCGAAGCTGAACAGGAATTTCCGCGCAGCGCAACTGCGCCATGGCCCGGCGGATCGTCCTCGCGGATGTCCGCCGGGCAGGGTGCTTACGGGGCGATGATCAGGAAGTCCGCCGCGGTGAGCTGGTTGGCATGGACTCCGGTCAGGGTGATCGAGTCGTGGGCGTTGAAAGTGATCGTCGTCGACGTGCCGTCGTCACGCACCGCGGCGAGGATCTGGGCGACCGTGGTGTAACCCGACACGCGGATGTCGAGATAGTCGCCCTGGGCCCGGTTGTAATCGTGGATCGTGTCGTGGCCGTCACCGGTGTTGAAGATGAACCGGTCGGCGCCGCCGAAGCCCCACAGATCGTCGTTGCCGCCGCGGCCGACGATGACGTTGTCGAAGTTGTTGCCCTGGATGATGTTGTCGGTGTCGCTGCCGACGCCGTTGATGGCGCCGCCCGCATCGAGCAGCACCAGCGCCTCGACCTCGCTGCCGGCGAACAACTGATAGCTGATCGTGGTGACGACGGTATCGCCGCCTTCGCCCGGCTTCTCGTAGACGACGTCCGAGGGGTTGTCGACGAAGTAGGCGTCGTCGCCACGGCCGCCGGCCATGAAGTCGGCGCCTGCGCCGCCGTCGAGATGATTGTTCCAGTCGTTGCCGAACAGCAGGTTGTCGCCGGCGTTTCCGGTGCCGTCGAGCGGGCCGGTGCCCGACAGCGTCAGGCGCTCGACGTTCGCCGCCAGCGTGTAGGAGACCGCGGCGTAGACCCAGTCGGTGCCTTCGTTCGCGTTCTCCGTCACCACGTCGCCTGCATTGTCGACGTGGTAGGTATCGTTGCCCGCGCCGCCGATCATCGTATCGGCGCCGGCCAGGCCGTCGAGGATGTTGTCCCCGGCGTTGCCGGTGAGCACGTTGTCGAGCGCGTTGCCGGTGCCGTTGATCGCGGCGGTGCCGGTCAGCGTGAGGTTGTGGATCGTCGCGCCCAGCGTGTAGCTCGCGGCGCTCTGGATCGTGTCGCTGACCGCCGTGCCCGTCGCGGCGAACGACGCCGTGCCGTTGGTGTAGAGCAGGGCGTCCGATCCCGTAATGTCCACCGGCCCGGTCGCCGACGAGCCCAGCACCGCGCTGCCGTCGTTCACGGTGACCGAGTGCACGTAGAGGTTGCGGTCGGTCGCGGACGAGCCGCCCCAGCCGTCGTTGATGAAGGTGACGTCGACGGTGTGGTTGCCGCCCGCGCCGAAGCTGCCGGTGATCGAGATGTCCTGCCACTGGCCCTGGCCGTGGATCGCGGTCGCGGTGTAGATGCCGCCGACGCGAATGCCGTCGACCGAGACGGTGAACTGCGCGTCGCCGTTCCACGCGTCCTCGGACACGCGCACGACCAGCGTGCCCGCGTTCGGCACCGTGCCGTCGCCGGTGATCGCGCCATGGAGGTCGCTGGTGTCGATCCCGTCGGGCGACGAGAGCGACTGCAGAGCGATCGTCGTCGCGTTGGCGTCTTTCGAGAAGGCGCGGAGGTAGTCGATCTTCATCTGGCCGGTTTCGCCGCCGGGGCTGCCGACCCAGCTGCCGCCGACCGCGAGGTTGGCGAGCATGTACATCGGCTTGTTGGCGTCGAACGGCGTCTTGACCTGATAGACCTGCTGGCCGTCGATGTAATAGGTGATGAAGTCCGGCTCCCAGTCCACGCCGTAGGTGTGGTAGCCGGTGTAGATGTTCGCGCCGCCGGGCATGTTGACCCAGCTTCCGCCGCCGCCGGTCGACCAGTCGGAGGTGATGGCGCCGACGTGCACGCTCGTTGCGCCGCCCTCGCCATTGGCATTGGTCTGCCCGAACGCCTCGAGCGCGTCGATCTCGGGCGGCCAGCTCTTGTCGGCGGGAAGCAGCCAGAACGCCGGCCACATGCCCTGGCCCTGCGCGAGCTGGGCGCGCATCTCGAAGTAGCCGTAGGTCTGGGTGAACATCCCCTCGGTCGTGATCAGACCGGAGTTGTAGGCGAGGCCGTCGGGGTTGCTGCCGGGCGCGGCGGTAATGGTGAGCTGGCCGTTCGACAGCGCGAACGGGTTCACGCCGACCGAGGAGTCCGAGTAGTACTCCTGCTCGCCGTTCGACGGCAGCGAGCGTCCGCCGAAATAGAACGTCGTCTTGTAGCCCGAGCTGCCGTTGGGGGAGGAGGTGAAGGCGTTGAACTCGTCGTCGTAGGTGAGGCGGAAACCGGAAAGATCGAGGGCCATGAACACGTGCTCGTTGCGACGCTGCAGGTCCGCTGCAGCCGGTGACGAACAAGTGTCCGAAAGCTGTTAACTTTGCATTAACCAAACTTGACAGTGATTGGGGCCACCACCCATGCGGGCCTTGGCCGTGAATGCGGTCAAGCTTCGCTTCAGCGAAGCGAGACTGAACGGCCGAAAGTACCGATAAACCGCAGCTCATTGCGATGCTGCGGATCGCTCGCCGACCCCTCCCGGCACGCTCGGACGGTTGTGCCACCTCACCGAAGCGTCACAATCAATTGAACTATACAGCCCTGTATTCGCGGGCGAATTCGGAAACAAAGCGTCGCCGCAGGGCCCGCATCGCCAAACACAAAAGCAAAGGAGGCGCGGCCCCTTGCGGCGGTCAGGCGCCTAAGTTCGATGACCGTGGCATGACAGCGGGCGCTCCGGATCTTCGACCGTTCATTGAGCGCCGGCCCCCTCGTTTGGCGAACGCAGATCGTTACTTGAGCGACCCTTGGCGGTTACTCCGCTGTGACAATAAATGGGCAGAATCCCGCTGCGTAGAGTTACGCTTCGCTGTAAACTTGTAAAAAAAGCAGCATCGCGTTGGGGGGATTGCTTTGGGTCTCATTTACCCGTCGAGACTCGTCTCGTCAGGGGACGCCACGGATTCGCCGGGATCCGCGGACGACGGAGCGCCGACCTTCCTCGGTGCGCCGGTCGCAACGCCGTCAGCGGATATCGCGCTCGACGACGGGACGGACGCGCTCGCCGCGACCTCCCCATCGATTGGCGTTACCCAGTCGCTCGGCGCACCCAGCGCCTTCGTCGCCAGCAATTACACGGCGACGGTCCTGATCGACTCCCAGCCCGCGCTGATCGACGGCGACGTGCCGGTGGTGACGTCGCTCGCCTTTGACACGTTCGCCACCTCATCATTCGAACTCTCGACGGACGCAACCGCTTCCGGGCTCTCGACGCCGGAGAGCAGCGCCGACACCGCGATCGGCATTGCCGACTTCCTCGAGCCGTACACCCTGGAAACAGGAGTGCTTAGCGGCCACAAGTGGGGGACCAGCCCGATCCTGGGGACGCCCGGCGGCGTTGTCACCTGGAGCCTCGTATCCAATGGCACGGGTATCGCTGGCGCCCTCGGTGGCGGCACCGAGACCGCACTGTCGAACTTTCTTTACGGCAGCTTCGAGACGGACCTCCGCGCCGCGTTCGCGGCCTGGTCCGCGGTCGCGAACATCAACTTCATCGAGGTCACCGATCCACCCAACAGCCTTATCGGAATCGCAACCTACCCGGACATCCGCATCGGAGGTGCCTACATAGACGGCGCTGGAACCATGCTCGCGGGGACGTTTACGCTGGAAGGAGATCCCGTCTCCGGCGAAATCGTCTTCGATACCGCCGACGCGAGCTTCTTCGACGCGCACAGCTTCTTCCTCGTCGCGACCCACGAGATCGGGCACGCCATCGGCCTCGATCACAACGAGTTCGATCCGAATGTCTTGATGTACCCGTACTACAACGGGGCGCTGTCGGGCCCCATGGCGGACGACATCGCCGGCGCGCAGGCGATCTACGGCGCGGCGCAACCGGGTGCGGCGAAGGTCTACAATTTCCAGAGCGATCAGACGAGTCTCGCCGTTACCTACGGACTCGCGAACCTCACGATCAACGGAAATAGCCTCAACAACTCGATCACCGGCACGAACCTCGATGAAACGATCAATGGCGGCGACGGCAACGATACGCTGAACGGCGGCGGCGGCACATTTGGTGGTGGCGGCGGATCTGATTTGCTCGCGGGTGGCGCGGGAGACGATGTCTACCTAATCAACAACGTCGCCATGACCGTCGTCGAAAATCCCGGCGAAGGTACCGACAAGGTCATAGCGAATTATATCAGCTACACCCTCGGCGCGAACGTCGAGAACCTGGAACTCCGCGGGTACGGTGTCGGCACCGGCAACGACGGCGATAACTGGATCACCGCATATGATTTCGGCAACCTTCTCATCGGCCTGGGTGGCAACGACACGCTGCAAGGTGGCCCCGGCCAGTGCACCATGGTTGGCGGGCTGGGCGACGATGTCTACAGAGTCCTAACCGCGAATGACGTCATCGTTGAGAATGCGGGAGAAGGTTCCGACACCGTTCAGTCCTGGGCGACGGCTTACACGCTTGGTGCCAATCTCGAAAACCTCGTCTTCCTAAACGCGCTCCAGTCATCCACCGGAACGGGAAATGGCCTCGACAACGTCCTGACGGGGAATAAGGGCAACGATACGCTCGACGGCGGAGCCGGCGCCGACACCATGATTGGGGGAGTCGGGAACGACACCTACATCGTCGACAATGCCGGTGATGTGATAACCGAGGGTACGGGCGCGGGCATCGACAGTGTTCTGAGCTCGGTGTCCTACACGCTTGCGACCAACGTCGAAAACATAACGCTCACCGGATCCGCGGATATCAACGCGACGGGTAACGCCTCCAACAATATTCTCACAGGCAATTCCGGTGCGAACATACTGACCGGTGGGGCCGGGAACGACACGTACGTCGTCGACCATGCCGGAGTTGCGATCGTCGAAAACTCCAACGAGGGCACAGACCTCGTTCAGAGTTCGGTCTCCTACACGCTCAGCGCGAACGTGGAAAACCTGACGTTGACCGGCTCGTCCATGATCAACGGAACGGGCAATTCATCGAACAACGCGATCACTGGAAATGCCGCGGCCAACGTCCTCGATGGGGGGGCGGGAGCCGACACCCTGGATGGCGGCGTCGGCATCGATACGATGATCGGCGGCGCCGGAGACGATACGTTTATCGTCGACAATCCCGCGGATGTCGTCACCGAGAACCCCGGTGAAGGAACCGATTCCGTTCAGTCGACGATCAGTTGGACGCTGGGGGCCAATCTCGAAAATCTGACCCTGACTCGGGCATTGATCGCGGGAACCGGGAATGCGCTCGATAACCGGCTGGAGGGGCTTTCATGGGGGGAGACCCTCGTGGGCGGTGCGGGAAACGATACATACGTCGTCTATATGAGCGACGCGGTCATCGTCGAGAACGCCGGCGAAGGCATCGATACGCTTGAAAGTCACAATGTTCTCGCGACGCTTCCGGACAACGTCGAAAACCTGACGATGGTGACGAACACCATCAATGCGGTCACCGCCAAAGGCAACGCGCTCGACAACGTCATCATCGGCAGCACCGGAGCGAACTACATCGACGGAGGTGCCGGCGCCGACACCATGACCGGCGGCAACCTGACGAACATCTACGTGGTCGACAATGTCGGCGACGTGGTGATTGCCGGAACCGGCAGCGTCTACGAGGCGGTGTTGAGCTCGGTCAGCTACACGCTGGGGACCGGAATCAAGGACCTGACGCTGACGGCGGACGGCCTGGCGGGCACAGGTAACAGCCTGGCCAACACGCTCACCACGGGCGGCGCGAACGATACCTTGGCGGGCGGTCTTGGAAACGACACGTACGTTCTCGGTGCGAACGCCGGCACGACGGTCATCGAGAACGCCAGCGAAGGTACCGACACGGTCCAGGTGGGCGCGAGCTACACCCTTGGCGCGAACATCGAGAACCTGACGCTGACGGCCGCGGGCCTGATCGGCACCGGCAACGCGCTGAACAACGTTCTCACCGCGGGTGGCGCGAACGACACGCTCGTCGGTGGCCTCGGCAACGACACCTACGTGATCGGAACGAACACCGGCGTCGTCGCCGTCGAGAATGGCGGCGAAGGCACCGACACGATCCAGGTGGCCGTAAGCTTCACGCTCGGTGGCAACATCGAGAACCTCACGCTCACCGGCACCGCCAACATCGACGGAACCGGTGATTCCGGGAATAACCTGATCACCGGAAACTCCGGCAATAACGTCCTCGATGGCGGCACCGGAGCGGACACGCTGGTCGGCGGTACCGGCAGCGACACCTACATCGTCGACAACGTCGGCGACGTCGTCACCGAGAACGCCGGGGAGGGCATCGACACCGTCCTGAGCTCGGTCAATTTCACGCTCTCCAGTGCCCTTGAGAATCTGACTCTGACGGCGGCCGGTCTGACCGGAACCGGCAATTCGCTCGCCAACGTCATCACCGCCAACGCCGACAACGACACTCTGGTCGGCGGGGGCGGCAATGACACCTATGTCATCACGGCCGGCGTGAGCGGCACCGTCATCACCGACAGCTCCGGCACCGACACCGTCCAGAGCGCGGTCACCTACACTCTCGACTTGAACCTCGAAAATCTTACGCTGACCGGGGCGAGCGCGATCGACGGCACCGGCAACAACCTCGCCAACTCGATCACCGGAAACGCGGCGGCGAACGTCCTCGACGGTGGCGCCGGCGCCGACACCATGACCGGTGGCCTGGGCGACGACACCTACGTCGTCGACAATGTCGGCGATCTTGTCGTCGAGGGGGCGGCCGCGGGAACCGACACCATCCGGGCGTCGATCAATTACAGCCTCAACAGCAATCTCGAGAACCTCACGCTGACGGCGATTGGGCTCATCGGCACCGGCAACTCGCTGGCCAACGTCATGACCGCGAACGCCAACAATGACACGCTTACCGGCGGACTCGGCGACGACACCTACGTCATCGCCGCCGGCGTAACCGGCACGGTCATCAACGAATCGGCCGGCCAGGGCACCGACACGGTGCAGAGCGCAGCCAATTACACGCTCGGCAGCAACCTCGAGAACATCACGTTGACCGCGGCGTTCATTTTCGGCGTCGGCAACTCGGGAGCGAACATCCTCACCGCCAATGCGAGCAACGACACCCTCTCGGGTGGCGCCGGCAACGACACTTACGTCATCGCCGCCGGCGTGACCGGCACGGTCATCAACGAGAATGCGGGCGAGGGCACCGACACGGTGCAGAGCGCGGTGACGTATACGCTCGGTGCCAATCTGGAGAACTTGGTACTGACCGGCGCGGTTGCGATCGACGGCACAGGCAACTCGCTCAACAACGTGCTGACCGGAAACTCGGCGGCGAACACCCTCGACGGCGGCACCGGCGCCGACACGATGATCGGCGGTGCGGGCAACGATACTTACATCATCGACAGCGCGAGCGATGTCATCGTCGAGAATGCGAACGAGGGTTCGGACACCTTGCAGGTCGCATTCAGTTACACGCTCACCATCGCGAACGTCGAAAACGTGACCCTGACGGGCGTTGCGCCCATCAACGCTACCGGCAACTCGCTCAACAACGTCCTCACCGGCAACGCCGCCGCCAACACGCTCGACGGCGGCACGGGCGCCGACACGCTGATCGGCGGCGCGGGCGACGATATCTACTACGTCGACAACGCCGGCGATGTCGTCACCGAAAACGGGGGCGGCGGCAACGACTGGATCTACACCACGCTCGCCAACTACACGCTGCCCAACAACGTCGAGATCGTGACGCTGAACGGAATCGGCCCCGCGAACGCCTACGGCGATGCCGGCGACAACGTGATGTTCGGCAACATCTGGAACAACTACTTCGACGGCGGCACCGGCGCGGACTTCATGGCCGGCGGCATGGGCGACGACGCCTACTGGGTCGATAATGCGTCGGACGTCGTCTACGAGAAGCCGGGCGAGGGCGGCGACACCATCGTCACCGTCATCAACTACCAGCTCTTCGCCGGCAGCGACGTTGAAGCCATCGTCATGCTCGACCAGGGCGGCAACATCAACGCCGTCGGCAGCGACTTCGACAACCTGATCCAGGGCAACAACTTCGATAACGTCATCGTCGGCCGCGGCGGCAACGACCGGCTGTGGGGCTTCGCCGGCGCCGACCGCTTCATCTTCCAGACTGGAGACGGCCACGACACGATCTACGACTACAATCACGCGGTCCAGGGCGACTATCTCGACATCCGCGTCGCGGGCTACACCACCGCGGCGCAGATCCTCGCGGCGGCGCACGACGACGGCACCGACACGACCATCACCTTCAACGCCAACGACTCGATCAAGCTGACCGGGGTCCTCGTCGCCCAGCTCAACGCGTCGGACTTCCTGATCATCCCGCCGTGATCGACTGAAGCGGGCCGTGCGCACGCTCGTCGGTAGACGCCGGATCGGGTCACCCCGCGTCTTTGCACAGCCCGCCCGCGTTTCTCCACAGCCGCCTGCCGCGCGCTCGCGCGTGCGCGCACACTCGTCCTGACGGGACACAGGAGGGAGGGATGGCGCGCCATGCGGCGGCAGGCAGCGGGTTTCGCAGAAGGCATCGCCAAGCGACGGACGCATCGTGTCGAAATCGCACTTTGCACAGCGCATCGTCTGCCCGCGGCAAAAGCTGCGCGCGAATCTGCGATGTCGCCCGTGACGCGCGAAATGCCGCAAAAAATGGCGGAGCGAAGCCAGGGAAGCGTGACAAATCGGGCACGGACATGCCGTGACAAAGGGGTCCATCGGCCCCTTATCGACAAAACAAAAGGCCTGCGGGATGCCCCGCAGGCCTTTCCGTCTTCGCTCTCGCGCGCGGCTTACGCCTTGGCGAGCGCCGCCTTGAGGTTGGCGTCGATCCTGTCGAGGAACTGGGTCGTGGTCAGCCACTTCTGGTTCGGGCCGATCAGGAGTGCCAGGTCCTTGGTCATGTCGCCCGACTCGACGGTCGAGACGCAGACCTTCTCGAGCACGTCGGCGAAGCGCTCGACCTCGGGCGTGCCGTCGAACTTGCCGCGGTACTTGAGGCCCTGCGTCCAGGCGAAGATCGACGCGATCGGGTTGGTCGACGTCTCCTTGCCCTTCTGGTACTCGCGGTAGTGGCGCGTCACCGTGCCGTGAGCGGCCTCGGCCTCGACGGTCTTGCCGTCGGGCGAGAGGAGTACGGAGGTCATCATGCCGAGCGAGCCGAAGCCCTGGGCCAGCGTATCCGACTGCACGTCGCCGTCGTAGTTCTTGCACGCCCACACGAAGGCGCCGCTCCACTTCAGCGCGCTCGCCACCATGTCGTCGATCAGGCGGTGCTCGTAGCCGATGCCGAGCTTGTCGAACTGGGCCTTGAACTCCTTCTCGAACACCGCCTGGAAGGTGTCCTTGAAGAATCCGTCATAGGCCTTGAGGATCGTGTTCTTGGTCGAGAGGTAGACCGGCCACTTCTTCTGCAGGCCGTAGTTGAAGCACGCCCGCGCGAAGCCCTTGATCGACTCCTCGAGGTTGTACATCGCCATCGCGACGCCGGGGCCCGGGAAGGTGAACACTTCCTTCTCGATCGGCGCCGAGCCGTCGGCCGGCGTGAAGGTGATCGTGAGCTTGCCCTTGCCGGGGATCTTGAAGTCGGTGGCGCGGTACTGGTCGCCGAAGGCGTGACGACCGATGACGATCGGCTTGGTCCAGCCCGGCACCAGGCGCGGCACGTTGGAGCAGATGATCGGCTCGCGGAACACGGTGCCGTCGAGGATGTTGCGGATGGTGCCGTTCGGCGACTTCCACATCTCCTTGAGGTTGAACTCCTTCACCCGCGCTTCGTCCGGGGTGATGGTCGCGCACTTCACGCCGACGCCGTACTTCTTGATCGCCTCGGCGGACTCGACCGTTACCTTGTCGTCGGTCGCGTCGCGGTGCTCGATGCCGAGGTCGTAGTACTTCAGGTCGATGTCGAGGTAGGGGAGGATCAGCTTGTCTTTGATGAACTTCCAGATGATCCGGGTCATCTCGTCGCCGTCGAGATCGACAACGGGATTTTTGACCTTAATTTTGGCCATGGTGCGGTATCTCCCCTGAGGCGCGCGCCGGATGAGGCACGGGCCTCCGGACGCTGGACGGACGGAACGGATGTGGCGGAAGCCGCCCGGGAACCCGGTCGGCGACGGCGGCCGAAGATATCAATTCAGGCGCATCGCGCAAGGCCGCCGCGCGCGCCGCGGGGCCTACGCGGCCCGCTGTTTTCCTTGGATTTTCTAGAGGACCTGCGGCAAGACGTCGGGCCGCTTCGGCGCCGGGCTCTCCCGGAGGACCGTGAGCGCCTCGTCGGGGGTCGTGGCGAACCGGAACAGCCCGTCGAGATCGCCATGAGCGAAGCCCGCGGCGACGGTCGCGTCGAACAACGCGCGCAGCGGCTGCCAGTAGCCGCCGTCGTCGATGATGACGATCGGCTTATCGTGGAACCGGAGCTGGCGCCAGGTGATGACCTCGATTGTCTCCTCGAGGGTGCCGATGCCGCCGGGGAGCGCCACGAACGCGTCGGCCAGCGCGAACATGCGCTCCTTGCGCTCATGCATCGACGAGGTCACGACCAGATCGCTGCAGCCCGGGTGCGCGAGTTCAACGGTCTTGAGCCGGGTCGGAATGACGCCGATGACGCGACCACCCTCGTCGAGCGCAGCATCCGCCACCGCTCCCATCAGACCGACGCGTCCACCCCCAAACACCAGCGCGATGCCGTTGCGCGCCAACAGCTTGCCGAGTGCGCGCGCGGTTTCGGCGAAGCGCGGGTCATTGCCGACGGCGGCGCCGCAGTAGACGCAGACAGAGCGAAGAATGGCCATGGATGGGACTCAGATTGTGGCAGGAGATGTGTCGTTTCAGCCCAGAAACCGTAAACATATAAAGGACTTAAGCCGCTTGTGGGGGGCGTCGGTCTCCGGCAGATTTGCGCACTGTACCGTGATCGGGGGATTGCGGGTGGGAGACGATAAATGACCGGAGGTTATGGATGAACTCAGTATCCTGGCGTTGGGCCAGCGCAGCGATCGCGGCGGCGGTCGTGACGGCGGTGGCCACAGTAGCTGTCGCGCAGAGTGCGCCGCCTCCCCCCAAGGTGGATGCCGACAAAGCCGCCGCGGCCGCGAAGGCCCGGGACGACTTCATGAAGGCCAACGGCAATCGCGAGAAGGCACTCGTCGCAGTGATGAAGGGCGAGGCGCCGCTCGACTCGAAGGCGATGCAGGCGGCCGACGAGCAGGCCGCGGCGATGAAGGATATCCTCGCCAAATTCCCGCAAGGGAGCGGCGCCGACGGCGTGAAGGAGAGCCGCGCCAAGGCCGAGATCTGGCAGCAGTGGGACAAGTTCACCCAGCTCGCCTCCGCCGCCCAGGCGGCGACCGCGGCATCGGCCGTCGCGGCCAAGAGCGGCGACGCCAAGGCGTTCGCCGAGAAGGAAGCGGATTCGGTCAAGGCGTGCAACGCCTGCCACCGCGACTACCGCGCGCCGCGTCAGCGCTGATGAACGATCGGCCGGGGAGGGTGCTCCCCGGCCGCACCGTCTCAAAGTCGCTGGAAACCGAAATGACCGCTGCTTTCATTCGAACGGCCGCGTCGCTGATCCTGCTCGGCGCGATCGCGATGCCGATCGTCGCCTCCGCCCAGGGCGCCGACGCCGAGCGCGTGAAACGCGGCGAGTACATTTTCCGCGCCGCCGACTGCTACTCGTGCCACACCGACACCAAGAACAACGGCCAGCCGCTCGCCGGAGGCGCCGCGATCAAGACGCCGTTCGGCACGTTCTATCCGCCCAACATCACGCCCGACACCGAGTTCGGCATCGGGTTGTGGTCCGACCAGGATTTCCTGCGCGCGCTGCGCGACGGCATCGCGCCCGACGGCAGTCACTACTACCCGGCGTTCCCGTACACGTCGTTTACCGGAATGACCAACCAGGACATCCTCGACCTCAAGGCCTACATCTTCACGCTGCCGGCCGTGTCGGCCGAGGCGCCTCAACACGAACTGCCGTTTTACCTGCGCTGGCGCAGCGTCATCGGCGCCTGGAAGATGCTCAACTTCAAGCCGGGGCCAATGACGCCCGATCCGGCGAAGGACGCGGTGTGGAACCGTGGCCGCTATCTGGTCGAGGCGATTGCCCACTGCGGCGAGTGCCACTCGCCGCGGACCGCCACCGGGGCGATCGACCGCGCGAAGGAGATGTCCGGCAATCCCTCCGGCCCCGACGGCAAGGGCATTCCCAATATCACGCCCGATCCGACCGGCATCGGCGACTGGTCCGAATCGGACCTCGCGTTCGCGCTGAAGCTCGGGGTCATGCCGGACGGGGATACCTTCGGCTCGTTCATGGCCGACGTCGTCGAGCAGGGGACCGCATATCTGACCGACGACGACCGCACCGCGATCGCCCGCTATATCCGTTCTCTGCCCCCGGTGCGGACGGAGAAAGAGGACAAACCGAAGGACTGAGCGAGCGGGCCTTCGGCGGTTGCGCGGAGTCGGCCCGCGTATTAGGGTGCGCCGCAGCAGGATTTCCCGTTATCCTCCGGCAGTTACCGGTTTTCGCGATCGTCATGAATCGGCCCATCATCCTCGCCACGCTCGGCGCACTGGCGATTCTCGCCGCGGTCGTGCTGAGCTTCGTCTTCGACCGTGAGGCGCCGTCGCCGCAGACGTCGCAGCCGTCCTCGCAGGCCGAGCAGGCCGAGCAGGCCGTCCCCTCCAACCGGCCGTCGTTCGACATCGTCCGCATCAATCCCAAGGGCGACGCGGTGATTGCCGGCCGCGCCCAGCCAGGCGCCGAGATCGAGGTCCGTGACGGCGACACGACGATCGGGAAGGTCACCGCCGACGCCCGCGGCGAGTGGGTGCTGGTGCCGGAGACGCCGCTGCCGCCCGGCGCGCACAACCTCAACATCATCGCCCGCCTGAACGGCGAGACGACGACCAGCGACTCGGACGTCGTGCTCGTCGTGCCCGAGGCCGGCCACGACATCGCCGGCCGCGAGGGCGAGGGCGGCGCGCTGGCGCTCGGCGTGGCGAAGGAAGGCGGGCCTGCGCGCCTGCTGCAGTCGCCCGGCGCGCGCGCGCCCAAGGGCAAGCTCGCCGTGGAGATCATCGACTTCGACCAGAACGGACGCACGACGGTCTCGGGCCAGGCAAAGAATGGCGCCGAGATTCACATGACGATCGACGGCCAGTCGGACGTGAGGACGAAGACCGACGGGAACGGCGAGTGGCGCGCGACGTTGACCAAACGGCTCGCTCCCGGTTCGCACCGGCTCAAGGTCGACCAGCTCGACGGCAACAAGATCGTCGATTCGGTCGAGGTCGCGTTCGCGCGGCCGGAGGCGGGGCCCGCGTCATCGGGCAGCGTGGTGGTCGTCGACTCGGGCAACAGCCTGTGGCGGATCGCCCGTCGCGCGTACGGCGAGGGGCCGCGGTATACTTTGATTTTCGAGGCCAACCGCGACCGCATCCAGGATCCCGACCTCATTTATCCGGGACAGGTCTTCAATCTTCCCGCCCGCGACTGACGCCGCCGGCGTCGCGCCGGCCAGCGCAGGAGAGCAGTTTGCGCATCCATCGCGAGGGTTTCCCATTCATCGCAGGCTTCGCGATCGCTACGGTCGTGCTGTTCCTGATCTGGAGGCCGCTCGGCTGGGTCGGCGTCGTCGCCACCGTCTGGTGCGTGTGGTTTTTCCGCGATCCCGATCGGGTGACGCCGCGTCGCGCCGGTACGCTGGTGAGTGCCGCCGACGGCGTGGTCTGCGCCATTGTCTCGGCGTCGCCACCACCCGAACTCGGCCTGTCGCCCGAGCCGCGCGTCCGCGTCTCGGTGTTCCTCAACATTTTTGATGTTCACGTCAACCGCGTGCCGGCTGACGGCACTATCACCGCGCTGAACTATCGCCCCGGCAAGTTCATCAACGCGTCGTTCGACAAGGCGAGCGAGGACAACGAGCGCATGGCGATCGCGATGCGGCTCGCCGACGGCCGCGACGTCGCGTTCGTGCAGATCGCAGGCCTGATCGCGCGCCGCATCAAGTGCGACCTCAAGGTCGGCCAGACGGTCGAGGCGGGTGAGCGATTCGGCATCATCCGCTTCGGCAGCCGCACCGACATGTACCTGCCCGCGGGGTATACCCCGTCGGTCACCGTGGGGCAGCGGGTGTTCGGCGGCGAGACCGTCGTCGCCGACATCGAGGGAATGCCAAGTGCTGCGGTCGGGGGAGTGCGGCCATGATTGGCGGCTCGGGCGCGCATCGCATCCGCACACTGCCGTTCAACCGGCTGCTGCCCAACGTGCTGACGGTGCTCGCGCTGTGCGCGGGCCTGACCTCGATCCGATTCTCCCTTCAGGGGAAATGGGAGCTCGCGGTCGTCGCGGTGCTGCTCGCGGCGCTGCTGGATGCGCTCGACGGCCGGATCGCGCGGCGCTTCGGCGGCGTGACGAAGTTCGGCGCCGAGCTCGATTCGCTCGCCGACTTCCTGAGCTTCGGCGTGGCGCCGGCGCTGTCGCTCTATCTGTGGTCGCTGCAGGACATGGGCGGCCTCGGCTGGGTGTTCGCGCTGGTGCTCGCGGTGTGCGCGGCGCTCAGGCTCGCACGCTTTAACACCCGGCTCGGCGAGACCGACCTGCCGGCGTGGGCGCCGAATTTCTTCACCGGACTCCCGGCGCCCGCCGCCGCCGCATCGGCGATGCTGCCGATGATGCTGAGCTTTCCGCTCGGCGACACGCCGTTCCGGCACCCGTCGGTGACCGCCGCGGTTGCCTGCGCGGTCGCGTTCCTGATGATCAGCCGGCTGCCGACCTACTCGTTCAAGCAGCTCCGCGTTCCGCACCGTTACGTCGTGCCGATGCTGCTGCTGGTCGGCCTCATCGCCGCGATGATCGTCACCCTGACCTGGGTGACGATGTCGCTGCTGGTGATCGCGTATCTCGCGACGATCCCGCTTGCCTATCGCGATTATCAGCGTCGCGAAGCGGAGGAAGGCACGACCTCGCTCGAGGCCGAGGAAGAAGCCGAGCGCGTGTTCGAGGAGCCGGTCGAGGCGACCGAGCCGCCGGACGACGATCTCCCGGGAGCCGGCGGCACGCCGGGCGTGCCGCCGTCCTCGATGCCACCGACCGGCTCGCCGCCGCTCGTCGGCTGATCCGTCAGATCTCGTAGAGCTCGTGCGCGTTGGGCGCGAACAGTTCGTCGACCGTCATCTTGCGATGCGCGACGCCCTGCTCGAAGCAGGCCTGAGCGAACGCCTCGATCGTCTTGCGATTGTTCTTCACGCCATAGGGCCAGAAGTCCTCGCCGAAGATGTCGCGTGAACGCTCGGCGTAGGCGAACGTCCACGGAATCGGGAAGCGGCAGATGTTGCCGTCGAGCGCGCGCTCGATCGAATTGCGCTTGGCCAGCTCGAAGGCGCGGAACAAATTCGCCGCGATCCACGGATGACGGTCGTAGGTCGCCCGCTTGAGCACCACCGTGTGCATGATCGGGAAGATGCCCGACTGCTTCCAGTAAGCTTCCTCGACGGGGAGGAAGTCCTGGAACATGCGGCGGATGCGCTTGTCGCCGCGCTCGAACGCGCGCGGCGGGCGCGCGGTGGTGAAGGCGTCGATCTTGCCCTCGAGCAGCAGGTCGGTGAGCGACTTGTCCGGCACGTGGGTGTACTTGAGGCCCTTAGGCAGCTTCGCCTTCACCTCGTCGCCGTGACCGGTGACGTTGACCGGCGCCTGGTACCAGTCGATCGACGTCAGGTCGACGCCGCACTGGTGGACGAGGTAGTCGCGGATCCACACCTGGGCGGTCTGTACCCATTCGGGCGTTCCGACCTTTCGGCCGACCAGGTCCTGCGGGCGCTCGAGCGGCCGGTCGGCGTGGACGTAGATCGCGTGCTGGCGGAAGAAGCGGCTCGGGAACACCGGGATCGCGATCAGGCCGTCGTCGCCCTGGGAGCGCAGGGAGACGTACTTGGCGAACGACATCTCCGAGACGTCCCATTCCCGGTAATGGGTGAAGCGGGCGAAGATTTCCTCGACCGGCAGGTCGATATGGGTGACGTCGATGCCTTGCACCGGCACCTTCCCAGTGAAAACGTCGCGAAAGTGGTCGTAGTCGCTGAGGGCGACAACAAGAGGGATATTGGGCATGAAGCAAATCCTTAACGAGCTGCGCCCCAATCGACGGTGAGTCGAGCGGCGGCATCGGACATTATCAGGCGGGGAAAGCCCTTGTCGCGGCCCGAGCAACGTTGAACAATGTTTAAGAAGGGACGAGCGTCCCGCCAGGGGAGGGGGTGTCGCATGGCGACGGGTACCGTGAAGTGGTTCAACGCCACCAAAGGTTTCGGGTTCATCAAGCCGGACGACGGCGGCGCTGATGTGTTCGTGCATATCTCGGCCTTGGAGCAGTCGGGCATCGCCGCTCTCAACGAGGGCCAGAAGGTCAGCTTCAACGTGCTGACCGAGGCCAAGGGGAAGAAGGCGGCCGACATCAAGGTCGTGAAGTAGGCCTGCCGTCGGGAGGACAAAAAAGGCGACGCGGAAACGCGTCGCCCTTTTCGTATCCGGGTCCGATGCGGCTGCCTATTAGCCCGCCGCAAACTCTTCGTAAAACCCTAGCTTGCGCTGGAGCGGTGCATCGTCGACGACGAACAGGAACGTCGGCGATTTCGTCGAGCCGTTGGTGAGTTTGACCGTGGCGTGGGTCGGCGCGACGAAGGTGTCGCTTTCGGACCACGTCAGTGTCGTGCCGTCGACCTCGCTCTCGCCTGAACCCTCGATGACGTGGAACACTTGCGACGCCGAGCGCCGCGTCAGCGCCGCGGTCTCGCCCGGACGCAGCATCATCGCCGAGAAGCCCAACGTCGGCAGGCACTCGCCGCCGGTCTCGGGATTGACGTAGGCGAGCCAGACGCGCTCGCTGCGCGCGGTGCCGTTGGCGAGCGCCATCAGCGACTCACGGACCTCGGGCCACGGGTAGCGCAGCAGCGGATACTTGGCGCGGTTGCCGTCGAGCGAGGCGTAGGGCACGAGGCCGGCACGGCGGTAGCGGGTCTGCGACGAGTCCGGCTCGTTGCGCGCCGGCTGGTGCGCGCCTTCGGTCGCGAACGACGCCTCGAGGTAGTAGACGAGAGGCAGGTCGAGCGAATCGAGCCAGATCACCGGGCCTTTGCCTTCGTGGCCGTGTTCGTGCCACATGCCGGCCGGGGTCAGGATCAGGTCGCCCTTTTCCATCGGCAGCTTCTCGCCCTGGACCGAGGTGAAGCCGCCCGAGCCCTCGATGACGAAGCGGATCGCGCTCGGCGTGTGCTTGTGGCACGGCGCGGTTTCGCCCGGCTGGATCAACTGCAGGCCGAGATAGATCGACGGCGTCGCGCTGTTCGTCTCGGGAAGGCCGGGATTGGCCAGGATCAGCACGCGGCGTTCGGCTTTCTCGATCGGCGTCAGCTCGCCCGCGCGCAGCACCAGCGGCCGCGCGTCCTGGTAGCGCCACACCACTGGCTTGGTCCGCCGCGACGGCCTCTGGTGGGGCAGCAACCCGCGCATGAGCGGCCACAGCGGCGTGAGATTGGCGGCGGCCAGCGCGTCGCGGTAGTCGCGCGGCAGGTCTTCGAGCGTACCAAGCTGTGACATCGGCGTTCCTGTTCGAAGCGGGATCGGGGCCGGATTATACAATTGATTTCCGCCCTGGAATGATGCTTTGAGAGGCTTCCCGAACAACCCTGTGCGTCCGTCTCCGTCCCATGCTGCGCATCGAGAGTCTGACCTACCGTATCGGTCCGCGGGTGCTGCTCGACAGCGCCGATGCGGCGATCAACGAGGGGCACCGCGTCGGCTTCGTCGGGCGCAATGGCACCGGCAAGACGACGCTCCTGAAGCTCATTTCCGGCGCGATCGAGGCGGACGAGGGGCGGATCGAGATTCCGAAGCGCTGGCGCGTCGGCATCACCGCGCAGGAAGCGCCGTCGGGGTCGCAGAGCCTGATCGATACCGTTCTGGGCTCCGACAAGGAACTCACGGAGCTTCTGGCTGAGTCCGAGACGGCGATCGATCCCGACCGCATCGCCGAGATCCACGTCCGACTACACGCCAGCGGCGCGCATGCGGCGCGGGCGCGGGCCGCGCGCATCCTTGCCGGCCTCGGCTTCGACGAGACGGCGCAACAGCAGCCGTGCTCGGATTTCTCCGGCGGCTGGCGCATGCGCGTAGCATTGGCCGCGCTGCTGTTCACCGAGCCCGATCTGCTGCTCCTCGACGAGCCGACCAACCATCTCGATCTCGAGGCGACGGTCTGGCTGGAGGACTACCTCAAGCGCTATCCCGGCACGGTGCTGCTGGTGAGCCACGACCGCGATCTCCTCAATCGCGTCGTCGACGAGATACTGCATCTTGAGAACGGCAAGCTGACGCTGTACTCGGGCGGCTACGACCGGTTCGAGGCGACGCGCCGCATGCGGCTCGACCTCAACGAGAAGCTGCGCGCCAAGCAGGATATCCAGCGCGCCCACATCATGAAGTTCGTCGACCGCTTCCGCTACAAGGCGAGCAAGTCGCGGCAGGCGCAGTCGCGCCTCAAGATGCTGGCGCGCATGGAGCCGATACTCGAGAGCCAGGAGGAGGGCGTGATCTCGTTCGCCTTCCCCGAGCCCGAGCAGCTCTCGCCGCCGCTCTACACCCTCGACGGGGTCGACATCGGCTACGACGGTAAGCCGGTGCTGCGAAAGATCGGACTCCGGCTCGATGACGACGACCGCGTGGCACTGCTCGGCGCCAACGGCAACGGCAAGTCGACGCTGATGAAGCTGCTGGCGGGGCGGCTCGAACCCATGGCCGGCGACGTCGTGCGCTCGGGCAAGCTCAAGGTCGGCTACTTCGCCCAGCACCAGGCCGACGAGTTCGACATGACGGCGACACCGGTGCTGGAGATGAGCCGTCGGCGTCCGGGCGAATCCGAGCAACGCATCCGCAATCACCTCGGCGGGTTCGGCTTTTCGCAGGAGCGCGCCAACACGAAGATCGCCAATCTTTCGGGCGGCGAGAAGGCGCGGCTTCTGTTCGCGATCATCTCGGCCGATCGCCCCAACATCCTGCTGCTCGACGAGCCGACCAACCATCTCGACATCGTCTCGCGCGAGGCGCTGATCCAGGCGCTCAACGACTTCAACGGCGCGGTGGTGATCGTCAGTCATGATCCGCACATGATCGAGTTGACCGCCGATCGCTTCTGGCTGGTGGAAGGCGGGCGCGTCGACCTGTTCGACGGCGACATGGAGGAGTATCGCGCGCGGACGCTGGCGCGTGACGAGGACACGGCGAAGAAGGTGGTCGCGCGCGGTGCCGATCCCAAGGAGCAGCGGCGGCAGGCGGCCGAGCGCCGCGCCGCCCTCGCTCCGTTGCGCAAACGGCTCACGGAGGCCGAAACCGCGGTCGGCAAACTCGAGGCGACGAAGGCCGAGATCGAGCGGGCTATGGCCGACCCCGCGCTCTACGCCGGGGACTCGAAAAAGCTCATCGATCTGCAGAAGCAACTCGGACAGATCGCCCGTGATCTGGGGACTGCCGAGCACGCCTGGGTTGCGGCCCAGGAGGCGTGGGACGAGGCCCAGATCGGGCAGCCCTCCCAGCCCTGAAATTGCCCCTCCGAGAGGCGGTGGCGCGGCTGCCCGCCAATGTTGACCGAGACAGGGCCGCCACCTAGTCTGCGGCCAATTGCCGGCCGCCGGGTCGGCCAAAGCGCGGACATACTCCGTCCGTCTAGGGAGACTGTCATGACCATTTCGTTTTTCCGTCGCCTCGCCCTCGGCGTGGCTGTTTTTGCCGGCCTTGCGGGTGTGGCGCAGGCGGAAACGCCCGCCGAATTCTACAAGGGCAAGAACATGCTCCTGATCGTCGGCTACGGGGCCGGCGGCGGGTACGACGCCTACGCTCGCATGGTCGCGCCGTATCTCAGCAAGGTGACCGGCGCCAACGTCATCGTGACGAACCAGCCGGGCGCTGGCGGCCTCTCCGCGCTGAACCGCGCCTACACCGCGACCGACCAGTTGACGATGATGATCGTCAACGGCACCGCCGCAGGCCTGTCGCAGATCGTCGACGAGCCGGGCGTGCGCTACGACCTCGGCAAGTTCGGCTACCTCGGCATCGTCAGCGCCTCGCCGTGGATCTGGCTCGTCAATCCCGACCACCCGATCGTCACCAACGTCCAGGAAGCGATGAAGCCGGGCCTCAAGATCCGCTGGTCGGCCTCGGGCCCGATCGACGGCCTGTCCGACGGCGCGGCGATGACCTGCGCCGCCCTCAAGCTCGATTGCCAGATCATCATCGGCTACAAGGGCTCGAACGAGGCGGCACTCGCGGTCTCGCGCGGCGAGATGGATTCGATCTATGTCTCCGACACCTCGGCCAACAACTACGTCAAGGCGGCGCAGAACAAAGCCGTGGCGGCGATGGGCCGCAAGCGCTCGCGATTCTTCCCTGATCTGCCGACGATTTTCGAGCAGGTGCAGCTCTCGCCGGAGGCGACCTGGTGGTTCGACTTCCGTGCCACCGTCGATGACCTGGGTCGCATCCTCGTCATGCCGCCGGGCATGCCGCCGGACCGCCTCAAGTTCTGGCAGGACGCGGTCGCAAAGGTGCTGAAGGATCCGCAGCTCATCGCCGACGGCGACAAGAGCCAGCGCTACATCGATTTCCAGGACCCGGAAACGACGCTGAAGAAGATCCACGACGCGGTCAGCAATCTGACGCCGGAGCAGAAGGCGCAGGTCAAGCAGGTTCTGTCGCGGGCCAAGTAAGCGGCGCCGCTATCGCGCAAACGAAAACCGGCGGGACATGTCCCGCCGGTTTTTTGTCTGGCATGTGGGCTCGCTTACCCCTGGGCCGGCCAGTAGGCCCAGCCGAGCGCGGTCTTGGCGTGGTGCGACGGGAAATAGTCGATCACCGTTGCGTCGCGGTCCATTGCCGCAGCGACGGTGATCCAGGCACGGATCTCGCCGGTGCCGCCGCGCAGCGTATCGGAGTCGAACGTAAACAGGTGCTTGAGCTTCTCGTGCTGATTGGTGGCGAGGCGCTCGAGGAACCAGCGGTCGAGCGGCTCGTCGACCCAGCCCGCGCGCGGACCGATCGGATCGTGCGACAGGCCGCCCGAGGCATAGATCGCGACCCGCTCCGGCACCTTGTCGAGGATCTCGCGCAACGCCCGACCGAGCTGCCAGCAGCGGTTCGCCGACGGCAAGGGCGCGTGATATTCGTTGAGCATGATGGCGACGCACGGGATGTCGTTGTTTGGGATGAGGTACGGGTGCGGGTACATCATCATGTGCGACATGCCGCGCTCGGGATTCCCGAGCGGCTGCATCTTGCCGATGTTGGCGGCGTCGAATTCGCGCTCGACCAGCCCGTTGAGGATCGTCTTGGCGAGCCTGGTGTGGACCTTGACGTGGACGCGCGACTTCTCGGCCGGCTCGTCGATGTAGCGGGGTGCGGTCGAGCCCCAGATCTCGTCGCCGGTGAACACCGCGATCTGCGGGATGTTCGAGATGTTGAAGAGGTCGCGCTGGTCGTCGCCGATGTAGATGAAGGCGTCGGGCTTGTAGGCCGCGATCTGGTCGCGCAGGAACGCGAAGTTCTTGTCGACCCGCTTCTTGTGCTCGCGGATGACGTCCATCGTCTCGAGTTTTGCGGTGTGGGGCTGCGACTCCTTGGTGTACTCGGGGATGGTCGCGTAGCCCTTCGGCCAGATCTCCGGCGGGCAGAAGATGGCGGTGGCGTGTGATGAGGCGAGCCCGAGACCGAGCATGGCGAACTCCTGGACGTGCGGATAACGTTCGATAACGAATTATCGACCGGTCGGACCCGTTTTCCAAGCCTACCCGGCGGACAAAGCGTCTTTCCGCCACCGCGAGGGTCGCTGCATACTGCGGGCCGCACACAACTCTCGGGGGAGACAGCATGACCATCAGCGGCTGGATCGCGACACTGGCGGCGACGGCAATCCTGACAATCGGCGCGAGCACAAATCTCGCGGCGCAGAGCGATCCCCGCTTCGTGCGCCTCGGCAGCAAGGTCAAGGGTGTGCTCTACATGCCCGACTCGGGACCTGCGCCGAAGGTCGGCATCCTGCTGATGCACGAGGACTCGAACTTCCTCGTCCACATTGCCTGCACGGAATTCTCGAAGCGCGGATACGCGGTGATGTGCGTCGCCGGGCGCTCCGACAACAACGAGGCGCTCGACACCTGGAACGACCTGCCGCTCGACGCGGCACTCGGCATGAAGTATCTGCGCGAGACAATGAAGCTGCCGAAGGTGTTGATTTTCGCGCACTCCGGCGGTGGGCCGCTGCTGTCGTTCTACCAGTCGCTGGCGGAGAACGGTCCGTCCGTGTGCCGCGGCCCGACCAACCTCACGCCGTGCGGCGACGAGCTCGCCGGGTTGCCCAAGGCCGACGGCATGATCTTCTTCGACGCCCACCCGGGCACCGCGATCAACCTCTTGCGCAGCCTCGATCCGTCGATCGTCCACGAGAACGAGCCCGACAGCGTCGATCCCAAGCTTGACCCCTTCAACCCGGGGAACGGCTTCAACCCGTCGGGCGAATCGCACTACTCGGCCGAATTCAAGGAGCGTTACTTCCGCGCCCAGGCCACCCGCATGAACCGGCTGGTCGATGCCGCCGTCAGGATGCGCAAGACCGGCCGCCCGTATCCCGACGACGCTCCGTTCATGATCCCGCGCGCTTCCGCGCGCCTGATGGAACTGGATCTCTCGATCGACCGCGGCACCGAGAAGCCGCGCAAGTTCATCAAGAACGACGGAACCATCGTGACGCAGGTCGTCAACAGCGTCCGCCGTCCGGCACCCAGGCGCGCCAAGGAGAACCGCACCTTCGACGGCGGCAAGTTGCTCACTGTGAAATCGTTCCTCGGCGCCCGGGCGATCCGCGCGACCCACGCGATGGACGATTTCGACGTCGAGTCGAACAACAACTCGACGCCGGCCCATCTCAAGCACATCCACGTGCCGATCCTGATGATGGCGGCCGGCGGGCACTACTTCATCCGCGACAACGAAAAGATGTTCGATCTCGCGGTCAGCTCCGACAAGGACTTCGCGGTCGTCGAAGGGGCGGCGCACGGCATCGTCCCGTGCACGGCGTGCGAGGAGACCAAGGGCCAGTACGGCAACTCGGTGAAGAACACCTTCGACTACATGAAGGCGTGGATCGACAAGCGGTTCTGATCCCGCCGTCGGGCGGGCGAGCCGATCAGCCCGCCTGCTTGACGATGTTGATCGCGTATTTCTTGACGCGATGCCAGAAGCTGCGCTCGGTGATGCCGAGCATCTCGGCGGCCTTGACCTGCACGCCGTCGGCCTGGCGCAGCGCCTCGATCAGATAGCCGCGCTCGATGCGCTCGAGCTCGGTATCGATGTTCGAGGGCAGTGCCGCGCGCACGTCGCCGGTGCGGTCGAACAGGTAGGGCGGCAGGTCGGCGACATCGATCTGCTCGTCGCGGGCGACGATGATCGCCCGCTCGATGCAGTTCTGCAGCTCGCGGATGTTCCCGGGCCAGCCGTAGCCCGCCATCGCCCGCAGCGCCGCGGGCGTAAAACCGGTGAAGCGCCGGCCCATGTCGGCGGCGACCTCGCGGGCGAAGTGCTCGGCCAGCAGCGGAATGTCGTCGACGCGCTCGCGCAGCGCCGGCAGCGCGATCGGGAAAACGTTGAGGCGGTAGTAGAGATCGTCGCGGAACTTGCCCTGCTTGATCGCCTCCGCGAGGTTCTTGTTGGTCGCCGAGATGATCCGCACGTCGACGGTGCGGGTCTGCGTTCCGCCGACCGGCTCGAACGCCCTCTCCTGGAGGACGCGCAGGATCTTCGCCTGGACCGAGAGCGGCATGTCGCCGATCTCGTCGAGGAACAGGGTGCCGCGGTCGGCCTGGGCGAAGCGGCCGGTGCGGTTCGCGACCGCGCCGGTGAACGCGCCCTTGACGTGGCCGAACAATTCGCTTTCCAGAAGTCCCTCGGGGATCGCCGCGCAGTTGAGAGCCACGAACGGGGCCTCGCGGCGCGGCGAGTTGTAGTGGATCGCCTGAGCGACGAGCTCCTTGCCGGTGCCACTTTCGCCGGTGAGCAGCACGTTGGCCCGGCTCTCGCAGACCTCGGCCACGGCCTTGATAACGGTGCGAAACGTCGGGCTGTTGCCGACCAGGCTCTCGAAGCTGTGGCGGCCCTCGAGGGCCTCGCGCAGCCGCGCGTTGTCGCGGATCACGTCGTAGAGGCGGAGCGCGTTCTCGACCGTCGCCGTCAGCTCGTCCATCTCGAACGGCTTGGCGACGTAGTCGAAGGCGCCTTCCTTGATGACCTGCACCGCGTCCTTCACCGTCGAGTAGGCGGTCATCAGGATCACCGGCAGGTTGGGGCGCGTGCGCTTCACCTCCTGCAGGAGCTCGCGGCCGGTCAGCCCCGGCATCCGCAGATCGGTGAGGATCAGGTCGACGTCGTCGCGCCCGACGACGTCGAGCGCCTCGCGGCCCGAGGCCGCCGGAACCACGCGGTATCCGAGATCGGTCAGCGCGACGGCGAGCACGTCGCGCATCTTCGGCTCATCGTCTACGAGAAGAATCGTGTGGGACATCGTCCTCGGTCTTCGCGCTCGTCTGGAACAGCTTCGTCGGAAAAATCAGAGTGAAGGTGGTGCCACGCCCGGGCGCGCTATCGAATTCCACGCGGCCGCGGTGGCCCTCCATGATGGTAAACACTTTGGCCAGACCAAGGCCACTGCCGTGTTCCTTGGTGGTGAAGAACGGGTTGAAGATCTTGTCGTGGATCTCCGGGGCGATGCCGCTGCCGGTGTCTGTGACCAGGATCCGCGTCTCGCCGTCGCGCTGCTCGCGCGTGACGCGGAGATTGCCGCCGTTCGGCATCGCCTCGACGGCGTTGAGGAACAGGTTGAGAAAAACCTGGAACAGATGGTCCTCGTCGGCGTCGGCGGTGGCCCCGGGCGCGGTATCGACGGCGGTGAACGTGACGTGGCGCTTCTCGAACTCGGGGACGCAGAATTCGGCTGCGCGCGCCACGACCGTCATCGGGTCGACCTCGCGCAGAATCGAAGGCCGCGGCCGGGCGAAGTTGAGGAACTCGCTGATGAGCCCGTCGATCCGACCGACTTCGTCGGCGACATGGCTGAGCAGGCGGGTGTCGGTCTCGGGCAGGTTGCCGCGCTTCTGCAGAAGCTGCGCGGACGTCTTGATCACGCCCAGCGGATTGCGCACCTCGTGGGCGATGCCGACCGCGACCTCGCCGAGCGCCGACAGTCGCTGTTGGCGCTGGAGCTGGGCCTCGAGATCGCGCGCCTTGGCGAGACGGTCGGCCATGTCGTTGAACGCGGCGGCGAGCTCGGCCACCTCGTCGCGCCCGGACACCGGAACCTGGTGGCGGTAATCGCCGCGGCTGATCGCGTGGACGCCGCCGGCGAGGGCGTGCAGCGGGCGGGTCAGGCGGCGCGACACGACGATGCCGGCGAGCACCGCGAGCGCCGTGCCCGCCACCAGGATGATGATGAAAAGGTTGGTGCGGTTGATCCAGGTCGTCAGGCTTTCGTAGGAGCGCAGGCCGCAGAACAGCACCGCATTGAGCCGCCCGTCGCTGCCGCGGAGCGGCGTGTAGAGACCGATGTATTTGCCGTTGTCGGCGCGGCTGTCGTAGGACGACGTCGCGCCGTTCTGCAGCTCCTCGGCAACATCGGGATCGAGCAGGCTCGGATTGTGGTCGCGCGACGAGAAAAATGCGCGATAGCCGCCGTCTTCCTTGTAGTAAAGGCGGAGCTCGAGGTCGCTCACCGCCGCCAGCGCACCGAGGTCCTCCTCGTCGAACCATGTGCCGAGCAGGAGGAAATAGCTCTTGCCGTTGTGCTCGAACGGCGCGAGCCCGTAGCTCATGATCAGCGTGCGGTCGGCGATCTGGACGCGCGACAGGCTGTGCTCGCTGGTGAGCTGCAGGTTCTCGAGCGAGATGATCGGCCGCGACGTGTAGACGATGTTTTTGTCGGAGTCATAGATCGCGAGGAAGTCGTAGCCGATGGAATCGATCAGCTCGGCCAGCGACTGGGGCAGCGGACGGCTCTCGTCCATGATCTGATGGACGGCATCGGTCTGGCTCGCGATGTAGCGAGCAATGGCAATCGCTTCGACCTCGTTGTCCCGCATGTTGTTGATGAAGTAGGCCGAGCTCTCCGCCAGCCAGGTCGCCACGTTCTGCTCGAACGCGGTGGCGACGGCCTGGCTCGCGGTCTGGGCCGCGAACACCATCGGCGGCAGGCTCACCAGCAGGAATGCGGTGACCAGCCGGAAACGAAGCGATGAGGCAAAGCCCCTCAGCATCGATTCCTCGTCATCAGTCCTGACCCATCACCCACACGCCCGTCATGATCAGGCTGACGCCGGCCCAGTGCAGCGGCGTGAGGGTCTCGTGCAGCCCGAACGCGGAGGCAAGCAGCACCACGACATAGACCGTTCCGCTGAGCGGAAACGCCAGACTCAAGTCCATGCGGTCGAGGATCAGCATCCAGAACACGAAGGCGAGCACATAGCAGACGATGCCGATCTGCACCCATCCGTCGGCCAGCGCCGTCTCCAGCCAGAGCGCGCCGAACGGCATGCTTTCGAGCGCGCCGCTTCCGAGCTTGAGGGCGATCTGCGCGGTGCATTCGACGGCGAGGAACAGCACCCACAGGCCAAACAGCGTTCCGACACGTTCGATGCGCACCGTCATGTCACGATCCTGGATCATCACTGGGACTCACTTGAGCCCGCGCACGGCGGCGCGGATTTCGGGGTCGAAGCGGTCGAGCCGAACCACACGGGCGACCAGGCCAAGGAGGGCGTTGAGCACCGGATTGCGGTGCCGGAAGAAGTTCCAGTTGAGCGCAAGGAAGGACCCGAGGCGGAGCTTCGCAGCGTAGCCCGCCTGTCCGCTCTGATACACCGGAATGCCGCGGGCGATGCAGTAGCGCACGTTCTCGATCCAGCTCAGGAAGTAGAGATTGTAGTCCCGCGCGCGGGCGTCCGTGCCAATGAACTTGTCGATCAGGCGATCCCCGGATGCGAGCACCAGGTTGAAGGCCAGCAGGTCGTCGCCGTGCCAGTACAGCACGCAATGCGAGCGTTCTGGCAGGGATGCCAGGATACCGGTGAAATACGCAGCCGGCAGGCGCTCGAACTCGAGTTCGCTGCGGGCGACGGTCTGCTCGTAGAGGCCCATCACGCGGTCGATTACGTCGGCGATCGCGGTCCGCCGCTCGATCCGGATCTCGCGCTCGGCCTTGCGCTTGCGGCGCATGTCCTTCCGGGTCGCGGCGCTCAGGCTCTTCAGGTAGTCCTCGAGCGAGGCAAACGGCAGCGGCAGGATGGCGGTCGGCAGCCCCGCCATGCGCTGGAAACCGGGAAGAGTCGCCTGCCACAGCGCGAGGTCGGCGTCGCGGGCGTCCTTGACCGCGATCAGGCCAATTCCGTGCGCGGCGGCGTGGGCCGTAAGCGCGGCGATGAGCTCCGACAGGAGCTCGGGCTTGTCGCCGTCTGCGACTTCAGGCGCGAAGCCGATCTGCGCGGTCTCGGTGACTGGCGACCCGATCGAGAGCAGCGGCAGCGACATCGCCCTTGGCCAGCGCTCCGCGACCCATTCGGTGATCCGCTTGAGTGCGCCTTGCGCCGTTGTGTCGAGCCGATAGGCGGTGGTGAACGCGGGTGCGGCTGCGAGCACCCGTCCGTCGCCGACGATCGCGGCATACAGCATCGTGAAATTCGGCAGCCCGGCGCGGTCGACCGCGTCGTGATAGTCCCAGCTCTCGAGCTCGCCCGGGAAGCAGCGGTCCCACGCGTCGCGCGAGAAGTCCGCGACCGCGCCCGCAACAATGCGCTGCCGCTCCATAGCTACTCCGCGGCGGTGATCGCGCGCTTCGGCGCCGCCGCCGCGATCTCGGCGAAGTAGTCGGCGGTGAGCCTCACCACGAGGTCGCGCTGCCGGTCGACGGTGATCATGTGATAGCAGTCGTCGAGCAGCACCGTGCGACGCGGGCCGGCGAGCTTGTTCTGGAGAAACAGCGCGTTCTTCACGCTGGTGATGTCGTCGTCGGAGGCCTGCAGGATCAGCGCCGGCATCTTGATCGACGGCGTCTCGGCCTTGACCTTGGCGATCAGCGCGCGGAGCTCGCGCAGGCTCGGGCCACACAGGCCGGGCAGGCCGGCGGCGGCGCTGTCGCCAGACTCCATCTGGGCGACGACGCGGCGACGCAGCCGCTCGTCCTTGATCCCGTAGGGGAACTCCTCGTTGAAGCGGAAGCGCTCTCCGAAAGGCAGCTTGAGGACGAGCGGCAGCAGCCACTGCAGACGGTTGATGTTCCAGCCGTCATACCACAGCGTCGGCGAGTAGAGCGCGAGGCCGGCACAGGCGTCCGGCTTGCGCGCGGCAAGGTCGAGGCTCAGCAGAGCGCCCATCGACAGACCGCCGGCGTAGACGGTATCGACCCGCGCGCGCAGCCACTCGTAGGCTCGATCGACGCTCGCGACCCAGTCGCGCCAGCCGGTCTTGAGGAGATCGGCTTCAGTGCCGCAGTGGCCGGTGAGCTGCATGCCGTAGACGGTATAACCGGCGCGGGCGAGGCCTTTGCCGACGAACTTCATCTCGGTCGGCGTGCCGCTCAGGCCATGGATCAGCAGCACGCCCTCGGGGCCGCCGGGATGGAAGAAGCTGTAGTCGCCGATCTCGGTCATTGTCTTGTTCCAAAAACCTCAGCTCTGGCCGCCGATGTAGACCAGCGCCACACCGGCGGTGATCAGAACCGCGCCCGCGACGCGGCGGCGCGACAGTGTCTCGCCGAGGACGAGGCGGCTCGCGACCAGCACGCCGACGTAACTCAGGCTCGCGAGCGGAAACACGAAGCTCAAAGGCGCATTCGCCAGCACCGCGAGCCACAGGATGAGCTCGACCGCGTAGGCACCGATGCCGGCCCACAGCATCGGCGAGGAGAACACCCGTTTCCAGAATATGCCGATATGGTCGTGGGACTGCTTGGCGGGCAGACGCGTCAGCCCGAGCTTGAACCAGAGCTGGCCGACGACGTCGAGCACCACCGTGATGGCGAAGAGGAGCAGGAACGCGGCCGTCATCGAAGAGCTTCCTTGAATGTGCCGATCAGGGCCCGGTCGACCTCGGCATTGCGACGCTCGGCTGCTTCTGACGGCGCCTGGGCGTGCTCGAGTGACGCCTCGACGCGCTTGGCGAGGTTCAAGCCGAACCGGCGGGGAGAATAATTGCCGCAGACGTCCGCGCCCAGCACTCGCTTGCCGCGGGAGAGGCGCTGGATGCCATCGAGCAGCGCGCCCAGCGGCATCTGGCCCTGGTCCCAGTTGGTGCCGGCATCCGACAGCCGCAGCACGTCCTTGTCGACGGTGATCCAGATCGCCGCCGTCGGGATCCGGGTGTGCAGCTCCTCGAGGAACACCGGCCAGTCGTCGGCGACATTGCGCCACATCACCTGACGGCCCTTACGCCGCAGGCTCGGCGAATCGGCGAATCGGCGCAGCACTGTCGTCGGCGGACGCCGCCACGGGTAGAGCTCGATGCGGCCCGAGGCGAGCGCCGCGACGTTGCCGCCCTTGAGTTCGGGCCACGACAGGTCATCGCTGCAAGGGCCGATGGTGATGACGCGCACCAGCGACTCGAGCTCGAGCGCGCGGTTGACCCACGCGCCGCAATGGAAACGCGGCGCGAACCGGACCCAGTCCGGATGGTTGTCGAAATGGATCAGCGTAAACGGCTCGTCGATCTTGGCGAGCAGCGTTGCCGTCAGGTGATGGTAGTCGCCCGAGCCGAACATGGTGAGGACCGGGCCGGCGCCCTTCGGCTGGCCGGCGACGGCGAGGCGTCCCGCGAACTCGATCATCGCGCTCGGCGCGGCCCACAGGCGGAGCCGCGATCTGAGATCGCGGGCGTCGACCACCTGCGCGTCGAGGTCGAGCTCGGCAGCGACGGCCCGCGGGGAGTCGACGCCGTCGAGATCGACCAGACGGAGGCGCATCGTCAGTGGCGCGTGACGCGCGCGAGCAGGCGATCGAGGAGGGCGAGCGCCAGGTCCATCTCCTCGCGGCTGATGGTCAGCGCCGGCGCCAGCGTGACGACGTTCTTGTGGTAGCCGCCGATATCGAGGACGAGGCCGTACTTCTTGCCGCCGACCTCGAGGTCGCCCTTCATCGCTTCGTCGACCATGCGGTCGGTCATCGCCTTGTCGGGGGTGAAGCCGTCGGTGCCGCAGATCTCCATCCGCAGCGCCATGCCGAGGCCGTCGACGTCGCCGATGATCGAGTAGCGCTTCTGCAGGTTCTTGAGACCCTCCAGG
>DATJIG010000084.1:0-10978 GCA_035493495.1 Alphaproteobacteria bacterium
CCGCGGCGGTCGGGATCGACCCAGAACAGCGTCGGGTCGTCGGCCGACTCCGCCATCGGGAAGATGCCCGCGGCGTAGGTGCGGAGGAGGATGTCGGGCGTGAGCTCGGGCTGGCGGCGGTCGGTGCTCAACGGGCGCTCCGGTGGAAAGACCCCTCGGCACCCATGGGACGCCGATCAGGCTATTTCTTCAAGCCGCAAAAGCGTTCCAGCCAGTGGATGTCGTAGTTCCCGTTGATGAAGTCGTGGGCCGCGATCAGCCGCTGGTGGAGCGGAATCGTCGTCTCGACGCCGTCGACGACGAACTCCTTGAGCGCCCGCTTGAGCCGCATCAGGCACTCGTTGCGGCTCTGGCCATGGACCACGAGCTTGGCAATGAGGCTGTCGTAGTTGGAGGGGATGCGGTAACCCGCGTACAGCGCCGAATCGACGCGCACGCCGAGGCCGCCGGGCGGGTGGTAGTCGCGGACGCGTCCGGGAGTGGGCATGAACGTGTCCGGGTTCTCGGCGTTGACGCGGCACTCGATGGCGTGGCCGTTGAACTTCACGTCGTCCTGGGTGATCGACAGCGGCGAGCCCGAGGCAATGCGGATCTGCTCGCGGACGATGTCGACGCCGGAGATCATCTCGGTGATCGGATGCTCGACCTGGAGGCGCGTGTTCATCTCGATGAAGTAGAACTCGCCGTCCTGGTAGAGGAACTCGAGCGTGCCGGCGCCGAGGTAGCCCATGCTCTTGATCGCCGAGATCGCGATCTCGCCGATGCGCTGGCGCTCGGCCGGGTTGAGGCACGGCGAGGGCGCTTCCTCGAGCACCTTCTGGTGGCGGCGCTGCAGCGAGCAGTCGCGCTCGCCGAGATGCACGACGTTGCCGTGCGAATCGGCGAGGATCTGCATCTCGATGTGGCGCGGATGGGTGAGGTACTTCTCCATGTAGACTTCGTCGTTGCCGAAGGCGGCCTTCGCCTCGGCGCGCGCGGTGGTGAACGCGCTCTCGACCTCGTCCGCGGAGTTCGCGACCTTCATGCCGCGTCCGCCGCCGCCGGCCGACGCCTTGATCAGCACCGGGAAGCCGATGCGGTCGGCGGTGCGCTTCGCGGCCGCGACGTCGGGCACGCCGCCGTCGGAGCCCGGCACCAGCGGCACGCCGGCCTTCTTCATCGTCTCCTTGGCGGCGATCTTGTCGCCCATGGCGCGGATGTGGTCCGGCGCCGGGCCGATGAAGGTGAAGCCGTGCTCGGTCACCATGTCGGCGAACTTGGCGTTCTCGGAGAGGAAGCCGTAGCCCGGGTGGATCGCGTCGGCGTTGGTGATGATCGCCGCCGAGATCACCGACGCCATGTTGAGATAGCTTTCGCCCGCGGGCGCGGGACCGATGCAGACGGACTCGTCGGCAAGGCGCACGTGCATCGCATCCGCGTCGGCGGTCGAATGCACGGCCACCGTTTGAATGCCCATTTCCTGGCATGCGCGGTGGATGCGGAGCGCGATCTCGCCGCGGTTGGCGATCAGGACCTTGTCGAACATGAAAATTACGGTTCCCGGTGGGCTACTCGAGGATGAGGAGGACTTCGCCGTATTCCACCGGCTGCGCGTTGACGGCGAAGATCTGAGTCACGGTTCCGGAGCGCGGCGCGCGGATCGGATTCATGGTCTTCATCGCCTCGATGATGAACAGCACCTGGCCCTCGCTGACGCGATCGCCGATCTTGACGAACGACGGGGCGCTGGGCTCGGGCGCCACGTAGACGGTGCCGACCATCGGCGCGGTCACGGCGCCCGGGTGGCTCGCGGTAACCTCGGCGGCGGCCGGCGCAGCCGCGGGCGACGCTGCCACCAGCGGAGCCGAGACCACCATCTGGGCGCCGCCGCCGCGCGAGACCCGCACGCGGAGCTTGCCGGTGTCGTACTCGAGTTCGGTGAGACCGGTCTCCTCGAGCAGGCGGGCGAGGTGCCGCACCAGGTCTTCGTCAACGCCCAAGCGTGCCATCGGTGTTTCCTAGTTCCGAGATGTTGTTCTTCAGCGCGACGTCTTTGCCGAGCGCGAGGGTGGGGTGCGCCGCTTCGCTCCTGTGGCGGGGCCCGCGAGGTGCGCGATCGCGTCCACGGCAAGCTCGTACCCTTTGGCGCCGAGACCTGCAACCATTCCGGTCGCCGCCTGGGACACGTACGAGTGATGGCGGAAGGACTCGCGCCGGAAGATGTTCGAGAGGTGAACTTCGACGACCGGGACCTCGACCGCGTTCAGCGCATCGAGGAGGGCGATCGAGGTGTGGGTGTACGCGCCCGCGTTGACGATGATGCCGGCGACGCCGGTGCGCGATTCCTGCACCCAGGACACCAGCTCCGATTCGCTGTTCGACTGGCGGAAGTCGACGCGGAAGCCGAGCTCGCCGGCGCGCGCCGCCGCGGCCTTCTCGATGTCCGCCAGGGTGGCGCGGCCGTAGATCTCGGGCTCGCGCGTGCCGAGCAGGTTCAGGTTGGGGCCATTGATAATGAGAATCGTGCGGCCGGAGGCGGGTTTCTTCATTGCCTGTCGGATCAATGGGGAAGCGGGCCAGCGCTCATTTACAGCACGATGACCGGGCCCGCAACGCGGCGTTTCCCGACCGATCGCCGGCGGGCGCGCCGCCCCCGCCGCTTATCTCAAATTTTAGCCAAAGTTTACAGCGGTTTAAGGGCGTCCGTGTAGATCGGGCCGACTGGCTTATTGCGGGGAATTCTCATGGCCGATGACGGCAGGATACCCGGCACCGAGCAGCGGCTCGTCATGAGGCTGCTGGTCCACTGGCGCGAGCTCGCCGGCGGTCACCCGATGCCGGACTTCGAGGACTTCGATCCCTGGGACGTGCCCGAGCTGTGGGAGGACTCGTTCCTCATCGACGCGCGCGATCCGTCCGCGCTCGTGTTTCATTCGGTCGGAGACAATCACATCGATGCCCTCGGCCGCGATCCGAGCACACAACTCGTGAGCACGGTGGGTGAGGACACCTTGCTCGGACGCGCGGTCTCGTATGCGGCCCAGGTGATCGAGTGCAAGCAGCCGATGATGCTCGGCGGGGTGTTGGCCGACTCCGACGGCAACGCACACCTCTATCGCAGCATCCTGATGCCGCTCGCCCATGGACGGGGTCTCGCCCTGCTCGGCGCGGCGAACAGCCGCATCGTGACCGGTGAATAGGTCCTTCTCTGGAATGCCGCTGATGGCACCTGGCGCGCGGCCACAAGGGTTGCCCGGCTCGGCCGGGTCTCTCGAATTTTAGCCATAGTTTACAGTGGTTTAATAGCTGCCGGATAGATAGGGGGAAAGGCGAAAGGCATCGTCATGACCCCCACCACCGGCGTTTCCCACGAGGAGCAGCGCCTAGTCCTGCGGCTGATGGTCCATTGGCGAGCGCTCGCCGGCGATCGCGATATGCCCGTCTTCGCCGATTTCGATCCCGCGGTCGTCCCCGACATCTGGGCGGATTCGTTCCTCGTCGATGCGCGTACGTCACCGGGCCTCGTGTTCCATGCACTCGGCCTCCATCACGTCGACGCACTCGGCCGCGACGTGAGCGGCCAGCGCGTGACGACGGCCGGCCACAACACCCTGCTCGGCCGCGCGCTGTCCTACGCCGACAAGGTCCTCGAGCGCCGGGTGCCGATCAGCCTCGGCGGCCAGTTCGTCGACAACGAGGGCCGCATGCGCCTTTACCGCAGCATCCTGCTGCCGCTCGAGCACGACGGCGGACTTGCCTTGCTCGGGGCGGCCAACAGCCGGATCGTGGTGGTGGATTAGCGCCCTACGCGGCAGGGCGAGGTTGCGTCGCCCCAACCTTTACGCCACGTTAACCACGTCGCCGCACAATGCCCGGCACACACCGGGGCAGGGGCTAGAATCGTGACAGAGACGACCAATCCACGGGAGCGCAGGCTGGTCCTGCGGCTTCTTGGCCATTGGCGCGAGCTCACGGGCGATCGTGCGATGCCGCGCGCGAGCGATGTCGACGGCGCCGCTATCCCCGAGCTGTGGCCCTACTGCTTCATGCTCGACGTCCGTGGCACCGAGCCGGTGTTCACCTTCGTCGGCTCGTACCACGTCGAGTCGCTCGGCCACGATCCCACCGGCCAGCCGCTCTCGTCGATTCCGTCCGAGACTCTGCTCGCCCAGGGCCTGTCCTACTACCCGCGCGTTCTTGCGCGGGCGATTCCCATCACGCTCGGCGGCCAGTTCGTCAACCGCGACGGTCGCACCGTTCTCTACCGCAGCATCATCATGCCGCTGGGCGAGGGCGACGGACGGGTGCCGGCGTTGCTCGGCGGCGCGAACTGCCGCGAGGTCGCCGCGGACGACTCCACGACGTTGCCCCCGTCTCTCCCATGATCCTGTTCGAGATCCACATCTTCCGCGACCAGGCGTGGAAGGTCGATTCGGTCTTCGACGACAAGGAGCTCGCGGTCTACGAGGCGCAGCGCATCGAAAAGACCGCGCGCTTTTCCGCGGTGCGCGTGATCGAGGAGATCTACGACGAGACCACCCAGCGCACGAAGACGCGCACGGTGTACCGCTCGTCGAAGATCGACAAGGAGAACCTCGAGAGCCACCGCCGTCGCGCGCAGGCCGCGACCTTCGAGCCCCCGCCGCGGCGGCGCGCGGCCAAGACAAAGCACGCCTCGCCGACGCTGCTGGTCTTCAACCTGATCGTCGTCGTGCTCGGCGGATTCACCGCCCTGTTCCTGCTTCGATACCTGTGGGAGCGGGGCTAGACGCTGCTCCGCCGCGTCGTTCAGCCGTCCCCGCGCTCCGGCCCGGCGCGTTGCGCCCGGTCTCCGATCCCTTCATACTGTCCGCTCGCCCACAGTCTCGTCTTCCGAGACGCCCAGGGCTAACCCAGCAGCGGATTTTTCATGCACGTCACCATCAACGGCGAATCCCGCGACGTATCCGAAGCGCGTTCGGTCGAAGGCCTCCTGTCCGATCTCGGACTTGATGCGCGCAAGGTCGCGGTCGAGCTCAACCTCGAGATCGTGCCGAAGTCGGCCTACGGCCGCACCTCGGTGCGTGACGGCGACCGTCTGGAGATCGTGCACTTCATCGGCGGCGGCGCTGACGGCGGCCATGCCGATGTCGCCCCCTTGGACGTGGCGGAGGACACCTGGACCATCGCCGGCAAGACCTACCGTTCGCGACTCCTGGTCGGCACCGGCAAGTACCGGGATTTCGAGGAGACGGCGCGCGCGATCGAGGCGTCGGGCGCCGAGATCGTCACCGTCGCGGTGCGGCGCATCAACGTCAGCAACCCGAATCAGCCGATGCTGATCGATTACGTGAGCCCCAAGCGCTACACGTATCTCCCCAACACCGCCGGCTGCTACACCGCCGACGATGCGGTGCGCACGCTGCGGCTCGCGCGCGAGGCGGGCGGCTGGGACCTCGTGAAGCTCGAGGTGCTCGGCGACCAGAAGACGCTCTATCCCAACATGCCGGAGACGTTGAAGGCGGCCGAGGCGCTGATCCGCGACGGCTTCAAGGTGATGGTGTACTGCTCCGACGATCCGATTCAGGCGAAGCGCCTCGAGGAAATGGGCTGCGTCGCGATCATGCCGCTGGCGGCGCCGATCGGCTCCGGCCTCGGCGTTCAGAATCCGGTCCACATCCGGCTGATCATCGAGGCGGCGCGTGTGCCGGTGCTCGTCGACGCCGGCGTCGGCACCGCGTCCGACGCAGCGATCGCCATGGAGCTCGGCTGCGACGGCGTGCTGATGAACACCGCGATCGCCGAGGCCAAGAACCCGATCCGGATGGCCCGCGCGATGAAGCTCGCGATCGAAGCCGGGCGTCTCGCCTATCTCGCCGGCCGCATGCCGAAGAAGCGTTACGCCGATCCGTCGTCGCCGCTCGCCGGCCTCATCTAGCGCTCCCTCGCGTCACCAAGGACAAGACACCATGCGCCACTATGGGTTCTTCCGCTCGTCCGCGAGCTACCGCCTGCGCATCGGCACGAATCTCAAGGGACTCGACGTCGAATACATCCCGGTGCACCTGTCGAAGGGCGGCGGCGAGCAGCACCTGCCGGACTTCATGAAGAAGAACCCGCAGCGTCTGGTGCCGACCCTCGAGGTCGATGGCCACGTGCTGACGCAGTCGATGGCGATCCTCGAATACCTCGACGAGACGCGGCCCGAGCCGCCGATCATGCCGCGCGATCCGGCGGGGCGGGCGCGGGTGCGGGCGCTGGCGCAGGTCGTCTCGTGCGACATCCACCCGATCAACAATCTCCGCGTCCTCAACTACCTCAAGGGGCCGCTGAAGGTCCCGGAGGACGCCACCAACGAGTGGTACCGCCACTGGGTGAAGCTCGGGCTCGAGGCGGTCGAGGCGCTGCTTGCGGGGAATCCCGACACCGGCGTCTACTGCCACGGTGACACGCCGACGCTCGCCGACATCTGCCTCGTGCCGCAGATCTTCAACGCCCAGCGGTTCAACTGTCCGCTCGACGCCTATCCGACGGTGATGCGGATCCACGCCGCCTGCCAGAAGCTCGACGCCTTCGACCGCGCCCGGCCCGAGCGCCAGCCGGACGCCATTTAAGGCGCCGTCTGAGCGCTAGCGCTCGTCGCGCGTCGGTCGCGCCGCGTCCTTGATGTCCTGGGCGCGGAGCCAGCCGGGCGACCCGCGCGGCAGATCCTTCTCGGCGCGCGCGACGTAGGTGCGCGCACCCCGCTTGTCGTTGCGCGCCATCGATGCCTCGGCGGACGCCAGCGCGCTCATGCCGTACTGTCCGTCGCGCCCGTAGCCGATCGCGAGCTGATCCCAGGCGAAAGCATTGGTCGTTTCGCGACGCGTCGCCATCTGCAGGTTGTCGATCGCCGGCTTCACCAGCTTGGGGTCGTTGCGCTCGAGCAGCACCTGGGCGAGCTCGATGCGCAGCAGCGGCGCGTCCGGCAGGAGACTGACCGCCTTCTGGTACGGCGCCACCGCTTCGGCGCTGCGCGCGTTCTCGAACAGCATCTGCCCCTTGAGCTCGTAGAAGTAGGGATTGTTCGGCTCGTCGGCGATCAGGCCGTCGATCAGCGGCAACGCGTGCGCGAGGTCGGGAATCTTGTAGTAGGCGATGGCGCGCGCATAGCGCGCGTAGATCGATTTGTCGGACTCCGGGTACTTGACCAGCGTCGTCGACGGCGCGTTGAGGAACGCGAAGAGCTTGGCGACCATGCGCTGGTGCAGGTCCATCAGCTCCGGCGAGTCCTTGACGTTGGAGTAGGGCGAGCGGGCGACGTGCGCGTCGACCGCCTGGATACGGTCCTGGGTCAGGGGGTGGGTCCGCAGGTACTCGTCCTGGCGTGTGCTCGACAGCAGCTCCTCGCCCTCGAGGTAGTGGAAGAACTCCGACAGGCCCCGGGCGGACTCATGCGCCCGGTCGAGGAACGACAGCGCGGCCTGGTCGGCCGCCGACTCCTGGGTGCGGCTGTAGCTCATGAGGGCGTTCTGCGCGGCCGCCTGGGAGCCGAGGACGCCGCCCATGGCCGCGTTGCCGCCGCCCGCGACCGCCCCGGCGGTGCCCAGGATCGCTGCGATCAGCGCCGCTTTCGACAGGTCTTCCATGTGCGCGGTGAAGCGCGCGATATGGCCGTCGGCGATGTGGCCGGTCTCGTGGGCGAGCACGCCGATGAGCTGGTTCGGCGTCTTCGACTTAATGATCAGGCCGGTGTGGACGAAGATGTTCATGCCGCCGGCGACGAACGAGTTAAGAACCGGGTCGTCGATCAGGTAAATGTCGACGTCCTTGGCGTTCAGGCCGGCCGCTTCGAAAACTGGCGTCGCATAGGTACGGATGATATTTTCCACCTCGGCGTCGCGGATCATCCGCCGCCCTGCGGCTTGCACCGGGCTGCAGGGAACGAACGTCACTGCCGCCGCAACCACGCAACAGACCAGGTATCTGATGAATTTCGGCACGCTTCGCGCTCCGCGTTCCGCCTTGCGGTGCATCTTGGGATTTGGGGGCCGCCGTCGGGTCGGCAGTCAACGTAGGTACGGCCCCGAGTCCCGTCAATCGTCGGGATTCACGGCGGTCGCCGTCGCCGCCGTCGGGGTGTGCGCCTCGATTCTCACGGCCTGTAGCTCCGATTCGGGGCCAAAAGAAGGCACCCCGGGCTTCGTCACCGGCTTCCTCGGCGGAGCGGTGGCGGACGAGCCGCGCGCGGCGCTGGTGGCTCGCGACGTGCTGTCGGCGGGCGGCACCGCCGCCGACGCCGCGGTCGCTCTCTATTTCACCCTCGCCGTCACCAAGCCCGGCCAGGCCGGGCTTGGCGGGGGCGGGGCGTGCGTGGTCTACAGCTGGCGGACCAAGCAGACCGAGGGCCTCGACTTCTTGCCGCCGATCACGCCCGGGCGCGGGGCCATCCCCGGCAATACGCGCGGCATGCTGGCGCTCCAGGCCAAGTACGGCAAGCTTCGCTGGGAAGTCCTCGTCGGCGCGGCCGAGCGCATCGCCCGCTTCGATACCGCGATCTCGCGCGCGACCGCGCGCGATCTGGCGGCGGCGCGGACCATCATCAACGGCGACGCCGGACTGCGCGCGGTGTTCGCGGGGCCGTCGGGCTCGACGCCGGACGAGGGCAGCCTGATGTCCCAGCCGGAGCTCGCGGCGACGCTCTCGCTGATCCGCCGCTCGCCGCAGGAGCTCTATACCGGGCCGTTCGCGCGTACGTTCCAGGCCGCGGCCGCCGATGCGGGCGAGCCGATCGACGCCGTGGCGATGCGCGATTACACGCCGGCGTGGCGCACGCCGGCAACGGCGCCGTTCGGCCTCTACGCGATGTATTTCGCGCCGACCGACGGCGGTGCCGCGGCGGCGAGTGCGTGGACCAAGCTCGGCACCGAGGGCGCCTATCCGGGCGCCGCGCCGAGCGCGCGCACGGCCGCGGTCGCGCAGGCGGTGCCCGGCGCCGCCGAGAGCCCGGCGGGCGATACCTCGTTCGTCGTCGCCGATCGCGACGGCGACATGGTGTCGTGCGTGGTCACGATGAATCGCTACTTCGGCGCGGGAAAGATCGCGCGCGGAACCGGCATCGTGCTGGCGTCACGCGATCCGGCCGGTCGCGCCGGCGCGGTGGCGCCGATGCTCGCGGTCAATCCGAACGTTCCGCGCCCGTTCGGCGCGTTCGCGGGATCGGGCGGCGTCGCCGGGACCCGCAGCATGCTCTCGACGGCGCTCGGCGTGTTCGCGCTCGGCGAACCGCCCGACGTCGCGTTCACCGATCCGCGTGCCGATCAGACCGGCCTCGTCAATCTGATCTACTGCCCGACGGGCATGGATCCGATGACCGGACGGACGTCGGAAGCGTCCTGCATCGCCAAGCCCGATCCCAAGGGCTTCGGCCTGGCAATGATGCAGTAGCCGAAAAAAACGCCCGGGCTCAGCCCGGGCGTTTCTCTTTCAACGGTTTGGCAGTCGTTCGGCGCGGCGCTACGACGTGAAGCGCTGCCACCAGCCCTTGCGCGGCGGACCGGCCGGAGACTCCGGCTCGGCCGACTTGGGCTCGGGCGCGGGATTTTCCTGACGCGGCTCGCGCGCCGCACGCTCGGGGCGAGGCTCCGGCGCGCGATGCTCGTGGCCGTGGCCGTCCTCGTGACGGCTCTCCTCATGACGGGCCTCGTGCGCGTGAGGGGCCTCGTGGTGCCCCGGCTCATGGGCGTTGGCGAAGGGCGGCTGCTCGCCTTCTCCGGCGGGCGTGCCTTGCCCTTCCTGGCCTTCCTGACCTTCCTGGCCTTCCTCCCAGTGACGGCGGCGGCGGCGGCCGCCGCGACGCCCGCGGCGACGCCGGCGGCGCGGCTGTCCGTCGGGGCCCAGCTCTTCGGGACCGTGGCCTTCGGCCGGGTGATGTTCGCCGGTCGGCTCGCCGTTGCCGGGCTGCAGTCCTTCGTCTTCCTCGTCGAGCGACGACACCGGGCGGCCGTCGAGCATGGCGCCGACGTCGGCCGGCGTCAGGCCGAACCGCTCACGTGGCGGGAACGGACGCTGCTCGCGCTGACCCTCGCCGCGCTCCTCGCGCGGGCCGCGATCCTCGCGGGGACCACGCTCGCCGCGCTCCTCGCGCGGGCCACGATCCTCGCGGGGGCCACGCTCGCCGCGCTCCCCGCGTTCACCACGTTCGCTGCGATCGGCGCGCTGCTCGCGCTGACCGCGATCCTCACGCGGACCGCGCTCGCCGCGTTCGCCCTGTTCCTCGCGCCCGCCGCGACGACCGCGACGACGACCGCGACGACGGCCGCGGCCATCTTCGTGATCGCTGTCCTCGCGCACCGTCTCGACGTTGTCGACGACGGTTTCTTCTTCGACCTCCACCGGCTCGACGACGGCGTCGATGCCTTCCTCGATCTCGACCGGAGTCGGGATATCGACCGCGCCGGCCGCGATCGGCGCCGGACGCTCGGTGCCCGGAGGCGGCAGCTCGCGGGCGCGTAGGCGCTCGAGCTTGAACGCCGGCGGGATCAGCGCGTCGTCGATGGTGACGCGAACGGTGAAGTGGTAGCGCTGCTCGATCTCGTTCAGGCGCGCGCGCTTCTGGTTGAGGATGTACATCGCCACCGAGCCGGGCAGCGTCAGGGCCAGCTCCGCGGTGCGGTGCCGGATACCTTCCTCCTCGACGCTGCGCAGCACGTGGAGCGCCGTCGATTCCGTCGAGCGGATCATGCCGGAGCCGGCGCAATGCGGACAGCGCTCGGTCGAAGCCTCGAGGAGGCTCGGACGCAGGCGCTGGCGCGACAACTCCATCAGCCCGAACGGGCTGATGCGGCCGATCTGGATGCGGGCGCGATCGGACTTCATCGCCTCCTTGAGGCGCTTCTCGACGGTGTGGACGTTGCGATGGTCCTCCATGTCGATGAAGTCGATCACGATCAGCCCGCCGAGGTCGCGGATGCGCAACTGGCGCGCGATCTCGATCGCGGCTTCGCGATTGGTGTTGAACGCCGTCTCCTCGATGTCGCTG
>DATJIG010000085.1:0-11497 GCA_035493495.1 Alphaproteobacteria bacterium
GCTCGAGCGTGCTCCGACGTACGACGAGGACAAGATGCCGCAGTGGACGCCGGACTACGGCCGGAACGTCGATCAGTACTGGAGCGCCACTCGCACTCCCCGCTGACGTCGCCCGCATGGGAGCAGGCGGTCGGTCGAACCGGCACCGCCTTGCTTCCCATGCGGAGTTTTGCCGCAGCAACACATTGCTGTTCAAGCCCAGGTTGCCCGGGCTTGAACAGCGTCATTCCCGAGCTTCGGCCGGGTTTCACTCTCTGACTGTCGTGGCCCGATCCGGACGCCGTGGCGTCACGTCACGCCTTTGACTCTCGTGCGCCAGGGTTGCCTGGAACGAAAGCGCGTGCGTGTCCGATTTTCCTGCGACACGGAACGCAGCTTTAAATGCATCGGCGCGAAGACCGCGATGCCGAACACCGGCGTGACCGGGACGACGCGCGCGACATCTCGGCTTTCCTCTACACCCTGCGATGAACGGCCCGGCTAGAAGCCGCTGTCGCCGCCGACCCGGAGCTTGCGGCCGTAGAGCAGCGTCACGTTGACGCGCCGGTCCTCGTAGGTGTCGCGGAAGCGGATCGCATCGGTCTCGTGGAACAACGCCGAGTTGAACACCACGGCGCGATTGGCGCGGTAGGGGATCCTGATCGCGGTCGCTTCCGATTGGGCGAGGTATGTCCGCACCCGCGGCCCGGCCACGTTGTACTCCTGGAACGGCCAGTCGGACGGGCTCTCCTTGTCCCACACGATCAGCCCGCCCGACCCGGGGTCGAGATTCGCCTCGTCGGGCGTGAGCCAGAAGTTGACGTTTACCGCCGCGAAGTCGGCGTGGAGCGGAATGCCGCGCATCGTGCTGTCGTACTTGATGCCCCACGCGAGGTGCAGCCGGTGCGGCGCGAAGATGCGCGGCAGGCGGGCGCGGAACTCCTCGGTGAGCTGCAGCAGGAGCGGCGTCGCGAAGCCGCTGTAGAGCAGCGAATTGATGTAGCCGGGAGCGAACGATTTCTTGAACACCGTGGCTTCGAGGCAGAACTTGCGGAACGCCGCGAGGGCATCGGGCGCCAGCAGGTCGTCGATGACGACGATCTCCGGCTGGGTCGAGAAGTACGACGCCTCGATCGCCGCGAAGTCGAGGTCGGGATTGAGCACCGTCGGCAGCCGCGCACATGGCCCGCCGTCGTAGACCACATCGTTGTAGGAGGGGCTCAGCCGCCCCCGGTCGGCGAGCGAGACCCGGATCGGCTCGGTGCGCGGCTGGTCCGCGTGGCGGGCCCAAAGCTCGGCCAGCGCCTGGCGCCAGATCTCCCGCGTCGGCGACAGCAGGCCGTGCGCGGCGAGATACTCGGCCTGCTGGTGCTCGTGCAGAAGCCGGAAGGGCATGATCGTGTCGTTGCGGTCGAAGCGGCGGCGCAACTCGTGATGCATCGCCGTCGCGCGCCGGAACCGCGTCAGGGCATCGTCATGCTTGCCTTGGGCGAGCGCGATCATCCCGAGATTGAACGTGGCGTCGGGATGGAGCGGATCGAGGGCGAGGCAGCGCTGGAATTCCGCCGTCGCGTCGCTCCACCGCTCGAGGTTCACCAGCGCGATGCCGAGATTGAAGTGCACCGAGACCGCCCGGTCGTCGATGACGAGGGCGCGCTGGAACACCTGGGTCGCCTCATCGGCGTTGCCCGCCTCGGCGAGGGCGACGCCGAGTGCCTCCAGCGCTTCGAGCGTGTCGGGCGCGAGCTCGACCGCCCGGCGGTACGCCGCGAGCGCAGCCCTGAACCGCCCTTCCTGCTTCAGCGCATGGCCGAGCGCCGCGTGCCCCGCCGCGTTGCAGGGATCGAGCCGCAAGGCGTTGCGGAAGACCTCGACGGCCTCGGCGTGCCGACCCGAAGCCGCGAGCTCCATGGCGAGATTGCCATGGGCGCGCGGATCGGTCGGGCACAGCACGGCGATCCGGGCCAGGGCATCGATAGCTTCTGCCTGATCACCGGAACGCCGTGCCTTTCCCACGACGGCATGGAGATGACGCAACTGGTCGTCGTGCACGGTACGCGCGTTCGTTTTCACTTTGGAGCGAGCACCAGGATGCAGCCGCCGCACCCGCCGTTGCTGGCGCGCGTGGGCACGTAGACGTGACTGTTGGCCTCGTAGACCGCCACCGAGTGCGCGCCGACAGCGGTCTTGTACTTCTGGATGACGCTGTTCGCCTTCATGTCGATGACCGCGAGAGCCGGCCCACTCTTGTCATTGGAGGTCGCGGCGTACCAGTGCCCGGCCTTGGGATTTGCCGCCGCCTCGTCGGAGCCGCCGGCGCCCGGGATCGTCGCTACCACAGCGCCCTTAGCGGCGTCGAACACAACCATCTGCGGCGGCAGGCCGTCCTTGGCGGTGCCGGCGTTGCAGCCGACAAAGAGCTGCGAACCCGCGCCCTTGACCAGGCCGTGGGGAATGCAGCTCTCCAGCGGGATGATCTTCACGAGCTTCGCTGTCTTCGGGTCGATGACGGCGAGACCGCCTTTGGTCTTCTGCTTATCGATCTGCGGGATGTCGACGTAGAACATTCCGTCGGCGGGGTTGTACGCCGACTGCTCGATGCCGTCGGTCGCCTGCGGGAAGGTGATCTTGCCGAGGACCTTGTGGCCGGGCTTGGTCGAGATCAGCGTCACGAACGGCGGCTCGTCGGCGTCGTTGGCGACGATGAACACGCCCTCGCGGGGATCCCACGCCACTTCGTCGGCGCGCTTGGTGCCGCCCGTCGAGATCGTGTCGACGACCTTGCCCGCCTTGAGGTCGACGACCTTGACGGTGCTGTCGCCGTCGCCGGCCCACACCTCGGTGGCGTTGTTGACGGCGACGACGCCGTTCGGCCCCGACACGTTGCCCTTGGGGCCGTCGCCGACGAAGCCGGTGACGCGGGTGAGGTACTTGTCGGTCTTGGCGTCGATGACGTCGACTGACTTGTTGCTGCGATCAGCGAGGAAATAATGGCCGCTCTGCTGGTCGACCCAGCCGATGTCGAAGCTCTCGAGCGTCGCGCCCGGCATCTTGATCGCGCCGACCTGCTTCAGTTCCCCGGCCCCGGCGCTTGTCACCATCGCGAGCGTCATCGTCGCGAGGATCGTCCATCCCGTGATTTTCATGTGCGTCCCTGTGATGTGAGTTGTTGACTGACCGTCACGCGGTCACTGCGCGGCGTACACCTGGATGCAGCCGCAGCCGCCGTTGCCGGCTCCGCCCGGCACGAAGACATGGCCGGTGTGGTCGTCGACCGCGACCGAGTGCGGCGTGCTCGGCCCCTTCTGCGGAATCTTCTGCACCAGCGTGTTGGTCTTGGCATCGATCACGCCAAGGACGCCGCCGCCTGGGAAGTTGCTGGCGCCGATGTAGTACTGATTGTTCTTCTTGCTGTAGGCCACCATGTCGGCGGCACCGATGTCCTTGACGACGGCCACGACCTTGCCGGTCTTGGCGTTCATGATCGCCACACTCGGGTCTTTCTTCACCGAGCAGCCGAGCACGAAGTTCTGGTTCGGGCCGAAGGCGAGGCCGTTCGGGTGGCAGTTCGCCACCTCCAGCATCTTGACGAGCTTGCCGGATGCCGGATCGACGACCGCGACGCCGCCCTTCGCGGCATCCTTTCCGATCTCGGGAATTGAGATGTAGAACCGGCCGTCGGCGGCGTTGTAGTCGGGCTGCTCCGCGCCGTCGGTCGCATCGGGGAACGGCAGCTTGGCGATGATCTTGTGGTCCTTCATCGACACCAGGGTCGCGAACGGCGGCTCCTCGGCGTTGTTGACGCCGATGAAGATCATTTTCTTCGGGTCGTAGGCCATCTCGTCGAGGCGCGTCGACCCGCCGGTCTTGAGCGCGGCGATGGTTTTCTCCGATTTGAGGTCGATGACCTTGATCGTGCTGTCGCCGTCGCCGACCCAGGCCTCATTGCCGACCGCGAGCACGCCGTCGGGGCCAGATTTGTTGCTGTTCACCTTGCCGTCGGGACGCATTACCGCGCCGACGAATCCGTCGATCCGGCCGATCCATTTGTTGGTCTTGGTGTCGACGATGTCGATCGACTTGTTGCTGCGGTCGGCGAGGTAGTACCGCTGCGTCTTCTGATCGATGAAGCTGATGTCGAAGGAGGTCAGCGGCTCGCCCGGCACCGGAATCGAGGCAATCAGCTTCAACTCGGATGCATTAGCAAAAACGGCAGATGTCGCCAGCACCGCGCATGACAGCGCGACGATTCGTTCCCAGCGCATACGAAGCTCTCCAATGCGATTGATTTCTTGTCCCTCCCGACGACGAGATCGTCTCGTCATCGAGCGCGGGCTTATCTAAATCGCAAATCGCTTCGGCCGGATTCCAAATCGGCGAACATTGCACAAATGTAATGTTCGCGCGTTTTCGTGTGGGATTTCAGCAACATTACCAAAATGTAATTTGCGGCTCGTTTTCAAATAGCGGAGCGTCGCGGTGCATCGCGTGGGAGGCGCGCGACGCGGATCGCCGGAGCGACGCGCCATGCGGACGCCGGCACAGTGGAGCGCAAGCTTCGTCACGTTTCGGGGGATACACGTTGAAAAAATCTCTGTTGAGCACGACTGCGATCGTCGGGGCCGCGCTTCTGACGACGCAGCAAGCTTCTGCCGCGGCCAAAGTCGACATCGGCGGCGGCATGGACTTCCAGGTCGGATGGACTTCCCAGGACCGTGAAGGATGGTCTCCGACCCCGGGTGGCGTCATCGGTCCGGCGACCGAGCGCGGATACAGCGTCTTCCAGCGCACGTTCATTCAGATCAACGCCTCGGATACGACCGACAACGGCATCAAGTGGGAGTTCAAGGTCAAGCTGAATGCCGACGCCGACGGCGGTCCGGGCGCCTCGAACGGCCTCAAGAACGGCAAGGCGCGTGACGCCTCCGACTCGGTCACCCTGGCCCTTTCGGACGCGTGGGGGCAGGTGATTGTCGGCGCCGATCACCCGGTCTACGACCGCATGACCTTCGGCTCGGGCGAGGCCGTGGGCACGGCGGGCACCGGTGGCGTCGACGGCAACTGGGCGCGCTGGTTCAACTACAAGAGCATCTCGAATCAGCGCTTCGAGGACGGGGCGACGACCCACGACTCGACGACGTCGAGCAAGATCCAGTACGTGACGCCGCGCATCGAAGGCTTCCAGGCGGGCGTGACGTACAATCCGGACTCGATCACGATCGGCCGGTTCCGTTCGACCGACGCCCCGACCCAGACGCTCGAGAAGGACTGGTGGGCGGGCGCCGTCACCTACGTGAACAACTTCTCCGGCATCGACGTCGCCTTCTCGGGCGACATCGAGGAGAACAGCAACACGAACCCGCAGTCGCGAAATGGCCTGTCGGGGAGCCTCGGTTCTTTGATCGGGTACGGCGACTGGAAGCTCGGTGCCCGCGTGTCGCGGAAATTCCGCGACGGCGAGACGCTGTCGACCGACACGAACACCAGCTTCACGATGTATGACGTCGGCGTCGGCTACGTCATCGGACCGTGGGCGCTGGGCGTTTCCTACATGCACGAGGATGTCGGCACGATCAACATGCCGACCGGTAAGGATACCCAGGACACCGCGGCCCTCAGCGGCAGCTACAATCTCGGAGGTGGCCTCTCGCTCTACTCTGAGCTGTTCTGGAACAAGGACAAGGCCGGCAACCCCGCGTCCGCGAAATCGGCGAACGAGGGCACCGGCCTGATCTCGGGCGTACGCGTCAAGTTCTAACCTCCCAGATGAAACTATCGGGGCGGCGGGGCGACTCGCCGCCCCTTTCTTTTCCGGTGCCGCGTGGTATCGATTGCCGTCGTGGCGAGGCGTGGGGACGGACCTCATGGATAACTTGCAGCGGCGGGCGAACGAACCCCACGTTCGGGGGCTGATGTCGTCGGCGATCGCGCTGCATCGCGACGGGCGCCTGGCCGAGGCGGAGGCGAAGTATCGGTCCGCGTTGGAAATGGTGCCCGGACATTTCGACGCACTGCACAACCTTGCGGTGCTGTGTCTCCAGCGGAACGACCCGGTCGGGGCGCTCGATTTCCTGAGGCGCGCGTCGGCGATCAATCCGGCTTCGGCGACGCTCCATCTCAACATCGGAAACGCGTTCCGGGCCGCCGGGGACAATCGCCAGGCGCTGGACAGTTACGATCGCGCGCTCCGCCTGAATCCCGATTTTGCCGAGGCCCACAACAATCGCGCGACGGTGTTGCGGACTCTCGGCCGCGAGGATGAAGCGATCGCCAGCGCCGACCGCGCCGTCGCGCTGAACCCGCGATACCGCGAGGCGCACCTCAACCGGGCGCACGCTCTCGACACCGGCAAGCGCTATGAGGAGGCGATCGTCAGCTATCGCAACGCGGCGTCGTGCGGGGCAGATCCCGAGGAGGTGGCGTATTACCTCGCCGCTCTGGGGGCGGCGCCGCTTCCGGCGGCCTCGCCGCGGTCCTACGTGGCCGGCCTGTTCGACGGCTACGCCGAGAATTTCGACCAGAGCCTGCTCGGGCTTGGCTACGACGTGCCAAGGCAGCTTGCGGCTGCGGTCGTTGCACTGCGCCCAAACGGCGTATCCGACGTCGCCGACGTCGGATGCGGCACCGGGTTGTCGGGCGCGGCCCTGCGCGCCATTTCCAGCCGACTCGTCGGAGCCGATCTGTCGGCGAAGATGCTGGCCAAGGCGCAGCAACGCGGTGTCTACGACCGGCTGGCCCAGGCGGAGCTGGTCGAATTCCTGCGGGTGTCTCCGCAATCCTGGGATCTGATCGTCGCCGCGGACGTGCTGATTTACATGGGCGACCTCGAACCGGTGTTCGCGGCGGCGCGATCCGCGCTCCATTCCACCGGTCTGTTCGCGTACTCGGTCGAGGCCCACGATACCCAAAGCCAAGAGGGCGATGGCTACGTCATTCGGCCGACACGGCGGTTCGCCCATTCGCTCGACTACCTGCGCGGCGTCGCCGCCCGCCATGGATTCACGGAACGTTCGGTCCTGCCGATGACGGTGCGATCGGAGGCGGGCCGCGGGATTCCCGGATACGTCGTGGTCGTCGAGACATCCGGCGCGTGAACGCTAGGCGGCTTCGGCGGACCGGTCGGCCGGCTCGCCCGCCGGCGGAAACGTGAGGCGCACCCGCAGGCCCGGCTGATCGTCCTCGAGCGCGATCGCGATCTGATGACGCTCGGCGATGGCCGCCACCAGGCTGAGGCCGAGGCCGTTGCCGGGAGTCGAGCGGCTTGCCTCCAGCCGGTAGAAGCGGCGGAACACCTTGTCGCGCTCCGCCGCTGGAATGCCGGGGCCGCTGTCGGCCACGACGACTTCAATTCCGGCGGCACCGTGGGCCGCGGTCACCGCAATGGCGGCCCCCTCGGGTGAGTGCCGGATCGCGTTCTCGACCAGATTCGACACCATTTGAGCGAGCAACTCGCGGTCGCCCGTGGCCGTAAGGTTCCGTGTGATGCGCCCGGCGAGCGACTGCCGTTTCTCCTCGGCCGACGGCTGATAGATCTCGACAACCGTATCCAACACTTCCGACAGATCGACGTTGCGCGGCTCCGGTGTGGAGGTCGCGCTCTCGATCTGGGCGATGCGGAGAAGCGCGCTGAACGTGTCGAGAATGGCGTCGACTTCGGTGATCGACGTGCAGATGGCGGCCCGGAGCCACTGGGCCGAGTGCTCCGTCCGCTGTGTGCGCTCGAGGCGCTGGCGCAGCCGGTTGAGCGGCGTGCGGAGGTCGTGGGCGATGTCGTTGGAGACCTGGCGCATGCTCTCGATCAGCCGCTCCATCTGCTCGAGCATGAGATTGAGGCTCGTCGCCAGATGGTCGAACTCGTCGTCGACGCCGCGGACCGGGATGCGCAGCGATAGATTGCCCGCCATGATGTCGCGCCCGGTCTGGCTCACGCGCTCGACGTGCAATAGGAGATTCCGGCTCATCATGATGCCGCCGACGAAGGCAAGCAGCAGGGTGATGCCGAAGCTGAAAGCGAAGGCGCGAAGAATCACCGACTGCATGTCGATCAGCGACGCGGTCTCGACGCCCACGAACAGCGTGTTGCCGTCGGAGAGCGCGACGCTCCGGGCGCGGATGCGGCGAGCCGGCCGATCGGGCGAGAACGACGCCGGAATCCTCGTTTCGAACAGCCGCGACGAACGCTTCTGCGGCGGCATGTTGCCGGCAAGCGCCGCATTCGTCGGACTCTGCAGGAGGTACGCCATGTTGGCGTTGTCCGCCTGGCGTCCGCGCGCGCGGATCTCACGGATCAGCGCCTCGATGCCGCGGGTCTCGAAGATGTCCTGGAATTCGGTGATGTCGCTGGCGATCGCGGTGTCGAGCTCGACTTCCATGTAGTGAGTCGTGCCCGAGTAGACGAGCACGAACAGGATCGCCGCCGACACGCTGAACAGGGCAGCGTAGGCGGTCGTCAGCCGGAAGCTCGACGTTCGGAGAAGCTTAGGGATCCGCACGGAAGCAGTACCCAGAGCCGCGGATCGTATGGATGAGATCGATGTCGGCCCCGGTCTTCAGCTTGCACCGGAGGCGGCTCATCTGGGTTTCGACGACGTTCGTGTGCGGGTCGAAATGCAGGTTCCAGACATTCTCCAGCAGCATGGTGCGGGTGACGATCTGACCGGCGTGACGCATGAGGTATTCGAGCAGCCGGACTTCGCGTGGCTGGAGTTCGATCTGGCGGCCGCCGCGCGAAAGGCTGTGCGCGAGCAGGTCGAGCTCGACGTCGCCGACCCTGATCCGTGCCTGGATGGAGGCGGCCCGCGACCGGCGCCCGAGCGCCACGACCCGGGCGGCGAGCTCGGCGAACGCGAACGGCTTCACCAGATAATCGTCGCCGCCGGCGTTGAGGCCGGTAACGCGATCGTCGATGCCGCCGAGCGTGGTGATGAACAGAACCGGCGTGGTGTTGCCCGACGACCGAAGCGTCTTGACCAGCCTCAACCCGTCCATGCCGGGCAGCATGCGGTCGACGAGCAGGACGTCGAACAGATCTTTCTCGGCGAGCATAAGCCCGTCGCTGCCGGTACGAGCCGAAGTGGTGGAGTGGCCTTCGTCGGCCAGGCCGCTGACGAGATAGTCGGCGGTTTCGCGGTCATCCTCGATGACGAGTATCCTCACAACGCCTCCCCCGAGCGCTGTCGTGACGCGGTCATGACAAAGTAAGCGGCTACCTCGCCGAGCGCCAGCGCCGGGCGTTGAGTATCTCTACGTGAGCGAACCTACGTGGTTCGGCGTTGCGCAACAGGTCAGCGGTTATCGTCGCTGCCGTGGAAGATGCCCGGCTCGCCGGCGGACATTGTCAGCTCCGTGGTTGCCCGCCGGACCATCGTGCGAAACGCGGGATCGTTGGCGCTGGCGACGTTGTTGGCCCCCGTCCTGACCTGACGCAAGCTCTTGCGGTCCTTGCAGAGCGTGCCGGACAGCGCGACATCGCGGCCGGCCCCGGTGGGCGGTGCTTGGCCCGGAACCGGTGCCCGGCCGGAGCAGTAGACGGCCGGATCGGCGCCGGTCGGCGGGTCGAGCAGGAACACGACTGAATAATTCCGTCTATCCGCCGATTCTGGAGTCGCTTGCGAGGCCGGAATGAAATGTGCGCTGCTCCACGCGGCATTCTGCATGTCGCCGGCAATCGTTTGCTCGAGCGTGCTGCGATTGAGGCCGAAGGCGCTGCCGACCACGATCACCGGCACGTTGCCGGTCATGTCGTAGGTTTCACCGACTCTCATCGATCCCGTAGAGCCGCTGATCATCGGTTGGACGGACCCGCTCGCACTCTGACTCGATCCAGATTCTTGGCTGCACGCGACGACGGCAAACGCGGCAACGCATAACGGCATCATGCGTAAAATGCGCATGGCGACCTCCTGACTTTCGATGAGTTGGACGGCGCATTAAACCCGGCGACATGCCGGAGGTTCCGGCTGCCCCGTGTTCAATAGTTGAAGCGGGCGATGTGCTAACGAGCGGTGCCGCTGCTGCCGGACACCGGCTCGGCCGTTGTCGGCGTGAGCTTCGACGCGGCTTGCCCCACCATCCTGCGGAACGCGGGATCGTCGAGGCTCGACACGTCGCCGGCGCTGGCGCGGACCTGCTGCACCTCCTGGCCATTGCGGCACAGCGCGCCGGCAAGCTGGACGTCGCTCCAGCCGCTGTAGCGCTGCGCCGGTCCCGACATCGGGATCGGCGGATTGCCGGAGCAGTAGGCCGCGGGGTCGGCGCCCTCGGGCGCGTTGAACAGCATGACGACCGAGTAGCCCTGCGGATCGATGTTGGCTTGCGAGGAGGTCACGAACCGGGCATTGCCCGAAGTCGACGCCTGCATTTCGCCGGCGACCGCCTGTTCGATCACCCCGCGGTCGAGGCCGAAGGCAGCGCCGAACACGATGACGGGAATCGGACCGACATCCAGGAGCTCGGTGGAGGTGATCGGCCCGGTCGAGCCCGAGACGGAGTCGGCCGACGCACCGGCGCCCTGGCCCGAGCCCGGTTGCGGGGTGCTGCACGACGCCGCGAAAGCGACGGCGAAGAACGGAACGATGATCGGGATCCGCATGGCTGTCTCCCCTGCACAGACGCCCCCGGTACGCCAACAACCGGGCGCGGCCGTAAAGGTTCCGCCGAAGCGTGGCATTGTCTTCCTGTGGGGATCGCCTAGTCTTCCAGAAGAGCGCGGCATCATCCGCGTAACGCACGCTTCCGGAGCCGAGCGCACGTCGGTCGGCTGAAAGAGAAGCGGCATTCAGGAGGCATGATGATCCGGGCACGCTGGTCTGTTGTGATGTCGGCGCTTGTCGCGTTGGTCGCCGTCACAGCGGGGACCGCCCGCGCTGACGACGAGGCACTCGCCCGGTTCTACAAGGGCCGGCAGATCAGCCTCATCATCTATTCCGAAGCCGGCAGCACCTACGATCTCTACGCCCGACTGCTCGCGCGCCACATGGGCCGGCACATCCCGGGAAACCCGACGCTCATCCCGCAGAACATGCCGGGCGCCGGAGGGCTCAAGGCGACCGAATTCCTCTACAGCATGGCGCCGAAGGACGGGGCGACGATCGGCACGATCTCCCGCTCGATCCCGTTCGAGACGCTGCTCGGCGTACATTCGATCGCCTTCGACCCGCTCAAGGTCGTGTGGCTCGGCAGCATGAATCGCGAAAGCGCGGTCGCGGTGGCGTGGCACACCGTGCCGGTGAAGACCGTGGACGACCTGCGGGCGCGCGAGCTGATCGTGCCCGGCACCGGCGCGGGATCCGACACCGAGCTCCTGCCGCGCGCGTTCAATGTGCTGGTCGGCACGCGCTTCAAGGTCATTTCCGGCTACTCCGGCTCGACACGCGCGAGCCTCGCGATGGAACGCGGCGAGGTCGAGGGCGCGGGCTACATCACCTGGGGCGCGCTGACCACGAACCAGCCCGGATGGGTCCGCGACAAGATGGTGACGGTCCTGTTCCGCACCGGAGCAGCCGACGATCCGCGCCTC
>DATJIG010000086.1:0-2411 GCA_035493495.1 Alphaproteobacteria bacterium
CACGTCGGCCCGCAGAGCGCCGGCTCGACTCCGGGCCCGGTGTGTTACGGCCGCGGCGGCCAGGAGCCGACGGTCACCGACGCCAACCTCGTGCTCGGCCGCATCAACCCCGACAAATTCCTCGGCGGCGAGCTCAAGCTCGACGTCAAGGGCGCGGAGCGGGCGATCGCCGAGCGCATCGCCGAGCCGCTCGGCTACTCGGGCCGCGACGGCCTGATCAAGATGGCGGACGGTATCCTCAATCTCGCGACCGTCATCATGGCCGGCGCCATCCGCCAGGTGTCGGTCGAGCACGGCCTCGACCCGCGCGACTTCATTTTGTTCAGCTATGGCGGCGGTGGCCCGCTCCACGGCAGCGCGCTGGCGCACGAGCTCAACATCCCGACGCTGGTGATCCCGCCGGCGCCCGGCAACTTCTCGGCGGTCGGCATGCTGCTCGCCGACGCCCGCATCGACGCCTCGAAGACCTTCACCGCTCGGCTCGCCGACGAGTCGGTGAAGACGATGCGGGACACCTTTGAGGGCATGGAGCGCGAGGCGGCCGACGATCTCGCCAAGGAGTTCGGCGCCTCCGACGTGTTCTACGAGCGCCACGCCGAGATGCGCTACGTCGGTCAGAACCACAGCATCAAGGTGCCGGTCTCGGGACTCACCGACCCGGCGGCGATCAAGGCCGCGTTCGAGCGCGATTACAAGCGCCGCTACGGCCACGCCGACGCTCGCGCCGCGAGCGAGATCCAGGCGCTGCACCTGTCGGCGTTCGCGCGCCAGAAGCGCCCCGACCTCGCCAGGCTGCCGGACGTTGCGGCCAAGGCAGCACCTGTGACCAGGCGCTTGGTGTACTTCGGCGCCCAGGGCGGCTGGGCCGATACCTCGGTCTACGACCGCGCGTCGCTGAAGCCGGGCTTCAAGGCGGCAGGCCCGGCGGTGATCGAGGAGTACGGCTCGACCACGCTGATCGCGCCGGGCGACTCGTTCGAGATCGGGCCGATGCACGAGATCCGCATCGACTGCGCCAAGAGGTAGCCGGACGTGGACGACGCGCCTGCCATGAGAGGCACGACTTTGGTCGATCCGATCACGCTGGAGGTGATGCGCCACGGCGTGATCGCGATCGCCAACCAGATCGACGCCAACATTATGCGGACGGCGTTCAGTCCCTACATCTACGAGTACAAGGACTTCGCGGTCGGCATCGCCGGTCCGGACGGCGAGCTGATCGCGCAGAACACCGACGGCATGCCGCCGTTTGTCGCGGATTCCGTCGGCATGGCGGTGCGCGACGGCCTCGAGGTCTACGGAAAGGACCGCCTGCACCAGGGCGATATCGTCGTCTGCAATCACGCGGCGGTGCAGGGCCAGCACCTCAACAACACGGTGATGTACACGCCGATCCGTGTCGGCAAAGACCAGACATTGATCGGCTTCTTCGCCATCAACATGCACTGGATCGACATCGGCGGTTCGGTGCCGCGCTCACGCGACCTCTTCGAGGAAGGCCTCCAGCTCCGCTCGGTCAAGCTGTGGTCGAAGGGCGAGCCGATCGAGGAGATCGTCCGCATCATCGAGAACAACACGCGATACCCCGAGGAGCTGATGGGAGACATCGCGGCGCAGATCTCGGGCTGCCTGCTCGGGCGCGATTCGGTCGCGGCACTCGCAGACAAGTACGGCGTCGAGACGTTCCGGCGCGCCGTCGCGATCATTCTCGATCAGTCCGAGGCGGCGGCCCGCGCTTTTATCCGCGGCATGCCCGACGGCAGCTACGAGGCCGAGACGTTCCTCGACGGCGACGGCGAGAACGACACGCCGCTGCCGATCCGCGTCAAGATCGTCGTCGCCGGCGACGAGCTGACCATCGATTACTCGGGCCTCGCGCCGCAGGTCGCGGGTTGCATCAACGCCGGCTACTTCGGCGGCGGGCGGACCACCGCGCGCGTCGCCTTCAAGTATCTCCTCGGCGCCGACGAGCCCGCCAACGAGGGCACGTTCCGGCCGATCAAGCTGGTCCTGCCGCCGGGCAAAATTCTGAGTGCCGCGGCCGACGCGCCGATGGGCAACTACTCGCGCTCGTTCCCGACGGTGATCGACGCTGTGATCAAGGCGTTCGAGAACGCGCTGCCCGAGCGCGTGGTCGGTGGGCATTTCGGCAACTTCGCCGTGGTCCGCTTCATCGGCAAGCGCCGCGACGGCACCGGGTTCGACTGCATCGACGCGGGGCACGGCGGCTGGGGCGCTGGCGCGCGGCAGGATGGCGGTGGGCCGTTCCGCACGATGGCACACGGCAACACCCAGACGATCCCGGTCGAGTTGCTCGAGTCGCTCTATCCGTTCCGAGTCGACGAATTCGCGCTCCGCGCCGACTCCGGCGGCGCGGGCACGTTCCGCGGCGGCCTCGGCTACAGCAAGAC
>DATJIG010000087.1:0-2613 GCA_035493495.1 Alphaproteobacteria bacterium
CGGTAGGCTCGGCCACGCTTTCAACGCAGCGTGGCACCTTACTGACCCTCACCGGGGACGACAAAGGCGGCTTCTGCCGAGGCCGCCGACGACGGAGTGCGTCCGCCTGGCAAGTTGGCGCACTCGGCCCCTCACCAGCCCTCCCGCCCTTCAGAAAGGCGGGAGGGCTTCGGTGCGCCCACGGACCGGGTGCACCCGGTCCGCCCTGATGATTCCGAACGGATTTCATGACACGCCGGTCGCCCGGATATACTGGCCGGCCACAATTCCCAGGGAGCAACCGTTGAGCTTTACCAGAGGACGCCATGGCGGCGGCCGTCGCGGATCCGACGTTCCGTCGTCGCTCCGCCGCGAGGCGGCAGGCCGAGAGAAGAGCCGCAACATCCGGGTGCTGGCGAAGCTGCTGCCGTTCATGCGGCCGTATCGCGGCCTGATGGCGCTCGCCGGCGTCTTCCTGCTGCTGGCGGCGTTCGCGGCATTGGCCGTCCCCGCCGGCGTCCGCCAGATGATCGACCACGGATTCTCCAAGGAGAACGTCGGGCTGATCGACCGCTACTTCCTGATCCTGTTCGCGGTCGCCCTCGTCCTCGGGCTCGCCACATCCGCGCGCTATTACTGCGTGACCTGGCTCGGCGAGCGCATCGTCGCCGACATCCGCAAGGCGGTGTACGACCACGTGCTGAGCCTGAGCCCGGCGTTCTTCGAGGTCACGCGCACCGGCGAGGTGCTGTCGCGCATCACCACCGACACCACGCTGATCCAGAGCGCGGTCGGCTCGAGCGTATCCATCGCGCTGCGCAACTTCGTGCTGCTGGTCGGCAGCCTGATCATGCTGACGATCACCAGCGCCAAGCTGACGGGCCTCGTGCTCCTCGCCCTCCCCGTCGTCGTGGTGCCGCTGATCCTGCTCGGCCGGCGCGTCCGCGGCCTCGCCCGGACGAGCCAGGACCGAGTCGCCGACATCTCGGCCTACGCCGCCGAGAGCCTGGGCGCGGTCCAGACCGTGCAATCGTTCACCCACGAGACCATCGACCGCAAGCGCTTCGGCGACGCCGTCGCCGAGGTGTTCGCCGCCGCCGTACGCCGCGTGCGCACGCGTGCCCTCCTCACCGCGCTGATCATCGTGTTGGTGTTCAGCGGCATCATCGCCGTGCTGTGGGTCGGCGCCCAGTCGGTGCTGACGGGCAGCATGAGCGCCGGCGAGCTCAGCCAGTTCATCCTCTACGCCGTGATGGTCGCCAACAGCACCGGGTCGCTGTCCGAGATCTGGGGCGAGGTGCAGCAGACCGCCGGCGCCGCCGAGCGGTTGGTCGAGCTGCTGGAGGTCGTGCCCGCGATCAGGGCGCCCGCTAACCCGCAGCCGATGCCGGCGCCGCGAGGCTCGCTCGCCTTCGAGCACGTGACCTTCGAGTACCCGATGCGCCCCGGCATCTCGGCGCTCAAGGACTTCTCGCTCAGCGTCCGGCCCGGCGAGACCGTGGCGCTGGTCGGGCCGTCGGGTGCCGGCAAAAGCACCGTGTTCGCCCTCCTCCAGCGCTTCTACGACCCGCAGCACGGCCGCGTCGTCATCGACGGCGTCGACATCGCCAAGGCTGACCCGGGCGAGGCGCGCACGCGCATGGCGCTGGTGCCGCAGGACACCGTCATCTTCGGCGACACCGCGCGCGAGAACGTCCGCTACGGACGCCCCGAGGCGAGCGACGCCGATATCCGCGCCGCCGCCGAAGCCGCCCAGGCGGCGGAGTTCATCGACCGCCTGCCCAACGGCTACGACACCTACGTCGGCGAGCGCGGCGTGGCGCTGTCGGGCGGCCAGCGGCAGCGCGTGGCGATCGCCCGCGCGATATTGCGCGACGCGCCGATCCTGCTGCTCGACGAGGCGACCAGCGCGCTCGACGCCGAGAGCGAGCGGCTGGTGCAGAAGGCGCTGGAAACCCTGATGAGGAACCGCACGACGCTGGTCGTCGCCCACCGGCTGGCGACGGTGCAGAAGGCGGATAGAATTGTCGTCATGGATCAGGGCCGCATCGTCGCCGAAGGCACCCACGACCAGCTCGTGGCCGCCGGTGGCCTGTACGCCCGTCTCGCGCGTCTGCAGTTCGTCGCCAACGCCGCCGAATGATCGTCGCGGAATAAAAAGAGGAGTCGCTCAATGCCATCGTTCGACGTCGTATCCAAGACCGAGCACGCCGAGGTCGACAACGCCATCGACGGCGCGATGCGCGAGATCGGCACGCGCTACGACTTCAAGGGCAGCAAGTGCACCATCGAGCGCGCCGAGGACGTCATCACGCTCAAGGCCGACGACGACATGAAGCTCCGCCAGATGCAGGAGCTGCTGAAGGGCTACTTCGTGCGCCGCAAGGTCGACCCCGCCGCGCTCGACTTCCAGAAGGCCGAAGCGGCGTCGGGCAACACGCTGCGCCAGACCGTGGTCATCAAGCAGGGCATCGAGCGCGAGCTGGCGCAGAAGATCGTCAAGGCGATCAAGGAATCGAAGCTCAAGGTCCAGGTGTCGATCCAGGGCCCCGAGCTGCGCATCTCGGGCAAGAAGCGCGACGACCTCCAGGACGCCATCGCGCTGATCAAGGCGCAGGGCATCACCCACCCGCT
>DATJIG010000088.1:0-23888 GCA_035493495.1 Alphaproteobacteria bacterium
GAGCAATCGACGACTTTGGCTACGCCTTGCCGATCGCGCCCGCGCGCCGCACAAGACCCCCCAAAATCCAGGTTGTTTCGGATCGCCCGATGGTCGAGGTGATTCAGTTGAAGATCTCTAGGAGACGAGTATGGCTACCGGCACGGTGAAATGGTTCAACCCTGCGAAGGGCTACGGCTTCATTAAGCCCGAGGACGGCACGAAGGATGTGTTCGTTCACATCAGCGCCGTCGAGCGCGCCGGCCTTGAGACCTTGGTCGAGGGACAGCGCATCAGCTTCGAGGTAACGATGGAGCGCGGCAAGGCCGCCGCGACCAACCTCCGCGCGGAGTAACGCCCGGAGCTTGCAGCGTCTCGCTGGAACTGGAGCGGCGGCCGAAGGGCCGCCGTTTCTATGTCCGGCGTTCGCCGGCGGTCGGGACGCCACTAAAACCGCAGCGATATGTAAAACTGAGTATGTAAAACCAGAGCGATTTGATTGACACGGCGCGCTACTGTTGCGACAGAACGGCGGTGACCGCAAAGCTCTCAGATCTCGCAATCGCGCCGCTCCTTCCCGAGATCGGCACCACGCTCCAGTCGTCGACGCGACTGGTCCTCGAAGCGCCACCCGGGGCCGGCAAGACCACCGGCGTTCCCCTCGCCCTCCTCGATTGCGAATGGCTCCGATCGCGGTCGATTCTCGTGCTGGAGCCGCGGCGGATCGCCGCGCGCGCCGCCGCCGCGCGCATGGCGAGTCTTCTTGGCGAGACGCCGGGTGACACCGTCGGCTATCGCACGCGTCTCGATTCCCGCGTCGGGCCGAACACCCGCATCGAGGTCGTCACCGAAGGCATTCTCACGCGGCACATCCAGAATGATCCCGAGCTCGCGGGTGTCGGCGCGGTGCTGTTCGACGAATTTCACGAGCGCAATCTCACCGCGGATCTCGGTCTCGCGCTGGCGCTCGATTCCGCCAAGGCGCTACGGCCCGATCTCCGTATCGTCGTGATGTCGGCAACGCTCGACGGACAGAGCGTCGCACGCCTCCTCAACTCGGCGCCGGTTTTGCGCGCCGAGGGGCGGACGTTTCCGGTAGAGACGCGGCATTTGCCGGCGCCGATCACGGGCAAGCTGGTGCCGGGGGTCGTCGCGGCGGTGAAGCGCGCGCTCTCGGAGACCGACGGCGACATGCTGGTGTTCCTGCCAGGCGAGCGCGAGATCCGCTCCGCCGAGCGCGCGCTGATCGAGGACGTGCCGGACGCCTTCGTCGTGCCGCTCTACGGCGCGCTCGCACCGGCGGCGCAGGACCGTGTGTTCGCGCCCGCGCCCGACGGTGCGCGCAAGATCGTGCTATCGACATCGATCGCCGAGACGAGCCTCACCATCGACGGCATCCGCGTCGTCGTCGATTCCGGCTTCGCGCGCGAACCGCGCTTCGATCCGGCCACCGGCATGACGCACCTCGAGACAGTCCGCGTCTCGCAGGCGTCCGCCGATCAACGTCGCGGACGCGCGGGCCGCACCGCGCCCGGCGTTTGCTACCGGCTGTGGCCCGAAGCCGCGACCAAGGGGCTCACACCGCGCGCAACCCCGGAGATTCTCCAAGCCGATCTCGCGCCGCTCGCGCTCGAGCTCGCCCAATGGGGCACCAACGATCCTTCGACCCTCGCCTGGCTCGATCCGCCACCGGCCGCTGCGTACGGAGAAGCGACGGAGCTGCTGCGAGAGCTCGAAGCGCTCGACGCGAACGGTCATCTGACGACGCACGGTCGCGCGATGGCGCGACTACCCCTTCATCCACGCCTCGCGCATATGACGATCATGGCGCGCGACCTCGGGCTCGTGTACGAGGCGTCCCTCCTCGCGGCGTTGCTGACCGAGCGCGACATCCTCGCCGGGCCGGCGGCGATCCGCGACGCCGACGTCCGCCTACGCATCGACGTGCTCCATCGCGCGTCGACCGCCGTGCCGCCCGGAATGTCGGTGCGCGACAGCGGCCGCAAGCGCGCTCTGGCCGCCGCGCGCCAGATCCGGGGCGTGCTCAGAGCCGATGAGCCGACGCACACGCCGCGCATTGAAGAGCTCGGCCTGTTGGTAGCGCTCGCCTATCCCGATCGCATTGCCCAGCAACGCGGTTCGAGCTATCGCCTCGCCAACGGGCGCGGAGCCGCATTGCCCGACGGCGATCCGCTCGCCCGCGAGCCCTGGCTCGCAGTTGCCGAGGTCGGCGGCGGCGACAAGGACGGCCGCATCTTCCTTGCGGCACCGCTGACGCGCGACGAGATCGATAAGCATTTTGCCCAGGAGATCGCGAACGTCGACACGGTGGAATGGAATGCGCGCACCGAAAGTGTCGAGGCGCGCCGGCAACGACGACTTGGAGCGCTCGCTCTGGACGACTCGCACTGGCGCGATGCGCCGCCCGACCGCATCGCCGCCGCTCTCCTCGATGGCGTGCGCGCGCTCGGGCTGAATGCCCTGTCGTGGAGCGACGCCGCGCGTCAACTGCGCACACGCGTCACCTTCCTCCGGAGTCTCGATGGCACCGACGGCGACTGGCCCGATCTCTCGGACACCACATTGCTCGCCTCTCTCGATGACTGGCTGCTCCCGTATCTCGCCGGCAAACGCAACCGCCGCGATCTCGAGTCGCTGGACCTCACCTCGATCCTCGGCGACCGCCTCTCCTGGGAGCAGAGGCGGCGACTCGACGCCGAAGCGCCGCGATTGATCCGGATGCCGAGCGGACGCGAGGTCATACTCGAGTACGGCGGCGATGTCCCGGTGCTTGCCGCTCGCCTCCAGGATTTCTTCGGCATGGCCGACACGCCGCGCATCGGCGGCGGACGCGTACCGCTGTCGTTGCATCTCCTCAGTCCCGCGGGACGCCCGGTGCAGGTCACCCGCGACCTCGCCGGATTCTGGAAAGGGTCCTACGCCGAGGTACGGAAGGACATGCGCGGACGCTATCCCAAGCACCGCTGGCCCGAAGACCCCGCGACGGCAGAGCCGCTGGCACCGCGACCGCGGCGCTAGTCGTGCTATCCTCGGGTTTCCTGACCTGACGGATTGAGATGGCGTCCAACACCTCCACATCCCACGCCCGGGCACGCCCGATCGCCGCCGACGGCAGCGACACCGCGACCGTCGGTCTGGCGGCGGTTGTCGTCGCGGTGACGGAGGACGAGCCCAAGGTGCTGGCGATCCGCAGCGTCGGCGAGGACGCGCTGCCGTCGGGTCCGCTCGAGCCGCAACACCGCACCCTGGAAACCGGCCTCCGGGCGTGGGTCGAGACTCAGACCAGCCAGAAGCTCGGTTACGTCGAGCAGCTCTATACCTTCGGCGATCGCAACCGGCAGCCCGACAGCGTCGCCCGTCCGCTGTCGATCGGCTACCTCGCTCTGGTGCGCGAGGCGCGTCCCGCAGGATCGCGCGATGCCGAGTGGCGCGATTGGTATCGCTACTTCCCGTGGGAGGACTGGCGCGGCGGACGCCCCGCGATCATCGCCGACATCCAAGGCGCGCTGTCGCGCTGGGCGGCTGCCGGAACCGCCGACGAACGTCGCGTGCGCGAGGCGCGCGCCCAGCTCTCGTTCGGATACGGCGGCGCCCAGTGGAACGACGAGCGCGTGCTCGAGCGCTATGAGCTTCTCTACGAGGCCGGTCTGGTGCCGGAGGCCCATCGCGACGGCGCCAAGGTATGGGCCAAGCCGGGCGAGATCATCCTGGGCGCCGATGCCATGGTCGCCGACCATCGCCGCATCCTGGCAACTGCGGTCGCGCGGCTGCGCGGCAAGATCAAATACCGCCCCGTGGTCTTCGAGGTAATGCCGCCCGAGTTCACGCTGTCGCGGCTTCAGCGCACGGTCGAGGCCCTGGCGGGCCTTCGTCTCCATGCACCAAACTTCCGCCGCCTCGTCGAGAACCAGGGACTGGTCGAGGAAACCGGCGCGGTCAGCGCTGAGACCGGCGGTCGCCCCGCCCGTCTGGTTCGCTTCCGCCGCGAGGTGCTGGTCGAACGCCCAGCGCCCGGCGTCCGGCTGCCCCTGTCCCGCCGCGGTTGATGTCACGTAGCGGTTAACCGCTTGACCTTATGGTGAAATATTTCGGCTTGACGTCATTATTCTCAAACCTAGTATAAGTTTCCGATGCGCCGGGGTTTCCCCCGGTTCCTTTTGTCTCCTATAATTCTCAAATTGAGAATAAGGAAGTCGGCCATGACACCGCCCGATGGCGAGCTCGTCTTTACGCCCGATATCGCCGCCGCGACCGCGCCGCTCTACGAGCGCCTGAAGAGCGTGATTCCGGCGATCGAGTGGCCCGTGTATGCGACCGAGATCGAGGCGATCCGCCGTCTCAAGCGCGAGCGCAACGCGATCATCCTCGCCCACAACTATCAGACGCCCGAGATCTTCCACGGCGTCGCCGACATCGTCGGCGATTCGCTGGCCCTCGCCCGCGAGGCGGCCAAAGCCGATGCCGATGTGATCGTGCTGGCGGGCGTCCATTTCATGGCGGAAACCGCGAAGCTCCTCAACCCGACCAAGACCGTGCTGATCCCGGACGACCGTGCCGGCTGCTCCCTCGCCGAGTCGATCACCGGCGCCGACGTGCGCCTCCTGCGCGAGCGCTATCCCGGCGTACCGGTCGTGACCTACGTCAATACCTCGGCCGAGGTGAAGGCCGAGAGCGACATTTGCTGCACCTCGGGCAACGCGGTGAAGGTGGTCGAGAGCCTCCAGGTGCCGCGCGTGATCTTCCTGCCGGACGAGTACCTGGCCCGTAACGTCGCCGCGCAGACCACGGTCGAAATCATCGGCTGGAAGGGTCGCTGTGAGGTTCACGAGCGCTTCACTGCCGCCGACATCGCGACGCTGCGAAAGAACTACCCGGACGTGATCGTGCTCGCTCACCCCGAGTGCGCGCCGGACGTGGTCGCGGCCTGCGACTTCGCCGGGTCGACCGCTGCCATGGGCGACTACGTCACCAAGAAGCAGCCGGGCCGCGTCGTGCTGATCACCGAATGTTCGATGGCCGACAACATCGCCGTCGAGAATCCGGCAGTCCACTTCGTGCGGCCGTGCAACCTGTGCCCACACATGAAGCGCATTACGTTGCCGAAGATCCGCCACGCACTCGAGACGATGACGAGCAAGGTTGAGCTCGATCCCGCGACGGCCGAGCGCGCCCGCGCCGCCGTCGAGCGGATGATCGCGATCGGCTAAGCACCATGGCCGCACGCATTCAGGCACCCATCGTCATCGTCGGAGCCGGCATCGCCGGCCTCTCGGTCGCCCTCGATCTCGCGCCGCGGCCCGTCGTCGTCCTGACCCCTTCCCCGCTCGGCAAGGGCGTCGCCACGGGCTGGGCCCAGGGCGGTATCGCCGCCGCCATCGGCGAGAATGATTCCCCAGCTCTGCACGCAGAGGACACCCTGAAGGCCGCCGCCGGAATCGGCGATCCCACGATCGCCGAGCGTGTCGCTGCCGCAGCGCCCGCTGCAATCGAACGGTTGATCGCGCGTGGCGTCGCCTTCGACCGCAAGGCCGATGGGAGTCTTGCGCTTGGCCTCGAGGCTGCCCATTGCCGGAACCGCATCGTGCACGCCGGCGGCGACGCCACCGGCGCCGTCGTGATGGCGGCACTCATCGAGCGCGCTCGCGGCACGCCATCGATCAGCCTCGTCGAGGGTGCGCGCGCTGTCGCGCTCTGCACCACGGACGGCCGTGTCACCGGAGTCGAGATCGAGCGCGATGGTCGCCGTAGCGTTCTCGCTGCCGCCGCCGTCGTGCTCGCGACCGGCGGCGCCGGGGGGCTCTATGCGAACACGACCAATCCCCTCGGCGCGGTGGGGGCCGGGATTGCGCTGGCCGCGCGCGCCGGTGCCGAGCTGCGCGATATGGAGTTCGTCCAATTCCACCCCACCGCGATCGTCGCCGGCCGCGACCCGATGCCGCTCGCGAGTGAGGCGGTGCGCGGCGAAGGCGCAATCCTGATCAACGACCGCGGCGAGCGGTTCATGGCCGACGTTCCGGGCGCGGAGCTCGCGCCCCGCGACGTCGTGGCTCGGGACATTGCCCGCGAGATCGCCGCCGGCCGCACCGTGTTTCTCGATGCCCGACAAGCGCTCGGCGCGAAGTTCGCTGCGCGCTTCCCATCGGTCACCGCGCTTTGCCGCGAGGCCGGCATCGATCCGTCGGTCGATGCGATCCCGGTGCGGCCGGCTGCGCATTACCACATGGGCGGAGTCGCGGTCGACGGCCGCGGCCGGACGACGGTTGCCGGCCTTTGGGCCTGCGGCGAGGTCTCGGCGACGGGATTGCACGGCGCCAATCGCCTTGCCTCCAATTCGCTGCTCGAGGGCATCGTCTACGGGCGTTGGATCGCCGAGGACCTCGCCGGAACTCCGGCCGATACCGTCGCGCCGCGACCGGCCATAGCGACGACGGCGGCGAGCGACACCGCCAATACTTTGCGCGAGCTGCGCCAACTCATGACCAACCATGTCGGCGTGGTTCGAGACAACGACGGCTTGCGCGATGCCATCGCCCACCTCGCCTATGACGCCGGCGACCCACGGCCCGCCATCGCCGATCGGGCGCTGGTCGGCCTCGCCATCGCGGTTTCGGCACATCGCCGAGTCGAGAGCCGCGGCGGGCACTACCGCTCGGATCACCCGATGGCGCTCGACACGTGGGCGAAGCCGTCGCGCATCACGCTCGCCGATCTCACCGGCATCGCCGAGATCGGCGGGTGCGTGGCACCTCGCCGTCGCGCCACCGCCTGACGTTCAGCGCGAGCAAAAGAAAACGCCGCCGGTTGCCCGGCGGCGTTTCCATCTCTGGCCAGAACCAGCGACGCGTCAGTGCGCGGTGATATCGCGGTCCTTCGTCTCGGGCAGGAAGATAAGCCCGACGACCAAGCTCATGGCGGCAATCACGATTGGGTACCACAGGCCGCTGTAGATGTTACCTGTGGCCGCCACAATCGCGAACGCGGTAGCCGGAAGGAAGCCACCGAACCAGCCGTTGCCGATGTGGTAAGGCAGCGACATGCCGCTGTAGCGGATCCGCGTCGGGAACAGTTCGACCAGCCATGCCGCGATCGGCCCGTACACCAGCGTCACGTAGATCACCAGCAGCGTCAGAAGCAGCACCGCCGGCACGTACTGGATTTTGTTGACGTCCGCCGCCGCAGGGTAGCCGTGAGCGACGATCGCCTGTTGCAGGACCTGCGCAAAGTTCGGCGTGTCCGCCGGAATGATCTGCTCGCCGATTTTCACCTGAGCCTTGGTTCCCGGGGGAGCCGCCTGGTTGTCATAGTTCACGGAGCGGGCAACCAGCGCCGATTTCACGATGTCGCATGAACTGGTGAATGTCTCCGTGCCAGTCACCTTCATCTGGAACGAGCACTCCCTCGGATCGGCGATGACCGTCACCGGGGCCGTGTTGAGCGCATGCTCGAGATCCGGATTCACGAAGTGGGTGATGCCCTTGAAGATCGGGAAGTAGGTCAACGCCGCCAGCAGGAAGCCGGCGAGGATGATCGGCTTGCGTCCGATCTTGTCCGACAGCGCGCCGAAGATCACGAAGAACGGCGTCCCGAGAAGGAGAGCGACCGCGATCATGATCTGGGCGTGGACCGCCGGAACCTTCAGAGTCTGCGTGAGGAAGAACAGCGCGTAGAACTGGCCGCCGTACCAGACCACGCCCTCGCCCGCGGTGGCGCCCAGCAACGCGGCAAGCGCGACTTTCGCGTTCGACCACTGGCCGAACGCCTCCTTGAGCGGGTGCGGCGACTGCTTGCCTTCCTCTTTCATGCGACGGAACAGCGGACTCTCGTTGAGTCGCAGGCGTATCCAGATCGATACCGCCAGCAGGATGATCGAGAGCAGGAATGGAATGCGCCAGCCGTCGCCCAGGGTGCCGGTGCCGACAAAGGCCGTCTCGCCCATCCAGGTGCGAAGTCCGAGAACGATCAGCAGCGCCATGAACAGACCGAGCGTCGCCGTGGTCTGGATCCACGATGTAAAGAAGCCACGCTTGTTGCGGGGGGCGTGCTCGGCGACGTAAGTCGCCGCTCCGCCGTACTCGCCGCCGAGGGCGAGTCCCTGCACCAGCCGCAGGCCGATCAACGTGATGGGCGCGGCGATGCCCCAACTCGCGTAGCTGGGCAGCAGGCCGATGAAGAAGGTGCCGACGCCCATAAGGGTCATCGTGATCAGGAAGGTGTATTTGCGTCCGACGAGGTCACCCAGGCGCCCGAACACCAGCGCGCCGAACGGCCGCACCGCGAATCCCGCCGCGAAGGCGAGCAGCGTGAAGATGAAGGCGGCGGACGGGTTGACGCCGGCGAAGTAGTTGCTCGCCAGAATCGGGGCCAGCGTGCCGTAGATGTAGAAGTCGTACCATTCGAAGACAGTGCCAAGGGACGAAGCGAGAATGACGCGGCGTTCCTCGGCGCGGGTCAGCGTCACCGATCCAGGCGACATGGTTGCACTCGCGGTGCTCATGAAACAGCCTCCTGTTGCGTTTGTCATTTTGTTGTCGGCTCGTCCGTCTCCCCCCGGAGGTTCGGCGACCGTTGCAATTTACAGTAGCTGCGACGTAAAAACCGCGCAAGCGGGTTCGGGGCGCGGGTCCACCGCGCACCACCCTGTGTTGCGCAACTCAGCGTGCGTACGCACTAGCGCAAGTGGAAGTCGATCGGAACTACAAGCTCCAACTGCGCCTGCGTCATCTCCGCAGGCATCGGCGGAAGCGGCTGCGCGCGTTCCAACATCTCTTCGACTTCGCGATCGAGATCACTGAACCCGGTGCTCTTCTCGATGCGTCGCGATAGCACATGGCCGTCGCGGTCGAGGACGAAACGGAGAATCGCGGTGCCTTGCTGGTGTCGCTGGCGCGCCGCCCGCGGATAAATCTTGTTGCGCTCAAGTTTCTGCCGGACCGCGCCAAAATAGGAGGGAGACGAGCCCGCCGGTTCCGCCGAACGGACCGGTGCTTCGCTCGCCTGCAATTGCGCCTGCGGCGCGACATTGGATTCGGCGCGCGGCACCGCAAAAGGTTCCGCAACAGGTTCGCGGGGTGGCTGCACCGGTGGCGGATTGTGTCGCTGCAGCCGATGCACCGGCTTGCGGGCGGGCGGGGCGGGCGGCGCAACCGGCGCGACCTCCGCGGTGCTGGTCACCGCCGGCGGTTCGGGCTCCGGCGCGACGACCGGTTGCGTCGGCGGGGGCGGTGGAGACGGGGCCGGAAGCGTCACCAGCGAGACGGGAATCGGCTTCTCACCCGAATCCGGCGGCGTCGGACGACTGACCAGAAACAGCGCGGCGATCAGAACGCCAGCGTGCAACGCCACCGAAACCGAGGGCGCCCAGCCGTCCGCCACCGCGCGGCGCACATCGACCATCGTCAGCGCTTTCCCCCGTCCAGCGCCGCTTCCGCCACCAGCGAGATGCGCGCGAACCCAGCGCGTCCGACCTGCCCCAGCAGATCGAGAATGCGCCCGTAATCCGTGCCTTTGTCGCCGCGGACATAGACGATGCTGTCGGGCCGTTCGGATCGCAACTGCGACAACTGTTCGATCAAGCTGTCGGCGGCGACCGGCGCGTCGCCGATGAACATCTCGCCGTCATGGTTGAGACTGACGACGATTGGCTCGTCGCTGCGGATGATCTCAGCCGCCGTGGTCTTGGGCAGGTCGAGCGGCACGCCCACCATCATCAGGGGCGCCGCCACCATGAAAATGACGAGCAGCACGAGCATGACGTCGACGAACGGCGTGACGTTGATCTCGGCCATCGGCCGATAGCCGATCCCGCTTCCCGGATCGCCGCTGGCGTCGCCGATCGGCGCGACGATCACTCGGCCGCTCCCTGGGTCAGCCCCGAGACGAGCGAGCGCCGGCGCGCGAGGGCGTCGCCGAGCTCGGCAATCGCGATATTGAAGGAGTAAGCCGCGGCGCCGAGCATGGCGGCGAATTTGTTATAGGCCATGACCGCGGGGATCGCCGCGATCAGGCCGAGCGCCGTCGCCGACAGCGCCTCGGCGATGCCGGGAGCCACCACCGCGAGGCTCGTATCCTTGCTGGCGGCAATCGCGCTGAAGCTGTTGATGATGCCCCACACCGTACCGAACAGACCGATGAACGGAGCGGTCGAGCCGACCGTCGCGAGGAAGACGAGGCCGCCTTCAAGCCTCTTCAATTCCTCGCCCATCGCCGTTCGCATCGCCCGCTCGATGCGGTTGCGCCGGTCGCCACGGCTCTCGCCGACGTCCTGATCGCGCCCGGCGCGGGCACCAGCGGCGATGATCGCGGTGTCGATCTCGCCCGACGGCGCGATGCCCGACGGGTCGACGCGAACGGCCCGCACGAAGCGTACCGCGCGACGGCGGGCGCCAATCAGGCGGACACTCTTGTCAAGGATCACGGTCCACGAGGCGACCGACGCCACCAGAAGGGCGATCATCACGCCTCTGACCACGGGCCCGGCCTGGAGAAAGAGGCTCACCGCTCCGATGTTGTCGTCCGCGAGCATTCCGCCCCTCCTGCGAGTTTTCTGGTCGTGTGACTTGGGTGAGAGGCCTGGCGACGGCTGAGCCGGAACGCACCATATCGTATTTGCGAATAATTCTCATCCGCAAATTAATGCTTCAGCAGATATCCAAAATCCGTTTGGCCGTTCCGGGGTTAATACGCCGTTTTGCAAATGATAATGATTTGCAACTAGGCGTGCCGGTGCTATACGGGTTTCCCCTCAGGGCGATCGCCTGCGGGAATGGGGAGAGCACCACCGTCGTGAAACAGTCCGGGTTGACGACCGCCGAGTTGAGAGGCGCGACTGCGTCGCCGCAGCCGGAACCGGCCTCGGCCCATGGCGTCCATCGCGTCGACTTGGCCGTCCTGCTCGGCGGCGGACGGGAACTCGTCATCGTCCATCAGAACGACGAGTACCGCCTGCGCATCACCAGGAACGGGAAGCTCATCCTCACCAAGTAGTTCGTCGCTCAACCGTCGCCGCCAAGCCAGCACTCCCCGGGCTGTCGCCCGGATCCGCCAGCCAGGCCTTTCCACCACCGCCTGGAGGCTTGGATGCCATCGCGTTTCTCTCTTTCGTCGAACCGTTTCCGTACCGCGCTTCTCGACTGCGTATCGCACCGCGCGCTGGCGCTCGCGCTGCTCGGGGCGTCGACCCTGTACACTCCCCTTCCCGCCCGCGCCGACGACCCGGTCGCGTTGCCCGAGATCAGTGTCGAGGGCGAGCGGTCGAACGATTACCAGACTGCCGTACCGACGTTGCCGAAACTGACGGAGCCGCTGCGCGATACGCCGCAGTCGATCACCGTCGTGCCGCGCCAGGTGCTTGACGACCGCGCGACGACGTCGACGACGGACGCGCTGCGCAACGTCCCGGGCGTCAGCCTTCAGGCGGGCGAAGCCGGCGGCGGTCAGGGCGACAACCTGTCGTTGCGCGGCTTTTCCGCGCGCAACGACATCTTCCTCGACGGCATGCGCGACCTCGGCGCCTATTACCGCGACGCCTTCAACCTCGAATCGGTCGAGGTGCTGAAGGGCCCGTCATCGGTGCTGTTCGGCCGCGGCTCGACCGGCGGCGTCATCAACCAGGTGAGCAAGAGCGCGCACCTCGGCAACGACAACCAGGAAAGCATCAGCGTCGGCGACAACGGCCTCCGTCGCGCGACTGCCGACGTGAACCAGCAGTGGAACGATACCACCGCCTTCCGCCTCAACCTGATGGGCGAGACCACCGGTGTTGCCGGCCGCGACGTCACCGAGTATCAGCGGTTCGGCGCCGCCGCATCGCTCGCCGCCGGCATCGGCACCGAGACGCGCACCACCTTCAACTACTTCCACCAGACGGAAAACGATACGCCGGACTACGGCATGCCGTGGCTGTTCGGCCGCCCGGCACCGGTCGCCCGTCGCAACTACTACGGTTTCAGCGACGGCAGCAATTACTTCGACGCGACCGCCGACGTCGGCACGCTCAAGCTCGAGCACGATGTCGACGCCACGACGACTATCCGCAATCAGACGCGCGCCGCCTACTACACCCGCAAGTTGCGCATCACCGAACCGCAGATTCCGGGCTCGGCCACGGCCTCGACGCCGCCCGCCTCGATCACCGTCACCCGCAATCAGATAAACATCCAGAGCCAGGAGACGTTCTTCCAGAACCAGACCGAGGTTCAGAAGTCGTTCGACACGCGGGGCATCGGGCACACCGTCGTCGCCGGCGTCGAGGTCGGCTACGAGACGTCATCCCCGCTGCGCCTGACCTACGCCGGCGTGCCCGGCACGAACCTGGTGTCGCCGAACCCCGATCAGCCGTTCACATTCTCGACGGCGACCCTTAACACCAACGCGTCTGCGAACGCGACGTCGGTCGGCGTCTACGCCCTCGACACGATCAAGCTCACGCCGCAGTGGGAGCTGGTCGGCGGCCTGCGTTGGGACCGCTTCGACAGCCACGTCAACCAGGTCAGCCCTACCGCCACCAGCAATTTCACGTTCGATCGCGTCGACAGCAAGCCGAGCTATCGCGCGGCGGTGGTCTATAAGCCGGTCGAACAGGGCAGCATCTACGTCTCCTACGGCACCTCGTTCAATCCGTCGGCGGAAGCCCTGACCACGACCAGGGCCAACGGCAATCTCGCGCCGGAGGAGAACCGCACCTACGAGGCGGGATCGAAGTGGGATCTGCTCAATGACCGGATGTCGCTGCGTGGCGCGGTGTATCAACTCGAGAGGACCAACGCCCGCGTGCCTGATCCCACCAACACGGCGTTCAATACGCTCGACGGCGAGCAGCGCGTGCAGGGCTTCGAGGTCGAAGGCGTCGGCCGGCTCACCGAGTCCTGGCAGGTTTTCGCCGGCTACAACTACATGGACGGCAAGGTGACGAAGTCGACCTCGGCGGCAACCGCAGCCGCAGTCGGCTCACCGCTCACCAACACGCCGCGTCATACCGCGACGCTGTGGTCGACCTACGACTTGGACCGCGATTGGCAGGTCGGCGCCGGGATGAACTACGTGTCCCAACGCGTCGCCCGGAACACCGGGATCATCGAGCGCGCGCCCGGCTACACCACCTTCGATCTCATGGCGAAGTACCGGCTGACCGAGACGGTGGACTTCCAGGTCAACGTCTACAACCTCACCGACAAGTACTACTGGGACCTGCTGCACCCGTCGCACGTCGTGCCGGGCGCCGGGCGCACCGTCCTCTTCACCACCCACTTCAAGCTGTAGGAGCGCGGCGCCGCCGCGGAACGCCCATGCTGCTGCACGTCCCGAATGTGCTCACCGCCGAACAGGTCGCCGAAGTCCGACGGCTGCTCGACACGGCCCCGTGGGTGGACGGACGCGCGACAGCCGGCTACCAGGCGGCGCCGGTCAAGGACAACGCCCAGGTCGCCGAGGACCATCCGGCGGCACGGGAGGCCGGCGCGATCGTCATCGCCGCGCTGGAACGCAACCCGGTGTTCCGCTCGGCGGCACTGCCCTACAAGCTCTACCCGCCGATGTTCAATCGCTATGCCTCGGGGCAGACCTTCGGCCTTCACGTCGACACGGCACTGCGGCCGGTCGCCGGAACGCCGCACAGGGTGCGCAGCGACCTCTCGGCGACGCTGTTCCTCAGCGCGCATGAGGACTACGACGGCGGCGAGCTCGTCATCGAGGACACCTACGGCGCCCATTCGGTGAAGCTGCCGGCGGGCGACATGGTGCTGTATCCCGGCAGCAGCATCCATCAGGTGAAGCCGATTACCCGCGGCGCGCGAATCGCGTCGTTCTTCTGGATCCAGAGCATGGTGCGCGAAGACAGCCGTCGCACCATGCTGTTCGACCTCGACAACGCAATCCAGCAGATCGAGCGAGACGTGCCGCAGCACCGCGGTCTCGTGCAGCTAACCGGCGTCTATCACAATCTGCTGCGGCAATGGGCGGAGGTCTGATGCCACGCGACGAAGGCTCCCTCGCGCCGGTGCGCGCCCGCTGGTCGGCGCGCCGCGTGCTTGCCACCCTCCACCTCGTCCTCGGCATCGCCCTCGGCATTCCGCTGGTGCTGATCGGGCTGAGCGGCAGCATTCTCGTCTTCGAGGATCAACTGCACGACTGGTTCGATCCGCCATCACCGGCAATGACCGTCGGCGACCGTCGCCCCATCACCGATGTCGTCGACGCAGCACGCGCCATCGTCGCCACGACCGCGTCGCCGACGCTAGTCCTGCTCCCGGAGGCGTTGGACAAGCCCGTCGTCGTTCGCTTCGCTGTGCGGGGAGAAGCCGGCGGCCCAGGCGCCATCGCCGTGTCCGTCGACCCGGTGTCGCTGCGCACGTTTGGCCCGGACCGTCCCGGCGAACACTGGCTGCGGCAGGTATTCAACCTGCACGCCCAGCTGTTCGTGCAGGGCCGCGACGGCCGCTGGCTGATCGGCTGGTTCGGCATCGCCATGGTGATCCTCGGCTTCAGCGGCATGGTGATGTGGTGGCCGCGCCGGGCGCCGTTCGTGTCGGCGTTGCGGGTCGACCGCCGCAAGCGCGGTGCGCCGCTGCTCCGCGACATCCATGAAACGGTCGGTCTCTGGCTGTGGTTCGTGTTCATCGCCGTCAGCGGCAGCAGCGTCTATCTCGCCTACCCCGAGACCGTCGGGGAGGCGGTCCGTGCCGTGCTGCCGGGCCGCGATCTCCGGCTCATCACCGCGCCGCGGGTGACACCATCTCCGGCACCCATTTCGCTCGACCAGGCAATCGCGGCTGCCCGCGCTGCGGTCCCCGATGGTTCGCTTCGGATGATCGGTCTGCCGCAGCGCGGCGACCAGCCGCTCCGCGTCAATTTCGCGCCGCCGGGACATTTCCCCGGCACGCCGATGGTCGGCGTCTTCGTCGAACCCGGCACCAGTCGGGTGCTGGAAATCCGCGATCCGCGGCAATTCACGGCCGGGGAAACGGTGCTGGCCTGGCAGCACGCCGTTCACGCCGGCGATGGGTTCGGCTGGCTATGGCGGATCCTGGTCTTCGTCTCCGGCCTGCTGCCGGCAGTGTTTGTCGGCACCGGCGTCGCGCACTGGATCCTTCGGCGCCGCGGCCGAAATCGGGCGCGTCCGACCGCCGCGCTCTAATTCCGCTTTAGCTCATATGCAAATGATAACCATTTGCAATTAGGCAGGGCCATGCTAGGCATTGGATGGGAAATCCCCCATCCAGATGAGGTGCCCAGGACATGCGCGTAGGAGTCCCGATGGCCGCGATCGCCGCGGCGGTGTTGACGTTCGGAGTTGCGTCGGCCGCCGAGTATCCGATCGGCAAGCCGGTCATCGCGAACGGGATGGAGATCGGCGCGGTCTATCTGCAGCCGATCGAGATGGACCCGCCGGGCATGATGCGGGCGGCCAAGGAGTCCGACGTCCACCTCGAGGCCGACATCCACGCGGTCGCCAAGAATGCCAACGGCTTCGCCGAGGGCGATTGGATGCCGTACCTTGCGATCCAGTACGAGCTCACCAAGTCCGGCAGCGCGCCGATCAAGGGAATGCTGATGCCGATGGTGGCGAGCGACGGCCCCCACTACGGCGACAACGTCAAGCTCGCCGGCCCCGGCAACTACAAGCTGGTGCTGACCATCGCGTCTCCAGGCAGCGATCACAGCGCGCATTTCGGGCGCCACGTCGACAAGGAGACCGGCGTCGCCGACTGGTTCAAGCCGTTCACCGCCGAATACAACTTCACCTTCGCCGGCGTCGGCAAGAAGGGCGGCTACTGAGCGTTATGAGCGGGCTTGCGCGCGTCGTCGTCGCCCTCGCGTTCATCGCCTCGGCTCTAGCTCCAGCCGCAGCGGAGGAGATGCCGACGATCCGGATCGAGATGAAGGATGGCGCCATTACGCCGCTCAGGATCGAGGTCCCGGCCAACAAGCCGTTTAAGCTCGAGATCCACAACACCGGCAAGACGCCCGGCGAGTTCGAGAGCACCGAACTCAACCGCGAGAAGGTGGTGGCACCGCAGAGCCAGTCCTTCATCGTTTTCCGCCGGCTGTCGCCCGGCGAGTACGTGTACTTCGACGATTTCCACCCGGAAGCGCCGAAGGGAACCTTGATCGCCAAGTAAGCATCGGAGGCGCCGCGTGACCGATCGAGTCTGGAGCGAGCCCGCGCGACGAGCCGGAGACTGGCTTCGGGATCATCAGCGCGCGATTCGCCGGCTGCAATGGGGCGTGGTCGGCGCCTATCTGTTCCTGATCGCGGTTCCGGTCTTCCTGCCCCTGCCGGACCGCACAGCGCATCTCTGGAACAATCTCACCGTGTTCTCCCAGTTCGTCTTCTGGGGAATCTGGTGGCCGTTCGTGCTGCTCAGCATGATCATCGTCGGCCGCTCGTGGTGCGGTTTCTTTTGTCCCGAAGGCACATTGACAGAGTTCGCGAGTCGCCACGGTCGCGGCCGCGGAGTTCCGCGGTGGGTCACATGGGGCGGATGGCCCTTTGTCGCCTTCGCGCTGACGACGATCTACGGCCAGATGGTCAGCGTCTATCAGTATCCCAAGCCGGTGCTTCTGATCCTCGGCGGCTCGACCCTCGGTGCGATCGCCATCGGCTACCTGTACGGGCGCAACAAGCGTGTGTGGTGCCGTTACCTGTGCCCGGTCAACGGCGTGTTCGCGCTTCTCTCCAAACTTGCACCGTTCAACTATCGCGTCGATCGCGAGGCCTGGGCGACGTCGGCCAAACCGCCCAACGGCCGCCGCCGCGTCAACTGCGCGCCTCTGGTTCCGATCAAGACGATGGAGGGCGCCGGCGCCTGCCACATGTGCGGAAAGTGCAGCGGCTTCCGCGATGCCATCGAACTCGCGCCGCGCTCGCCCAACTCCGAGATCGTCGACGTCGCCGGTGAGCACACCGACCCGTGGGAAACTGTTCTCATCCTGTTTGGCCTGATGGGCGTGGCGATCGGCGCCTTCCACTGGGTCTCGAGTCCGTGGTTCGTGGCGACCAAGCAGGCAGTTGCCACATGGCTCATCGACATGGGCCAGATCTGGCCCCTCGAGTGGTCGATGCCGTGGTGGATCCTGACCAACTACCCCGACCAGAACGACGTGCTCACGGTCCTCGATGGCGTCATGCTGCTCGGCTACATTCTCGCCACCGCCGCGATGATGGGCACAGCGCTGTCGCTGATGCTCGCCGTCGCGACCCGCACGGCAGGCTCGTGGTCGTGGCCCCGCTTCCATCACCTGACTCAGGCGCTGATCCCGCTCGGCGGATGCGGAGTGTTCCTCGGGCTGTCGAGTCTGACGGTGACGATCCTGCGCGCCGACGGCCTCCGGCTCTACTGGGTGAACGACGTCCGCGCCGCGTTCCTGGCCGGCGCCGCCGCGTGGTCGCTCGTGCTCGCCTGGCGCATCGCCGGAAAGTACGCGGGTGGCGTCCGCCGCGCTCTCTCGGTCATGCCGATAGCCGTCGCGATCGCGCTCGGGGTCGCGAGCTGGGTGCTGCTGTTCTGGGTGTGGTGAACTACTTCGCCGTCAGATCGGACCGCGTGTAACCCATGTTGCGCGCCCGGTCCTCAGGGCTTTCCGCCGTGGTGTCGAGGCCGTGGGCCATCGCGAGTCGATTGACGTAATTGAACCGGCAGCACACCAGAATTGCGTCGTGGAGCGCCCGCTCCGACCACCCAGCGCGGAAGACCGCGTCGGCATCGGCCTGGGTCATGCGGGCGGGTGTCAGCGTCAGCTTCTTGACGAAGCGCAGAATCGGCTTGAAGGACTCCTCCACCGGCGCGCTGTCGACGTCGTCGATAATGCGCTCGATCGTCACGCGGTCGACTCCGAGGTTCACCGCCATCTGCGAATGGCCGTCAAAACAGTAGTCGCAGTCATTGAGCTTCGAGACGTACGCAGCGATCGTCTCACGCTGAACCGCCGTCAGCGGTGAATCCCCACGCATGATTTCGCGCCGAGCTCGCGCATCGGACGGAGAGTGTCGGGATGGAGATCGTAGAGATCGCCGATCCCGGCGTCGTCTGGCAGCGATGGGAAAAACGGCATGGCTGACCTTCGGCCCTCCGTATTACTGCGGAGGATAGCCGTCCGATCCCGCGGTGTCGAGTTAAGCCGCAGTTCCGGAAACCACTTGCGGAACGTGACTGTCGACGAGTTCGCGCAGTTCGGGCACGCAGGAGCCGCAGTTCGTCCCAGCCTGGAGCAGGCGGCCCAGGTCCTCGACCGAGGTCGCCTCGCCGCTCCCCAGCACGCCGACAAGCGCCGTCATGCCGACGGCGAAGCAACTGCAGACGATCCGTCCGGCGTCCACGCTTGCGCCGGCGCGGCGGCCGATCAGCAGAGCGGCGCGGGCTTCCGCATCCATAGAACTGGCGCCGAGAAGCTCAGTCAACCAGTCGCGCGGCGGGAGGTGATCAACGCCTCCGTCCCGTGTCACGAACAGGCATGCCTCGAGACGCCCGTCGACGAGGCGCGCCCATCGCTGCACACCGCGGCTCACGTCGGCAAACTCGAGGACGCCGTCGCCGTCCTCGACGCCCATCAGCATGCGCGCCCATGCACCGGCATCCTCGGGCTCACGATCACCCGCAAGCTCGGTCATCGTTCCGCCCGGCACCGCCGCCCGCGCCCAATAGACGGCGCCGTCGGGGACGCGGAACGTGCGCGACAGCAGGTAGCCGCGCCAGCGTGGCGTCACCGCCTCGACCCGCGCGGGCGTGTGCTTGAGTTCAGGCTGGAATGAGATGGGATCCGTGAGCGAATTGACGAGACGCCCGATCACCGCGCTCGACGCGTTGGCGTCGGTCCAGTGCATCGGTATGAACACATCTCCGTAACGCACCTCGTCCGACAGGCGCGCCCGAACCAACGCGTGGCCCCGGTTCGTCACGATCCGCGCGAAACCGCCATCGCGCACCGACAGCCGGGCGGCATCAAGCGGATGCAAGACGAGCGTCGGCTCGGGACTGTGGCCCGAGAGGCGCGGCGACTTCCCGGTGCGCGTCATGGTGTGCCACTGGTCGCGCAGGCGTCCGGTGTTCAGGATCAGCGGGAAATATTCGCTCGCGGCATCGCCGGGCGCACGATATGGCGTCGCGACAAAGCGTGCACGACCGTCGGGGGTGGCAAATCGACCATCCGCGAACAAACGCGCGGCGCCGGACGTCGCGCCCGCTGGCAGCGGCCATTGGAAGGGTTCGAGCGCCGCGTAGGCCAGCTCGGCGATGTGCGCAATCGCACCGAGGTCGAACACGCGCCGGCCATCATTCTCGAACGCCGACAGCGCGGCGTGCTCGCGGAAAATCTCGACCGGACTGCGGTACGGGAATTCCTCGGAGAAGCCCATGCGGCGCGCGACCTCGGAGACGATCCACCAGTCGGGGCGCGCATCGCCGGGCGCCTCCATGAACGGACGCTGTCGCGAGATCATCCGTTCCGAGTTGGTGACCGTGCCGTCCTTCTCACCCCATGCCGCCGCCGGCAGCAGGACGTGGGCGAACCGTGTGGTGTCCGTCTCGGCCTCACAGTCGGACACGACGACGAACGGACACGCGGCAAGCGCGCGCCGCACTGCCTCGGCATCCGGCATGCTCGCCGCGGGGTTCGTCCCCATGATCCAGATCGCGCGAATCCGGCCGTCCTCGACGGCGCGGAACATATCGACGGCGGTCAGACCGGCGCGCGATGCGACGTCACGACTGCCCCAGAAGCGCCCCACACGTTCGACATCTTCGGGATTGTCGAAGGTCATATGCGCGGCGAGCTGGTTGGCGAGCCCGCCCACCTCGCGACCGCCCATGGCGTTAGGCTGACCGGTCACCGAGAACGGCCCCATGCCGGGCTTGCCGATTCGTCCCGTGGCGAGATGGCAGTTGATGATGGCGTTGACCTTGTCGGTTCCGGCCGACGACTGGTTCACGCCTTGGGAAAAGATGGTGACGACGCGTTGCGTCGCGATGAAGACGTCGTAGAAGATCGCCAGGCGATGCATCGGCACATCGCAGATCTCGGCGATCTCCGCGAGCGTCGGCGCGGTCGCGAACGCCGCCGCTCCCGCATCGGCAAACCCGTCCGTGTGCGCGTCTACGTACTCGCGGTCGACGGCGCCGCGCCGCTCGATCTCGGCGAAGAGGCCGTTAAACAAGGCGACGTCGGTGCCAGGCCGGATCGCGAGATGGAGGTCGGCCTCACTGCAGCTCGCGGTGCGGCGCGGGTCGATGACGATGATTCCCAAACCGCGCTCGGCGCGCGCCTTCAACAGCCGCTGATGCAGGACCGGATGGCACCAGGCGAGATTGGAGCCCACGAGCACGACAAGATCGGCCTGCTCGATATCGTCGTAGCAGCCGGGCACCACGTCCTCGCCGAACGCACGGCGGTGGCCGGCGACGCTCGACGCCATGCAGAGCCGTGAGTTGGTGTCGATGTTGGCCGAGCCGATGAATCCCTTCATCAGCTTGTTGGCGACGTAATAGTCTTCGGTCAAAAGCTGGCCCGAGACGTAGAACGCGACCGAGTCGGGCCCGAACCGCTCGACGGTATCGGTGAAGTGGCGGGCCACGAGGTCGAGCGCCTGCCCCCACTCCGCCCGCCGGCCGTGGACCATCGGGAAGCGTAGCCGGCCCTGCATACCGAGCGTTTCGCCGAGCGCCGCAGCTTTCGAGCACACGGCGCCACGATTGGCGGGGTGCAGCGGATCGCCGGCAATGGCAGGCACGCCTGCACCGGCGGTCGCGGTGAGCCCGCAACCGACCCCGCAGTATGGACACGTGGTCCTTACCGTGCCGGGCGGCATTCGGACAGATACACGACGCGTTCATCGCGCCGGCTCTCGATGAACGAAGCAAGATCGATGCTGATGTGGCGCCCGTCGAGGCGCACGGGAATGGTCTGCGCGCATCCGACATCCGGAGCACGCGCTTCGCCGGTGTCGAGACGGATCACCCAGTTGTGCAGCGGGCACGCCACCGAGCGATCGTGGACGATGCCCTGCGACAGCGGCCCGCTGCGATGGGGGCACTTGTCCTCGAGCGCGAACACGGCGTCGCCGGCGGTGCGGAACACCGCGATGTTGCCGACCACCGTCGCCACGACGCGTGCGCCGAGCTGCGGAATGTCATCGATCAAGCCGACGTCGAGCCAATCCATGCTCACCTGCCTTTACTGACCTGCCCTAGCCGACCTTGGCCAAGGTGCGGAACTCGTTCGCCTGCACGCCGTGGGCACGCTCGGCCCACGGATCCGTCTGCGAGAACTTCTGCGAAAAGAGGAAGCGCTCATACGCCGCTCTGCGAGCCTCGGCGTCGGCCATGCGCTTCTTCACGTAATCGAGTCCGACGCGCTCGACCCACGGCGCGGTGCGCTCGAGGTAGCGCGCCTCCTCGCGGTAGATCTGGAGAAAGGCACCGCAGTACTCGAGCACCTCCTCCGCGGTCGTGACCTTGCACAGGAGATCGCAGGCGCGGACCTTCACGCCGCCGTTGCCGCCGACGTAGAGCTCCCAGCCCGAATCGACCGCGACGACGCCGAAGTCCTTGATCGTCGCTTCGGCGCAATTGCGTGGGCAACCGGAGACCGCGAGCTTTACCTTGTGGGGCATCCAGGAGCCCCAAGTCATCTTTTCGAGCTGCACGCCCATGCCGGTCGAGTCCTGGGTGCCGAACCGGCACCACTCGGAGCCGACGCAGGTCTTCACCGTGCGCAGCGCCTTGCCGTAGGCGTGACCGGACACCAGCCCCGCCTTATTGAGCTCGGCCCACACCGCGGGGAGTTGCTCCTTCTTCACCCCCAGCAGATCGATGCGCTGGCCACCGGTGATCTTCACCGTCGGGATCTCGAACTGATCGACGACATCGGCGATGGCGCGCAGTTCCTGCGCGCTGGTCACGCCTCCCCACATCCGCGGCACCACCGAATAGGTCCCGTCCTTCTGGATGTTGGCGTGGGCGCGCTCGTTGATGAAGCGCGACTGCTTGTCGTCCCGGTACTCGCCCGGCCACGCGCAAATCAGGTAATAGTTGAGGGCCGGACGGCACGACGAGCAGCCGTTGGGCGTGTTCCAGCTCAGCGCCTGCATGACCTCGGGAATGCTCTTGAGACCGTCGGAGACGATGCGCTTGCGCACCTCGTCGTGTGCGTGCGTCGTGCACGGGCACATCGGCTTGATCTTCGGCGTCGACTGGTAGTCGGAGCCGAGAGTCGCCGCAAGCAGTTGCTCGACCTGGCCGGTGCACGAACCGCAGGACGACGATGCCTTGGTGTGGGCGCGCACCTCCTCCAGCGTGCTCAGCCCCTTGCCGACGATGGCGTCGACGATGGTTCCCTTGCACACGCCGTTGCAGCCGCAGATTTCGGCGGTCGCGGGGAGCGCCGCGATCGACCCCGCGTCGTTCGCAGGCGCGCCTTCGACAAACGCCTGTCCGAAGATCAGGGCCTCGCGGATGTCCGCGACGTCCGTACCGTCCTTCAGGAGCTGGAAATACCAGGGCCCGTCTTTGGCGTCGCCATACAGGACCGCGCCCTTGACGCGGTTGTTCTCGAGCACGACGCGCTTGTAGACACCACGGGTCGCGTCGCGAAACACGATCTCCTCGCGATCCTCGCCGGGAGCGAAGTCGCCGGCCGAGAACACGTCGATGCCGGTGACCTTGAGCCGCGTCGAGACCACCGAGCCTTCGTACGCATCGGCAACGCTGCCGGCAAGTTGACCGGCAATGACCTTGGCCATCTCGAACAGCGGCGCGACCAAGCCATAGCACTGGCCGCGGTGCTGGACGCACTCACCCACCGCGTAGATCTCGGGGTCCGAGGTCCGCATCTTGTCGTCGACCAGCACACCGCGGCTGATCGCAAGCCCCGCCGTCTTGGCGAGCGTCACGTTGGGGCGGATGCCGACCGCCATCACCACGAGATCGGCGGGCAGCCGGGTGCCGTCGGCGAGGACCACCGCTTCGGCATGGTCGGTTCCCTCGATCGTGGTGGTGTTGGCGCTCACCAGCACCTTGATGCCCCGCCGTTCGAGCTCGGCCTTGAGCAGTCCGCCGCCGGCGGGATCGAGCTGTCGCTCCATCAGCGACGGCGCCAGATGGACCACCGTCACATCCATGCCGTGCACCTGCAGCCCGGCCGCGGCCTCGAGCCCGAGAAGCCCGCCGCCGATCACCACGGCATGGCGGCCCGGGGCCGACGACTGGAGCATGGCATTGACGTCGGCGATGTCGCGGAAGGTCGTCACGCCGCGCAGTGTCGCGCCAGACACCGGGATTATGATCGGATCGGAGCCGGTCGCGAGCAGCGCCACATCGTAGGGAACGCGTCGGCCCTGATCGGTGACGATCATCTTCTCGGTGCGGTCGATGTCGACCACACGCTCGCCACTGTGCAGCGCCACGCCGTTTCGCTCGTACCAGGCCCGATCATTGATGACGATCTGATCGAAGGTCTTCTCGCCGGCCAGCACCGGCGACAGCAGGATGCGGTTGTAGTTGACCTGCGGCTCGGCACCGAACACCGCGATGTCGTAACGGTTGGGCGCCCGCGCGAGCAACTCCTCGACCGCGCGTATTCCCGCCATTCCGTTGCCGACGACGACGAGTTGCGGCTTGCGGGTCTCGTGTGCGGAGAACTTGAACATGCTAGGCCACCTTCACCGGACGATGCTTATGACGCTCGTAGAGGAAGCGCAGCACGCTGGTGCGCGCCTGGACGTAACGATGGTCGCCCGCCAGCTCCAGCCGGTGCCGGGGACGCGACAGGTCGACATCAAGGATTTCACCGATCGTCGCTCCCGGACCATTGGTCATCATCACCACGCGGTCCGACAGCAGAACGGCCTCGTCGACGTCGTGGGTGATCATGACGATGGTGTTTCCGAGCTCGGCCTGGAT
>DATJIG010000089.1:0-5337 GCA_035493495.1 Alphaproteobacteria bacterium
CCCGGTTGTCGGGGGCCTCTCGCGGCTTCACCACTTCACTCGACGGAGCGCCAGGCCTAATAGCTCCCCGCCGCTTGTCGCGGCGCGATCAACATGCGCGCACGCGAAGCCCCGCACAAGGGGGCTGTGGAAAGATGGGAAGCGCTGAAGCGGTTCAATACGCCTCGTCGTCATTCCGCACCCCACCTTTAAACGGACGCCGTCCGTGGCGTCGGGAGCCCAGAGCCACTCGATTGCGCGCGATTGCCCTGGATGCCGGCCTTCGCAGGCATGACGAGAAAAAGGTACTCGTGGATCCTCGCCCATCACGCAGCGGTGATCGCGGTCACGTCGATGTGAAAAACCGCAATGACGATCAGTTAACGCAAGCAGCCGACACTGAGGCACGGCGCGGCGAAAGTTGGCGTCGATTCGCAGCACTGTCGGGAGCACCCGACCCTCGGGACCCGACGAGCGTGGACCTTCCGATCAAACCATCGGCCGAGAAATCGGTGGACGACGCACCGGAAACGGACGGCGACGTTCGCGCCGGCACGCTCTCGGCGCTTCGCGCGCAGTGGGCCGCGGCCACCGCGGAGGGCTATGCCGGCGCGTTCCACGCCGACATGCTGTCGGCGATCGAGAAGCTTATCGGCAACGTCAATCCCGCCATCAGCGCCCGCGGCCGCAAGCTCCTGTGCTGCGCGATGTGCAATCTCGGCCCGACGCCGCCGACCTGCGCCACCTGCAAGATCTGAGTTGAGACGCGGCTACTTCGCCGCGGTCTTCTGCTCGGCCGAGTCGGCAACCGGGGCCGCCGCCGTCGGCGACGGCGCGGTCTTGATCATCTTGCTGCGGTAGCTCTCGAGGAAGGCGCCGAAGCGGTCGGCGGTCGAGACCTGCCCGGCGATGGCGCGGACGTTGACCGGGTTGATCTGCTGCGGATCCGTCAGCATCGCGAACGCGTCCTTGTACGGCGTCGCCGCCATTCCGGCGCCGAAGCGGGCATTCTCGGTTGCGAGCGCGCGGCCGTCGCCGGCGAGCGCGAGCGCAATGACCTTGCGCATGACGAGACGCGAATCGGACTCGGACATCTTCGCCGGATCGATGCGCGCCGTCAGCGGCGCGAACGCCTGCGCTGCCTGCTTCCATTCGCCGGTGCGCCAGAACAGTTCGGCGCGGAGCGTAGCACCCTCGGCGGAATCGTCGCCGTTGAGCAGCTTCAGCGCGTCGGCGAAGTGATCGACGTCGGTCAGCGCCCGCGCCTTGAGTTGACGGCGGGCGACCACGGTCTCGTCGTCGGCATCGGCGGCGAGCGGACGGTCGAGCGCCTCCAGCGCCTTCGCCGGCTTACGATCCATCAGGTAGACGAGGCCGAGCTGATTGCGGGCCGTGGACTCGGCGGCGCCCTTGAGGCGCTTGTCGGCGAGGTCGGTGAGGATGTCCTCGGCGCGGTCGAGCAGATCGACCTCGACCAGGCGACGCACCAGCTCGCCCATGATCTCGTCGCCTACCTGTCCGTCGGGAACCAGGTCGCGGAACTCGGTGAACACGCCGAGCGCGGTGACGGTCGGCATCTTCGCGGCGCGTCCGTCGGTGTGGAACTTGATGAAGGCCTCGCGCATCTCGCTGTTGACCGTCCCGACGTCGGGCTGGTTCGGGAAATTCGTCGCCGCCTTGCGCAGCGTCGTCAGACCCTTGCGCAGATCGTCCTCGGCGAGCTGCATCTCGCCCAGCGTCTTGAGCGTGCGGTACTCGAAGTCGTCGCCACGCCAGGCGAACTCGAGCTTCTCGAGCTCGGCGATGGCCTGCGGGCGGGTCATGCGGCCCGCGGCGAGGAGCGTCTGGGCGCGATCGAACCGGGCATGGGCGCGCACCCACGGATCGCCGCCCTTCATGGCGCGTTTCCATTCGGCCTCGGCGGCGTCGTATTCCTGGAACGCCGCGAGCGAGCGGCCGTTGAGCCACGCGGCGCGATCGGCCGCGCCGCCCGTCGGCGACAACGCCGCGACCTGCTGCAGATGGACCCGGGCGCGCGCCGGATCGCCGCTCTCGAGGGCGGCTTCGGCCGCGGCGAGCGCGAACTGGATGCGCAGTGCCGCCGGATAGCGGTCGAGGACGGATTCGCCGCGGACGAACTGGCGCAGCGCGCCGGCCCAATCGCGCTGGGCGGCGGCAAGCGCGCCGCGCCACGGCGCGACTTCGCGTTCGCCATCGAACATCGGGCTCATCAGGTCGGCGGCGGCACCTGCGAGGTCGTTCATCTGCAGGCGCGCGGCGCCGCGGATCGCCTTGACCGTGGGCTCCTCGACCGCGTCGCGCTGATCGGCGGCGATCGCCTCGATGACACCGAGGGTTTCGGGGTACGCGGCATGGGAGAAATGGAAGCGGGCGAGATCGAGCCGGCGGGCGTTGCGCTGCGGCGCGCTCGCGTTGACCACCGCCGTCTGGAGCTGCAGGCGCGCATCGTCGCCGCCGCCGCCGAGCGCTTTCCACGCGGCAAAATCGAAGATGCGGGTCGACTTGACCGGTGCCTCGGAGCGCGCCTCGGCGCTGAGCTTGAGGCCCGACGCGGCGGCAACCTCGACCCCGTTCGCCGCAGTCTGGGCGGTAATGCCGTCGGCCAGCGGCTCGACGACGAGACCCTGCGCGGTCGGCAGCAGGCGCATCTCGGCGTAGCGGCGCTCGGCGCCGATGCCGAGACCGGCACGCGGCATCGGGATGACGATCAGGGAGTCGCCGACGTCGGGGTCGGCGAGCGTGATGCTCGGGCCGGGCTCGGCCGCGGCGACGAACAGCGTGGTGTGCCCGTCCTTGTCCTTGCGGACCTCGATGGCGGGGCCCTGCGGGCGGATGCTGTCGGGCGCGAGCGTGACGATCCATTCGCCGCCGTCCCTGGAGGCGACCGGCATGAGATCGGGATCGGCGAGCTTGAGGCGAAACACGGTGACGCCGCGCGCGGGACGGCGGGCATCGGGCGCGCCATCGTTGCGGCCCCAGCCGGTGAAATCGAGCTGGCCGTCGCGGTCGAACACCGCCCAGAGGAATCCGGCGCGGGTGAATACGGCGGCGGCGGGAGGCGTGTCCTGCGGCCAGGAGAACCGCAACGTGGCGACCGCATCGGTGCGTGAGACCGTGACCGGGACGCGCGGACCGGGAGGGATCGGACCCGAATCCACCTTCGCCGGCGCGGCGGTCGGCGCGGTCTTGCCGGCCATCAGCGCGGTCGGCGCCGGAGCGACGGCCTGAGACTTGGCCTGGGGAGCGGTGCCGGTCTTGGCGACGACCTGCGCCGGCTTCGGCGCGGCGGCGCGCGCGGCGGCGGAAATCTCCGGGCCGAAGACGTCGACGACGATCTTGGGGCCACTGCGGAAGTGCTTCACTGTGGCGCCCTCGCCGAGACCGAGGCGGATCGACAGGCCATTGGCGCCGGTCTGCGACTCGATCGACGAGATGCGGTTGGGCAGCTCGCCCTTGAGCGGCGTCAGCGCCGCCTGGGTCGCGATGCGCAGGCGGGCGACGCCGCCGTCGACATCGAGCTCATAAGCGACCGGCTGCTCGAGATCGAACACCAGTCGCGAGTGGTCGGGATGCTCGCCGACGCGGAGCGCGAGCGCGCGGGCGGGCGCGGGCTGAGGCGTCGTCTGAGGCGCCGATACCGGAGCCGGTGTCGGCGCGACCTGGGCGGCCTCGGATTTCGGCGCGACCGGGTTGGTGGGTTGAGCTGCCTGAACGGCAGCGGCCACGCTGGCCGGCGTCGGCTGCCGCGCCGGCTTCGCTGCGGCGGTCTTCGCGGCGGCGGACTGGGCCTTGTCGGAATCGAGGAGATCGACGACCAGCGCCGGGCCGTCGGTGAAAGTGCGCAGCGCAACCGGACGCTTGAGCGGGATGCGGGCGACCGGACCCTCAACCGTCGGCGCGCCAGCAACGTACTCGGGAAGCCGGCGCGTGAGCGGCGCGACCGCCGCCGTCGCCGGCTGGTCGAAGCGGACGACGAGAACGTTGTCCTCGATCGCGGCGCTGAAGCCGATCGGCTTGGCGCCTTCGAAGACGATGCGGCCGTAGCCGTCGTGGGGAGCCGCGCGCACGGCGAGCGGCATAGGCGCGAGCGGCTGGGGCGCCGCCTCCTGGGCGAGCGCGATCGCCGGAGCGAATCCGGCGAGGATGATCATCAGTCCTGTGCGCGCCACCTGCCTGAGGCGCTTATCAGGGAACTTCGAGCGCTCCGCCTCGCGTCGGACCGTCCTGGCCAGACGCGGTGCGGTGGAGCGATGAATGCCCACAGGCACTCCCTCGTTATGGACTAGCCGAACAGACGGTCGATCTCTTCCTGACTCTTGGCGCTGGGCCCGTTCTGCGGGCCGTTGAGCAGGTCCTTCTCGGTCGACGAACGCGCGAGCGACGGACGCGCCGTCTCCTTGACGCTGGCGAGCGCCGCGAGTTCGTCGGCGGCGAGGCCGAGCTGGTCGTGGAGCGCCGTGATCAGCGCGTCGACCTTCTCCTCGATATCCTTGACCGCCTTGACGACGCGGGTGATGCGCTGGCCGGTCAGGTCCTGGAAGTTGCAGGCCTCGTAGATGCGGGTCACGGCGTCGCCGACGATCGTCCGCGACTCGCCGTCGAGCTTCGGCGCCACGTTCTCGAGCTTCTCGGCCGCGTCGAGAATGACGCCGGTCGCTTCCTCGGTGTGGGCAACGATCGCGTCGAGGTCGTCGGTGACCGCGGGGATCTTGCTGGCCTGGATTTCGGTCGGCCGGATGGCGGCCACGTCCTGGCGCGCCATCTCGATGTAGGTCGCGAGCGAGAGGAGCTGCTGGTACAGCTTGAGCCGGTTCGCCGGCTCCTCGCTCTTCACCCGGGTGAGGATATCGTCGATGGCGCGCGACAGGGCGCCCGGGCCGACAATGCCCTGCGTGTCCACCGCCGCCCCGTTCTTGGCGTTCATCCCAAACTCTCCTTGCGCGGCTCGTTGTGAGTTGTCGTTGCGGACGCGCTTAAAACTCGCCCAGCACGCTGACCAGCTTCTGGCGCAGCGTCTCGGCGTTGAAGGGCTTCACGATGTAGTTGGAGACGCCGGCTTCCTTTGCGGCGACGACGTTCTCAGTCTTGCTCTCGGCCGTGATCATGATGAACGGGAGCTGCTTGAGCTTGGCGTCGGCACGCACCTCCTTGAGGAGCTGCAGGCCGGTCATCGGCTCCATGTTCCAGTCCGAGATCACGAGGCCGAAGTTGCCGTCGCGCAGCATCTTGAGCGCGGACGAGCCGTCGGTCGCTTCCTGCACGTTCTCGAGGTTGAGCTGCTTCAGCAGGTTGCGGATGATCCGGAGCATCGTCTTGTAATCATCGACGATGAGGATC
>DATJIG010000090.1:0-6334 GCA_035493495.1 Alphaproteobacteria bacterium
TCCCTGCCGCCGGGGGCGAACGATGCCCCAAACAATTTGCAAGTGCAAGTAATTCCGGGATGTGAACTCGGGTAAGATTCTTGCGTTCCGCGCGTCTATTCGTCGGGTCTAGAACAGGCCCTGACGCACCATATTGAGACCGATCAGAACCAGCGCGATCAGGAGGACCTTGCGGAACGTCTCCTCGTTGATCCGGCCGCGGATCCACTGGCCGGCCAGCATGCCGACGAACACCGGCACGCAGGCGAGCAGCGTCGGCACGATGTGTTCGGCGCGCAGCACGCCCTCGGCGGCGTAGATGATGCCGGTCGGGATGATGCCGAGGAGATAAACCAGCGCGATGATGCCGATGAACTCGTCCTTCTGTGTCCGGAGCGCAACCAGAAACATGATCACCGCCGGGCCGATGAAGAGAGTCAGGCCGCCGAAGAAACCGCCGATGAGGCCGACCACAATCGAAAGCCACAGGGCATGGCGGGCGGGCACCGACAGCTTCGGCTGGAGAAGGTTGACGAGTGAGAAGCCGGCCACGGTGATGCCGACGATGACCTGCAGCGTCTGCGAATCGATGCCGACCAGCGTCTTGGCGCCGAGCCACGTTCCGGCGACCACCGCGACCATCATCGGCCAGAACTTGCGCAGCGCCATGAGGAAGTAGCCGCCCTGGAACGTCTGCCAGACGTTCATGATGAGGACAGGGCCGTACATCAGCGCGACGCCTTCGCGGATCGGCACCGAGGTGTAGAGAAGGGGCAGCGCGATCATCGGCAGGCCGACGCCGAGCACGCCCTTGGAGAGACCGCCCGCGAACAGCGCGGTCGCCGCCGCAAGCAGCATGAGAGGGGATAAATCGAGGAGCATATCTACAGTCCTTGGGGGCGCACACCGTAGCCAAAGGGCGCCGCGCGTGCTAACCGAATTTTCGAAATTTCGAACGCAGGGGAACGTAAGGGAGAGCGACGTGCCAGTGGGTAGCGTGGTGGGTACTGTGGTCATTGCCGGGGCGGGACATGCCGGCGGGCGCGCGGCGGAGGCCATGCGCCAGGCGGGCTATACCGGTCGCATCGTGCTGGTGGGTGAGGAATCCCATCCGCCGTACGAGCGGCCGCCGCTGTCGAAGGAAATGCTGGCGACGGACTACCCGCCCGAGAAAGCCTATCTCGCGCCCCAGACGGCCTGGGCCGAGAAGACCATTGAGCTTCGCCTGGATGCCCGGGTCGAATCGCTCGACCGCGCCGCGCACCGCCTGCGCCTCGCCGGAGGCGAAAACCTCGCCTACGACCGGCTGCTGATCGCGACCGGCGGCCGTGTTCGCAAGCTCTCGGCCCACGGCGTGACGCTTGCCGGCATCCATTACATCCGTTCAATCGCGGATTCGCTCGCGCTCAAGGCGGAGCTGAAGCCGGGCGGCCGGGTCGTCGTCATCGGTGGCGGCTTCATCGGCCTCGAGGCGGCGGCGGCCGCGGCCAAGCTCGGGTGCAAGGCGACGGTGATCGAGGCGCAGAACGAGCTCCTCAACCGCGTGATGGACCCAATGATGGGCCGCTGGTTCGAGCAGCTCCACAAGGCCAACGGCGTCGACGTGCTGAAAGGCGTCACTATCGACCGCTTCGAGGGACGCGATCGCGTCGAGGGCGTCGTGCTCGCGACCGGCGATCGCATCGATGCCGACGTTGTGGTGATCGGTATCGGCATCGTTCCTAACCTCGAACTCGCGGCCGATGCGGGGATCGAGGTCGGCAACGGCATCAAGGCCGACGAGTTCGGCGTCACCTCGGACCCCGACGTGTTCGCGGTCGGCGACGTCGCGTTTCACCTCAATCCGATCCTCGGCCGTCACGTGCGCCTCGAGTCGTGGGCCAATGCCCAGAACGGAGGCATCGCCGTCGCCCGTAACATGGTGCTCGCCGAGCGGGCACCCTACGTCGACGTGCCGTGGTTCTGGACCGATCAATTCGGCGCCAACATCCAGATCGCCGGCGCGCCGCACGCGTGGGACCGTATTGTCGTCCGCGGGAAACCCGAATCCGGCAAATTCATCGCCTTCGCGCTGCACGGCGCCAAGGTGGTCGGCGGCACCGCCGTCAATCTCGGCCGTGACATGCGTTTCATTAAATCGCTGATCCAGTCGAGCAAGGACGTGCGCGACGAGGATCTCGCCAACGAGGCCCAGCAGCTTCGAGTCTTGGCGGGCTGAGGCGGCGAACGCTATAAAGCTCCCCCACGCCCGATCGCGGCAAACGCGGGCATGCAGTCTCAGGGGAGAACGATGGCGACGAAGATCAAAGGCAAGCCGGCGGCGAAATCCGGCGCGAAGGCGCGCGGCAAGGCACAAGCGACGGCGACTCAGATCGACGCGCCCGCGAACATCGGCAATCCGAGGATGGGCTGGGGCTCGGACGCGATCGCCGAGCTGCTCGCGCGGATGGATTTTCCCTACATCAGCCTGGTGCCGGGTGCCTCGTACCGCGGCTTCCACGACTCCATCGTCAACTACCTCGGCAACAAGAACCCGCGCATGCTCGTGAACCTGCACGAGGAACATGCGGTCGCCGTCGCTCACGGCTGGGCCAAGGTCACCGACAAGCCGCTGCCGGTCGCGCTGCACTCCAACGTCGGCCTGATGCATGGCACGATGGCGATCTTCAACGCGTGGTGCGACCGCGTGCCGATGCTGATCTTCGGCGCCAACGGCCCGGTCGACGCCAACGAGCGCCGGCCGTGGATCGACTGGATCCACTCGACCTCCGACATGGGCGCGCAGATCCGCGACTACACCAAGTGGGACGACACGCCGATGAGCGTGCCGGCCGCGTTCGAATCGATCCTGCGCGGTCACCAGCTCACCAGCACGCAGCCGTGCGCCCCGGTCTACATCTGCCTCGATGCCGGCGTGCAGGAGAAGAAGCTCGACGAGCAGCCGGAATTCCCCGACCTCACGCGCTATCGCGCCGCCGAGGCGCCGGCGCCGTCCGAGGAGCAGGTGGCGCGCTCCGCCGACTGGCTGCTCAAGGCCAAGCGGCCGCTCGTCATGCTCGGCCGTGGCTCGCGCGACGAGGGCGACTGGCTGCGGCGCATCAAGCTCGTCGAGCAGCTCGGCGCGGCGGTGATCACCGACATGCACAACCCGGCGGTGTTCCCGACCAATCACCCCAACCATCTCATCGAGCCGCGCTTCCGTCCGTCGCCGCGCTCGGCCGAGATCGTCAAGCAGGCCGACGTCATCCTGATCCTCGACTGGCTCGATCCGGCGGGCTACTTCGCCCAGACGCTCAAGATCGGCCTCGTCGAGGCGCCGCAGGCGAAGATCATCAATGTCTCGCTCGACTCCTACCTGCATCGCGGCTGGAGCAAGGACCATCAGGCGTTGCCCGCGGCCGACCTGCCGGTGCTGGCGGGCACTGACTCGTTCATCGCGGCGCTGCTCGAGGAAGTCGGCCGTCGCACCAAGGGCAAGGCCAAGTCGCTCTCCGCGTTCAAGGTGCCGGCGGCGCCCGCTGCGGCCAAGCGCGCGCTCGACAAGTCGCGCGCGCGCGGCGGCATGAATTTGCGCGAGCTCGCCGACGCCACGGTGGCCGAGCTCGAGGGCAAGGACATCAGCTACATCAAGCTGCCGCTCGGCTGGCCCGGCGATGCGATCTCGTTCAACCATCCGCTCGACTATCTCGGCCACGACGGCGGCGGCGGTGTTGGCTCGGGCCCGGGCATCTCGGTCGGCTGCGCGCTCGCGCTGAAAGACACCGGCCGGATCCCGGTCGCGCTCGTCGGCGACGGCGACTTCATGATGGGATCGAACGCGCTGTGGACCGCGGCCCACAACAAGATCCCGTTCCTGATGGTGGTCTGCAACAACCGCTCGTACTTCAACGACGAGACCCACCAGGAACGGATGGCCGTCGTCCGCGGCCGTCCGCCCGAGAACAAGTGGATCGGCCAGCGGCTCGACGAGCCGGCGGTCGACCTCGCGGCGATCGCCCGCGCCCAAGGGTTGGATGCCGAGGGTCCGGTGTGGGATGCCGGTGCCCTGCGCGCGGCGCTGAAGCGCGGCGTCGAGGTGGTGGAGAACGGCGGGACCTACGTCATCGACGCCCGCATCGACACCGGCTACGCCGAGCCGATGATGACCCATCCCGGAAACCGCAAGGCGGGGTGAGGCGACGCGCGTCGCTGGTTGAATCGCGGCGCGAGTTCGACGTCGCTGCAAAAAGGCAAAGGGCGCTCCCGACGGAGCGCCCTTTTGTTTTCTCGCCTCGCGTTTTTTCGCTCCCTCTCCCTTGGGAGAGCGCAGGGTGAGGGGTGTTGTTTTTCGTCATGCCCGGCCCTTAGGACCGCGCTCGCGCAGTCCGTTTGAAACAGGGGTGCCGGGCATCCACGTTTCGTTGATCCCGTCATGGTCGGCGGAGGCCGACCATCCACGAGTTCCCTTGTTTTCGTCACTCCCGCGCCCCTCTTTTTAAGAACGGGCGGGGTGCAACCCGCCCGTACCGGCGCGGTGGATGATTGAGAAGGCAACGGCGCTTCCCCTCCGGGTCGCGACGCACTCTGTCTTCGGTACCACCAACAACAGCGTCGCGATCCGCGACCGCGGGGATCATCGGTGGGGTCGGGCTACGCTTTAAACGCAGCGTCGGCACCTCACCGCCCCGCAACGGGGACGACAAAGGCGGCTCCTGCCGGAGCCGCCGACGACGGAGTGCGTCCGCTTGGCAGAGTTGACGCACTCGGCCTTTCACCAGCCCGCTCCGGTCTCACAAACCGGAGCGGGCTTCGGTTAGTCAGGGGGATGTTTTTCAGGCCGATGACGTTGCCGGAAACGAACGACAACTCTCGTCATGGTCGGCGAAGGCCGACCATCCACGAGTTTTTGCGGCCGCAAAGAAACTCGTGGATCCTCGACCCCAAGGACCGCGAGAGCGGTCCGTTTGATAAAGAGGGCGGCGAGGATGACGAACAAAAGAAAAGCCCGGCACAGCCGGGCTTCACGAAAGATTGAGCCGTCCCCGGCCGCCTAGGCGACCTGGACCGGAATCGAGCGGCGCTGCTGCTTGATGCGGTTGCCTGCGTCGACATAGACGAGCTTCGGCTGGTAGCTCGCCAACTCGCTCTCGTCGTAGCGGGCGTAGCAGGCGATGATGACGATGTCGCCGACGGCGCCCCGGCGGGCCGCGCCACCATTGAGCGAAATCGTGCCCGATCCCGCCTGGGCGCGGATCGCGTAGGTTGTGAACCGCTCGCCGTTGTTCACGTTGTAGATGTCGATCTGCTGGTACTCGCGGATGTCGGCCGCCGTCAGCAGATCCTCATCGATCGCGCAGGAGCCCTCGTAGTTGAGCTCGCAATGGGTGATCGTGGCGCGGTGCAGCTTGGACTGAAGCATTGTGCGTCGCATACCGACCCCCTCCTGACGGGGTCTAAAACGGCCGGTACTTGTAAGGGATAGGCCGCCATTTGTCTTCGGGCTAACGTCCGCGCCCGGAACATGGCTCTTACGCCGCGTTGACACCCGTCAGACCGGCCTCGGCGTTGACAAAACCCGCGCCGGAATAGGAAAATACTCAACCCTTAGATATTTACCCTTTCGCTGAATTCCAGCCCCCCGGGCGGTGAAAGCCCGGAGGTCGGCGTTACCCAGCGGCAGCAAGGGGCCACCGCCCCGCTTGGTTGAGCGGATGCGGCGGCGGCCGGTGCGTTTCACGTCCCGGTCGGTACAACCCTCGATAAGGATTAAGACAGCAAATGGCGGAACATCTGGTAGCGAAAACCGGAGAGATCGAGGACGGGCAGGCGAAGCGCGTCGTCATCGGCGAGAACGAGATTGCGATCTACAACCTCGGCGGCAAATTTTACGCCACCGACGACATCTGCACCCACGCGTACGCGTCGCTCGCCGACGGCTACATCGAGGAGGGTCAGGTCGAGTGCCCGCTGCACGCCGCCCGATTCGATATCGTCACGGGCAAGGCGCTCGGCATGCCGGCGACGGTCGATCTCCGCGTGTTCAAGGTGCGCGTCGACGGCGACAGCATCTATGTCGACGTCGCGTAACCATCGCAGTTGCGGCGCAACGGGAGGCGGACATGGCCGAGGTGAAGAATAAGGAGCTGATCCCGCGCGTCGCGTGGGAGGATTTCCCCGAGGGCCTCAAGTCGGCACTCAAGCCGAAGGTCGATCGCCTCGGCTACTGCGGCGAGATCTGGCAGGTCGGCGCCAACCTGCCGAAGAGCATGCTCTCGTTCTGCAACATGACCGAGGACCTGAAGGACGAGATGCCGATGAAGCTCGTCGAGCTCACGGCCCTCACCGTCGCCGGCGTCATGGGCAACACCTACGAGAA
>DATJIG010000091.1:0-3495 GCA_035493495.1 Alphaproteobacteria bacterium
GCCATGTTGAGCGACTCGTGGAAGGCGCCCTCGTTGGCGGCGCCGTCGCCAAAAAACACCATGCAGACGCGATGCTGCTTTTGCGCCTTGATGCTCATCCCGACACCGACGGCGATCGGCAATCCGCCAGCGACGATCCCATTGGCGCCGAGATTGCCGCCCTCGACGTCGGCGATGTGCATCGAGCCGCCGCGGCCGCGGCAATAGCCGTTTTCCTTGCCGAAGAACTCGGCGAACATCCGCGCCGGATCGGCGCCTTTGGCGATGCAATGGCCGTGGCCGCGATGCGTGGAAAGAATGTAGTCGTCGCGGGCGAGCTCGAGCGTCGACCCGACCGCGCTCGCTTCCTGCCCGATCGACAGATGCATGGTGCCGTGGATCAGGCCGCGCATGTAGCTCGCCTCGGCGGCCTCTTCGAACTTGCGGATCAGCTGCATTCGGGACAGGGCGACGCGCAGCGCATCGTCGCCCAGCGCGGCGAGCTCGGGACGCTCGGGCGCCTGCGCGGCGGTGCGGCTGCCGGGAGCGATCGCCACGATCAGCCCGCCGCGGCGCAAGCCGCCGAGCGATTGCGCCGCCGTGCGGTCATGATGCGACGGCGACGGCGGGCTCGTCGCTCGCGGCGCGGATCAACGCGTCCTGCGCGCGGCGCACCTGGACGATCTTGAGCGCTTCGTCCGGCGCGCAATTGGCGTAGGTCAGGAGTTCGCCCTTGGCGATCGGCATCCTGGTGACGGCGCCCTGCGCGAGCCCCAGCGGAAGTGCGTCGCGCGCGAGCGCGTCGGCGCGCGACAGCGCAAAGCCCCGGTAGCAATATTCGCCGATGGCGTCGAGCTTTTCGCCGACGGCGAGATCGCGCTTGGCGCGCGCGCCGACTTCGGCCGAGGGGACCGGCAGCGGCCGCATATGGCTTTGCCCGAACAGCACGGCGGCGGCCGCCGACAGCGGCACTTCCAGGCTGGTCAGATGGTAGGGGCGGAAGAACGTGTAGTAGGGTCCCTCGCCGAGGTGCAGATCGTTCATCCGCTCGCGCAGCCGCGGGTGGCGCATTTCCGCGACGACGAACACGCCCGGCGCGACCCCGGGAGACACGGTGAAATCGACGACGCCTTTGCGCGACAGCAAGCCGCCTTCCTCGCGCGGGCACAGCACCTTGTGCAGCGAGGCCAGCGGCGCGTCGGGGCCGTGCATGCCCGGGATGTCGGGGACAAGCCCGGTCGCGTTGGCGATCGCCACCATTTCGACCATTGTCTTCGAGCCGTCGACGAATTCGACCAGCATGCGCGGATTCATGTTGCGCCGCTTCGCTTCCTCGACGTACGCGTCGGGCGTGGCGTCGATGCGAAATGCGTTGTTCTTGCCTTTGCCGGCAGCGACAATCGGATAGCCGAGACCGCGCACGAAATTGATCAGCTCCATCGTCGCCGAGGGCTCGTCGCCTGCGCCCAGCGTATAGACGACGCCGGCGGCCGCCGCTTTCGCGGCGAGATAGGCGCCGATAGTGACGTCGGCCTCGACGTTCATCATCACGATGTGCTTGCCGGCGGCGATCGTCGCCAGCGCCACCTCGGCCCCGACGTTCGGATTGCCGGTCGCATCGATGACGACGTCGACACCCTCCGCCGTGCACACGTCGCGGTGCGAGCGCACGACGGCGAGCTGGCGGCGCGAAATGGCGCGGGAGACCGCGGCGCTGCCTTCGACCAGCAGCGGTTCGAGCGCTTCGGTTCCCGCGATTGCCCGCGCGGCGAAGACGTTGTCGGGAATCGCGTCGGCCGCGGCAACGACATCGATGCCGGCCATCAGCGCGGTCTGGACGATGATGTCGGTACCCATCTGGCCGGCGCCGATCAAGCCGACGCGCACCGGCCGCCCCTCGATCTGGCGAAACTTCAGTGCCTCGGCGATCGAATCGCCCAGTCTTGGCATCGACGGGTCGGGCATGGCTCCTCGCAGCTGGGTCGGTTAGACGGCATCCGGACTTTTGTATTATAGGCCGAACATATCTCCAGCCCAAGACCCGTCTAGGATAACAGCCGCCGGCACGGCCGCGCGCCGCCGAGCGCTTGCCACTCGCGGGCAACGATGCCACGCTGCGCACCCCGAACGAAGGAAGCCAGCCGATGCCCGAGAACGAGCGACCCGCCGCCCGCGAGCCGGTAGCTTCGCCCGATCTCCGGGTCAGGGCGGCGTGGCTGTATTACGTCGAAGATATGACCCAGGAGCAGATCGCGCGGTTCATGAACATCAGCCGCGCCAAGGTGATCCGCTTGCTCGCGTCGGCTCGCGACAACGGCATCGTGCGGATTCGCATCGAGGACCGCGCCAGCGAGCAGATCGCGCTGGAACGCAAGCTGGTCGCCGCCTTCGGCCTCGCCGACGCCGTCGTCGTGCCGGCGCCGGCCGCCACGACCGAGATCACCAGCGTCGTCGGACACGCCGCGGGCACGTATCTGAGCGACCAGATGAAGGACGGCATGTCGCTGGGCGTCGGCTGGGGCGCGACGCTGCATATGAGCCTCAACGCGCTGGGCGGGCAGCCTTGCCAGCGCCTGTCGGTGGTTTCGCTGCTCGGGGGAATGACGCACTCGCGCGCGGTCAATCCGTCGGCGGTCGCGGGGCGCATCGCCGACGCTTTCGGCGCCGATTGCTACCAGCTGACCGCGCCAGTCATGGTCGCCGACGAAACGGTTCGGGCGGCCCTGTGGTCCGAGCCGGGCCTGCGCGAGCTGCTCGAACGCGCGCGCCGCGTCGACGTGGCCTTGGTCAGCGTCGGCGACGTCAGCGAGGAGGCGACCTTGTTCCGCGAGGGCATACTGCCGCTCTCGGCGTTGGCGAGCCTGCAGGCTGCCGGGGCCGTCGGCGATGTCCTGTGTCACTTCATCGACGCCGAAGGCAACGTCGTCGACCATCCGGTGAACCGGCGCGTCGTGTCGGTCGACCTCGAGGATCTGCGGCGCGTACCCAGGGTCGTCGTGGCCGCAGGCGGGCGCCGCAAGGTCGCGGCGATACGCGCCGCATTGAAGGCCACCGGCGCCGGCGTGCTGATCACCGAGGAAGGCGCGGCGCGAGGTCTGCTCGGTATCTAGGGGACGCGCGAGTCACCCGCGACGCCCCGGTTGACGGGACTGCCCCCGGGTCGCTACGCTGGTCACGTGGTGTTTTCCCCGCGCGGCTTGGCCGCCTGGCTTCTCACCGTCTGCACGCTGGCATCCGCGCAGGGTGGCGCGCCGACGCCGTCGGCCGCTGCTCCGGCCCAACCCGAGTGGAAACTGTCGACGGCGCTCGGGCCCGCCTACGCGCAAGGCAAGGCCGGCGAGCGATGGGCGGCGCTCATCCGGGAACGCTCGGGCGGGCGCCTCGCGGTCCGCCATTATCCGGGCGCGACCTTGTTCCAGCGCGACGCCTCCCGCGAGTTCGCCGCCCTGCGCGACGGATCGATCACCCTCGCCGTGGGCTCGACACTCGCCTGGTCGCGCGACGTCGCCGCGCTCA
>DATJIG010000092.1:0-3720 GCA_035493495.1 Alphaproteobacteria bacterium
ATGCGCTCGAACAGCTCCGAGCCGCGCGCGTCGTAGAAATAACGGCACGGGAGAGTTCGGGGGCGGGCGCTGAAGCCGGCGGCGATGTCGTGCCCGGTGTCGGGTTGCTCAGGGGCAGCGAGGCGAACACAACGGAAGCGGGCCGCGTCGGGGGGCATGACGCCTCCGAATATCGTTGATGAGACGGTATGAATAAGGCGCGGATCATAGCAGCGCCGGTTTGCGTCTCGCGAGAGTGCATCGTTGTGACGTTTCTGTCACAACTTGCGAGCCACGCCCGCGATTCCCCGTAGTTTCTCCCGCGTTCCTACCAGCGAACCCGCGTCACCTCGATGTCCGCCAACTCATGTCCGCGCTCCCGATCCTCGCCGTCCTGACCTTCGGATTCACGCTGAGTCACTTCCAGCGCACGTCGCTGTCGGCGATCGCGCCCGATCTGATGATCGAGCTCAATCTGTCGCCCGACGCGTTCGGGCTGATCGCGAGCGGCGTGTTCCTGGGTGTCGCCGCCGGACAGTTGCCGACCGGCATCCTGCTCGACCGCTTCGGCACCCGGCGCGTGACGCCGGTTGTGCTGCTGCTCTCGGTCATTGGCAGTCTGTGGTTCGCGGCGGCCGACAGCGTGTGGGCGCTGTTCGCGTCGCGGTTCCTGATCGGGCTTGGCATCGCCTCGACGTTGATGGGGACGCTCGTCGTCGCCGCGCGATGGTTCCCGCCCGATCGCTTCGCGACGGTGTCGTCGGTCGTGTTCGCGGTGGCGGGCGGCGTCGGCAACGGCGTGGGCACGGCGCCGATGGCCGCGGCCGCCGATGTCGTCGGCTGGCGCTGGGCCTTCGTCGGCGTCGCCGGTGTCATGGCGCTCGCGTCGGCGCTGGTGGCGCTGGTGGCGCGCGACGCCCCGCCCGGTCATCCGTTCTGGAAGCGCTCGCCAGAGACGCTGCGCGCGTCATTGGCCGGTGTCGTCGAGGTCGCGAAGCTCCCCGGCATGTGGCGGATCCTGATCATGGCGATGATGGGCTACCCGGCGCTGATGACCGTGCTTGGCGGCTGGGGCGGGCCGTACCTGGCCGACGTCTACGGTCTCGGCTCCGTCGCACGCGGCAACGTGCTCGCGGCGATGGTCGCGGGTAACGTCCTGGGCTTCGTCGTCATCGGCCCGCTCGATCGCTGGCTCGACACCCGCAAGGGCGTGGTCATGGGCGGCGCGTCGCTGTGCGTCGTCGTGCTTGGGACTCTGGCGCTGTGGCCCCACCCGCCGCTCGCGGTCGTCGTGGCGCTTCTGGTGCTGTTCGGCTTCGCAACCGCGTTCAGCGTCACCAACATCGCGCTCGGCCGCGCCATCGTGCCGGAGCGGCTGATGGGTCGTGGCGTCACTATGGTCAATATGGCGACCTTCGTCGGCAACGCCGCGACCCAGCTCGTCGCCGGTCCGATCATCGGCCTGTTCGTGACCGGCGGCCCGGCGCCCGAAGCGGCGTACCGCGTCGTCTACGGAAGCCTGGCCGTGGTGTTCGTCGTGGCGCTTATGCTGTACCGCTCGGTCGCCGACCGCAGGCCGAGCGACGAGCGCGCGGGACGCCCGTTGAAGCACTGATTCTCTGGAGCGATTCACCCCTTGTTGGGGCGGGGGCGGGACCTGATATAGTGCCCTCGGGAGGCTGGCGATGGACGGATCCCTCGCCAACCCGGTCAGGTCCGGAAGGAAGCAGCCGTAACGAGTTTCGACCCGGGTCGTTGTCCAGTCTCCCACCCTGATTTTTAAGCCCCTTTTCTCGTCCACCCGCCCGCCTGGGGTTGCCGCCCCCGCGGCCCGATGGTCACTCCACCTTGCCCGACACCCAACCCGCCTATCGCGTCCTCGCCCGCAAGTACCGGCCGACCTCGTTCGCCGGGTTGATCGGCCAGGAAGCGCTGGTGCGCACGCTCACCAACGCCATCCGCTCCGGGCGCCTCGCCCATGCGTGGCTGCTGACCGGCGTGCGCGGCGTCGGCAAGACGACGAGCGCGCGCATCATCGCCCGGGCGCTCAACTGCATCGGGCCCGACGGCAAGGGCGGACCGACGCCCGAGCCCTGCGGCGTCTGCGACAACTGCAAAGCGATCGCCGAAGACCGTCATCCCGACGTCATCGAGATGGACGCGGCGTCGCGCACCGGCGTCGACGACATCCGCGAGCTGATCGAGGGCGTCCGCTACAAGCCGGTGATGGCGCGGACCAAGATCTACATCGTCGACGAAGTGCACATGCTCTCGAACCAGGCCTTCAACGCGCTGTTGAAGACCCTCGAAGAGCCGCCGGAGCATGTGAAGTTCATCTTCGCGACCACCGAGTCGCGCAAGATCCCGATCACCGTGCGCTCGCGCTGCCAGCGCTTCGACCTGCGCCGCGTCGATGCCGATCGTCTCGCCGAGCACCTCGGTGGCATCGCCAAAGAAGAGGGTGTGAAGACCGAGCCCAACGCGCTGCTGCTGATCGCGCGCGCGGCCGATGGCTCGGTGCGCGACGGCCTCTCGATCCTCGATCAGGCGATCTCACACGCCGCGGCGCTCGACGGCGACGGGACCGTCGGCGAGCAGATGGTCCGCGACATGCTGGGCCTCGCCGACCGTGGCCGCGTGTTCGATCTCCTCGAGGCGGTGATGGCGGGCGACGCCGGCGGCGCGCTCGACATTCTCGGCGACTGCCACAACGCCGGCGCCGATGCGGTCATCCTGCTCCAGGACATGCTCGAGCTGATCCACTGGGTCACGCGCGTGAAGATCACGCCGGCGATCGCCGACGATGTCGCGGTGCCCGAGGCCGAGCGCGAGCGCGGCCGCGCGCTCGCCGACAAGCTGTCACTGCCGGACCTCACCCGCGCCTGGCAGATGCTGCTCAAGGGCCTCACCGAGGCGCAGGGGGCGCCGCACCCGGTCGAGGCTGCCGAGATGGCGCTGGTCCGGCTCGCGTATGCCGCCGATTTGCCGACGCCCGCCGATCTCGTCGCCAGGTTGTCCAATGCGCCGCCGGCTCCGGCCAGCACCGCGACACGCGCCTCAGCCGCCGCGGCGCCAGCGCCCAGTGTAGTCCGCCCGGTGCCGCCGCCGGTGGTCGCCGCGACCCTCGCGCGCGGTGCCGCGCCGCCGCCCCCGCCTCCGCCTCCGCAAAGTGCCGGCCCGTCGCTGCCCGCCACGTTCAAGGACATGGTCGAGCTGTTCGCCGCCAAGCGCGAGGCGGTGCTCCACACCCATCTCGTCCACGACATCCACCTCGTCAATTACGAGCCCGGCAAGGTCGAGATCGCGCTCGGCGCGAACGCGCCTGCCACCATCGCAAAGAAGCTCGCCGAGCTGCTGACCGAGTGGACCGGCGCGCGCTGGTCGATCGCGGTGTCGCAGAAGCCCGGCTTGCCGACGCTCGCCCAGGAGCGCCAGCGCGAGAAGGACGACGAGCGCGCCGCCGCCGAGATGCATCCCGTCGTGAAGGCGGCGCTCGAAGCGTTCCCGGGTGCCAAGATCGTCGACGTGCGGCGCCTCGATGTGCCGGCATCGACCGACACCGGTGAGGAGCCACCGGAGCCGCTCGACGTGGACGTCGACAGCGACGGGCCCGATCGCGAGTAGCTTGAACCAACGGAGTCAGTCATGAAGAACCTCGGCCAGATGCTGAAGCAGGCGCAGGCCATGCAGAGCAAGATGGCGGAGATGAACGACCGCCTCGCGGCGGCCGAAGTCGAGGGC
>DATJIG010000093.1:0-10861 GCA_035493495.1 Alphaproteobacteria bacterium
AGGCGTTCGATCCGGCGCGGGTCTACGACGTCGCCGTGGTCGGCGCCGGCCCGGCCGGCCTCGCCGCCGCGGTCTACGCCGCCTCCGAGGGGCTCGACACCATCGTCGTTGAATCGCTCGCACCCGGCGGTCAGGCCGAGCGCGTCGGCGAGATCGGCGTTCGACGGATTCTTGAGCATCCGATGATCGGGCAGGATCACGACCGGCAGCTGAGCCTGGGTGATGCTGCAGTGGGAGATGAAGCCGCCCGCGTCGGCATCGACGTCGCTGTCGATCAGCCGGAACGGATAGCCGTTGCGGCCGAGGAAGCTCTGGATGCGCAGCGTGTCGCCGCCGCGGCCGGAGCCGACCAGGTCGACGCCGCCCTGATGATGGCGGATCAGCCCGACGCGCCGCAGGATGAACGCCCGCATGATGATCTCGGCGATGTCCGGTTCGCCGGTCATCAGGCGACGGAAGTCGGTGTGCGATACGCGCACCACGCGACCGTCGTCGAGCGCCCGCGCCGTCACCAGATTGGCGCGCCGGTTGAACAGGTGGAGCTCGCCGGTGAACTCGCCGGGCGGATGGATGCGGATGACGGTTCGGCTGCCGTTTGCGCCGGTGTCGAAGATCTCGATCCGTCCCTCGCGGACGAGGAAGAAATCGACGTCGCGCTCGCCGCGCGCGAACAAGACCTCGCCCTCTTCGACCACCTCCTCCTTACCGTAGGCAGCGACGCGGCGCTGCATGTCGTCGGTGAGCTTCGGGAAGGTCTGTGCCTCCCGCGCGTAGGGATCGTCGGGATCGAGGACCGGGCGAGCGGGCGGTGGCGAAACGATTGTGTCCATCGCGCGACGTTAGGCTGCCCAGTCGGATGGGGCAATGGGGTTTGGGCGAGCCTTGGCCGCATGGCCGCTATTCGCGTCGCTGAGACATCAAGCGCTCCCCCGGCACGCGGGAGGAGCGCCTGATGCCGCTGCGTCAGCTGATCAGGCCGTCGTGGTTGCCGTCGACGCCGACCGAGAAGGTGGTGGCGACGGCGTGGTCGCCATCCTGGTCCACGGCGTTGATCCCAAATGTGAAGGTCTGGTCCGGGACCGGGTTGGGTGTCTTGATGTCGAAATTCTCGAGTCGCACCCCGTCATTGGCGCCGCCGTCCGGGAAGGTGAAGCGGTAGTAGACCTGATCGAAGCTGGTGTTCGACGACACCTCGAAGTTCTCGAATACGGCATTGCCCTTCGGAAGCTGGATCGTATCGGTCTCGTGATCGATCACCACGCCGTTGTCGACCGTCCACCACTCGATGGTCACCGACGGCTGGTTGCCTATGCCCTGAATGTCGAAGCGCAGCCCGAAGATCTCATTGTCGTCGGGGTGTGCCGCGTTCCACGCCGCGTCCTGGGCGAAGAATCCTTCGTTCGGGTTCATCTGCGACGCCTGGCCGCCCTTGACGCCGAAGCCGACGCTGTCGGGATTGAGATCGTCGTTCGTTCCCGAATCCTTGGGCACCGTGGTCGGATCCGTCACGATTCCCGTCGGGAAGATCAGGCCATTGAACAGGACGCTGTGGTTGTCGGTGGTGCTGGTGGTCGGAACGCTCAGCGTCTCCTGCGGGCTGCCCGACGGCACGGCGGCGAAGTTCAGCGACTGGAAGGACAGGACCGGATCCTTCAGCACGCTGAACTTGTAGCTGTCGTTGTCGATGACGATGTGGAACGTCCCGGTCGAATCCGTCGCCGCGTTCGGGGTGGTATCGGCCGTGTCATCCGCCGTCCAGCCCGACGGCAAGCTGGTGAAGTAGACTTCGCCCGGCTTGTCGACGCCCATCGACAGATTGGTCAGCGCCACATCGCCGGTGTCGGAGCCGGCCGAAAAGTCGACTTTCGTTCCGGTGGCCTGCGAGCCGATGGTCGGCCCGTCGTCTTCGAACTTCAGGTGGGCGCCGAGGTCCTCCGACACCGTATTTTCGCTGGTCGACGTCGACTCGAGGCGGGTCTCGAAATTCTCGAGCCGCACCCCCGCGTTGGTATCGCCGCCGGCATACGTGAACCGCACGTAGATGCCGTCGACACCCTGCGACGCATCCATCGTGTAGTTTTCGAAGACACTGTTGCCCTTCGGCAGGGTCACCGTGTCGTTGACATGATCGATGACCACGCCGTTGTCGACCGACCACCACTCGATGTTCACCGCCGCCAGGTTGCCGATGCCCTGGATGTCGAAGCGCAGGCCGGCGATCTCGTTGTTGTTGGTCGCGGCGTCAGCCGGCACCCACGCCGCATCGCGGGCGACGAAGCCCTCGTTCTGGTTCATCTGCGAGGCCTGGCCGCCCTTGACGCCGAACCCGACGCTGTCGGGATTGAGGTCGTCGTCCGTTCCGGGATTGGTCGGCACCGAGGTCGGGTTCGCCACCGCCCCTGTCGGGAAGATCAGGCCGTCGAACAGGATGTTGTGATTGTCTGTCGTGCTGGTGGTCGGCACCGTTAGGGTCTCGACCGGGCTGCCCGACGGGATCTTCGAGAAGTCGAGCGGCAGGAAGTCCGTCGTCGTGGTGGTGGTCGTCTCCTGAAGGTTGATCTTTCCGGTGAGATCGAGCTGGTCGGCGTCGTCGATCAGGTCGGTGCCGGTGTGCTTCAACGGCTCGTACAGCACCATGTAGACCTTCGCGTCGGTCACCGATGGGCCGGTGTCGGTCGCATCGAGGATGACCGCGAACGAAACGTCGCCGTTCGATGTCTTGCCGAGGATGATGTTGGCATTGCTCGGATCGGTGGCCAGCGAGATCAAATTCCCGGCTTCGTCGGTGAAGCCGGTCGACAGCGGCTCGGTCCCGTTGACCTTCAGCGCGAGCCCGCTGAGCCCGGTGACATTGATCATGTCGTCGCGTTCGGCGACCTGCGGGAAGCTGGTGACCGCGGGGTGCTGCAGCGTGTTGAGATGGGTGACGAGGGTCGAGTGCGCCGCTGCCCAGGTTGCATAGTCGATATCGTTGTCGGTCGCATGTACCCCGGCAGCTTCGTCGAGGGTGAGATCGCCACTGATGATGCTTACCATGAACGTTTCCTCCCCTATGTGGGCTCCTTCGCGGGCCCGGGTTGAGCGCCGGAGCAACACGGCGTGCGCGCCGGCACGACAAAGACCGTTGGCACGCAGCACCGAAAAACCGGGCCGCGTGCGGCGTACGCTGGATGTGCGATGTGAGGGCGGTGATACGACGCGTCGCTCGGCGTCGTCTGTTCAAAATAGATCACCCGCGAAAAATTCCGCGCCTCGAACCCGAGGAGCGCGCAGGACTCTTATGGAAGTTCGGCTATGGAAATTTCGGCGTGGCGACGAGCGCGCGACGAATCCGCGTGCTTATCGAAGGGCTACGTCAGCGAGACTGTCCGCGACGAGTCGTTGACGTTGCGCAACGACCCCACCGATCACGGCGACGCGGAGCCTGTCCGTTTCGTGTCGCGCCGGGTCATGGCGAGTGAAGCGGTGACATCGGCGGGAAACACCTATTTTGCGTTGCCTTTTGATAGACGCTTTGCGATGGTGCGCGCTTCGACTAGGGGGCATTACGCACCCTTTTCACGCACCAGTCCGGGGGGACAAACAGAGGGGATCGGCGCCGGCAACGACCGGCGCGGCGCGTTGTCAACGCGCCGCCATGCGTCAACGCAAAAGAGAGCGCATTCGAGTCTGCGTGCATTCGTCAGTGCGTGGGAGCGACGGCGGGAGGTTCCCCATGGCGGACATCGCACTTGGCGCGTTCGAGTCGGACACGTTCCTCTCAGGCAACGGCGCGGGTCGCCGCCCCACGCATTGGCGACGCGGCGACGTCGTGTTCTCGCAAGGAGATCCCGCCGATGCGGTGTTCTACATCCGCAAGGGCCGCGTGAAGGTGACGACGTTGTCGCCCCACGCCAAGGAAGCGGTGGTCGCGATTCTCGGCCCCGGAGACTTCTTCGGCGAAGGCTGTCTCGCCGGTCAGGGCACGCGCATCGGCACCGTCGTCGTCATGAGCGACGCGACGACCGTGCGCATCGAGAAGGCAGCCGTGATTCGCGCGTTGCACGAGGAAACCGCATTTTCCGAGCTGTTCATGACTCACCTGCTCGCACGCAACGTGCGCATGGAAGCAGACCTCATCGACCAGCTCTTTAACTCGAGCGAAAAGCGCCTCGCGCGACTCCTTCTCCTGCTCGCCAACTACGGCCAGGACGGCGGCCCGCAACCGGTCGTCGCGAGCCAGCAGACACTCGCCGAGATGATCGGCACGACGCGGGCGCGCGTCAGCTTCTTCATGAACAAGTTCCGCCGCCTCGGCTTCATCGACTACGACGACCAGATCGTCGTTCGCAGCTCGTTGCTCACCGTCGTGCTCAGCGACAACGCTCACGTGGTGCGAGGCTTCGGCACCGGTAGCGGCTAGCGCAAGACCTTGAGAATCGGCGACTTCGCCAAGGTCTGGAATACCACGCAGTAGCGCTCGGTGAGCTTGTAGAGCGAGTCCAGCTGCTCGGGCGTCGCGTCGGAATCCACGTCGAAGGTCAGCCGGATCTCCGAGAACCCCACGGGCGCAGTCTTATCGACGCCGAGCGTGCCGCGGAAGTCGAGGTCGCCCTCGGCCCGTACCGCCCCTGCTCGCACGGTGATGCCGAGCGCCGTCGCGACCGCGTTCATGGTGACGCCGGCACAGGCAACGAGTGCCTCCAGCAGCATGTCGCCCGAGCACAGCGAAAGACCATCGCCGCCGGTCGCGCGATGGAGCCCCGCCCGGACCATCGCCCTCCCCGTCTCGACATTGCATGTCACGCTCTCGCCGAGCGCGCCCGATGCCTTGAGGGTGATCTTCGCCGCCGCCGGATCCTGCCGGTATTTGTCCTTGAGCGGCGCCTGCACGGCGCGCAACTGGTCGCGGTCCATCGGTCACCTCCGGGGTCGTGGGTGTGCCCCTTGTAGCGCGAGACCGGCACGGATCAACCGTCAGGCCCTTGGCAGGAGTGTCGCCGCTCTCTAGAAAGGACCGACAAGAAAGGAACCCCATTTCATACCGGGAGAACACAGGCCATGAACGCCGACGCCAAGAAAATCGCCTTGCGCATGATTCCCTACGGCATCTACGTGCTGACCGCCGACGACGGCAAGACCGTCGCCGCGGCCACCGTGAACTGGGTGACCCAGACCTCGTTCGCACCCCCGCTCGTCGCCGTGGCGATCAAGGCCGATTCTCACGCCTACGCAGTGGTGAAGAACGCCGGCACCTTTGCCCTCAACATGCTCGGCAAGGACGGCAAGGGCGCGGCCTTCACCTTCTTCAAGCCGGCCGAGGCGGCCGACGGCAGGATCGGTGGCCAGCCCTACACCAAAGGTGCCACGGGCGCGCCACTGCTCACCGCGGCGCCGGCCGCGGTCGAATGCCGGGTCAAGCAGATCGTCGCCGAAGGCGACCACCACACCGTCATCGCCGAGGTCGTCGAAGCCCACCTGCCGAAGCCACCCACCGGCCGCCCCGATGCCGCGATCCTCGAGATGAAGGACCTCGGCGACAACGTGTTCTACGGCGGCTAGGCGAGCCGCGCTTCACGCGAAAGCGCATTGACGGGCCGCGGCCGAACGCCGGACAATTCGGCCGCGCGCCCTTGCCGAAACCATAAGAGAAGTCGCCGGCGTAAAAGAACGAATAAGAGAATAAGGACAGCCCGATGACACCGACCCGCTTCCTCCGCTCGCCCCGCCCCCGCTGGGCGCTCGCAGCGGCCGCCCTGTCGCTCGTCGTCGGGCTGACCCAGTGCTCATCGCCGCCGCCGCCGCGATTCGTGACGCCGACGCCCGCGACCCAAGTGCCCGAGGTCAAGCAGACCTTCTCGCTCACCAACGCCGACATCGATACGCTCAAGAAGCAGGCCGGCACCGGATCGGGTGCTGCCGCCTATCGCCTCGCACTCTATTACGAGACCGTGCGCCACGACGACGCGGAGGCGAAGCGCTGGATGAAGGCGTCGGCCGAGAGCGGCGACATCGGCGGCATGTACGGCTATGCGTCGTACCTCAAGGGGTCGAGCGACCCCGACGATCGGGCGACGGCGCGCACCTGGCTCGAGAAGGTCGCGGCCACGGGCGACGACGTCTCGAAGTCCGTCGCGCGGCGCGATCTGCGCGAGCTGGACGCGGCGGCCAAGACGGACAACTAGCACCCCGCACGCGCAGGCCAGCCTCATGACACCCCTTCTCCGCTCCCCCCGCGCCCGCTGGCTTCTCGGCGCCGCCGTTGTCTTCGCCGTCGCGGCGATCGCGCTGATGCGCCAGGAAGCGCCGCGCAACCTGCCGGCGCCCGCCCCCTCGCCCGCGTCGACCCAGCCGCAGGCGACGCAGCCACCCAACACCAGGTCGACGTTCGCGCTCACCAGCGCTCAGATCGAGACGCTGACGAAGCAGGCGACGTCGGGCTCCGGGCCCGCAGCCTATCGCCTCGCGCTCTACTACGAGACCGTGGCCCGCGACTACACCGAGGCGAAACGCTGGATGAAGGCGTCAGCCGAGAACGGCGACCTCGGCGGCATGTACGGCTACGCCGGCTACCTCAAGGGATCGAGCGATCCCGCCGATCGCGCCACGGCGCGTACCTGGCTCGAGAAAGTCGCGGCCAGGGGCGACGACGTATCGAAGTCGGCGGCGCGCCGCGACCTGCGCGCATTGGACGCGCAGAAGTAGAATTCTGCGCAGCAACGTTTTCGGGCTTCACGCAATTCTCGCAAGAGCGGGGCGCCGCTCTGCCCGTTTCGCGCCACGGAAAGCTCATTCGGCCGCCGTCCCGCCAAGCCGGTAAAAATCGCAGCCCTTCGCCTCGCATCGTGGCTGTCGAGCTTCGCTGCGAAACGCTCGACCGAAGCGAAGGTCGCCGGGATGGTCATGTTTTCCTTCACACGTATGCGCGCAATCGGCCGATCCGAGGCGCCTGCGCGCGCCGAACGCCCCTGCGTGGAGAGCGGGCGCGTTGTCGGCGCGAGCGTGACCGGACGCGATCTGCGCATCGACCTCATCCGCGGGCTTGCGCTGTGGATGATCTTCCTCGACCACACCGCCGGGAATCCGCTCAACCGGATCACCTACGGTCATGTCGCCCTCCCCGACGCGCTCGACATCTTCGTGTTCCTGTCGGGCCTCTCCTGCGGCATCCTCTATGGCAAGCTGATCCTGGCCCACGGATTCGTCGCCGCGCAGACACGGGCGCTGCGTCGCGCCGGCCAGCTCTATGTCGCGCAAGTGCTGATCGGATTCGTCAACATCGCGTGCTACTTCGCCTTTCGGCCCCTCCTCGACAGCGACTACCTCGCCACATACGACGTCGCTCTGCTCGCCCAGGAGCCGTTGCGCGCCGTCGGCGCCATGCTGGGGCTCGTCTATACGCCGCAGATGATGGACATCCTGCCGCTTTACCTGATCCTGGTGCTGGCGACGCCGGCATTCGTCCTTCTCCTCACCCGTTCGCAGGCGGTGGCGCTCGCCCTGAGCGCGAGCCTCTGGCTCGCCGCCGCCGCGATTCCGGGGTTTACGATTCCGAGCCTCGGCCTGGCCGGTGAGGCGTCGTACGACCCGTTCTCGTGGCAGTTGCTGTTCTGCATCGGACTCTGGCTGGGCAAGCGTCACTACGTCGACGGCGTGCCGTTCCGCCCACGCCGGTCCCTGCTGGCTGTGTGCTGGATGATCGTCGCCATCGGCTTCGCCGCCCGTCATGCCGGCATGCTCTTCGGCGACCCCGACGCGTACGCCTGGGCGGTCGAACCGTCGGTGGTGCGGAGCCACATCCACCCGGCGCGTCTCATCAACTTCCTGGCCTGGGTATACCTGGTGGCGGCCTATCTCCGTGCCGATTCCGGCTTGGTACGTAGCCGATGGACCGAGTCGCTGCGGCTGTGCGGGCGGCATTCGCTCGAGGTGTTCTGTGCCGCCGCCCCGGTGAGCATCGTCGCGACCATCGCCGTCCTGAAATACGGCCCCACGTTTACCCTCGAGGCGATCGCTACTGTCACCGGCGTCGCCGCAATGATTGCGGTCGCGCGGTTCATGGACCACAGACGGATGCGACGACGGCACGCCCGCGATGTCGCTCCCGAGCGACGGCTGCAACGCGCTGGCGCGAGGACGTAGCGAACCGCGGCCTTTGTCCGACGCCACGCTCGGATCGGCTCCGCTGCACGCAATCACCCATTGCGCACCGGTGAAGCCGCGCATCGCATCCCGTGATGCCGCTGCCGCCTATTTGCTGTTTGGCGTCCGCGACGCTTCCGTGCTTTGACCCCCTCATGGACGGGTCCATGAGCGTGTCACGCGTGGTGGGCGGCCGTCTGTCCGCCCTGGCGTTACCGATGGCGGCGGGCGCAATCCTCGGACTGGCCCTCGCCTGCGTCGTCGCGCCCATCCGCTGGGACGATCAGTCGTTCTACACCTGGATGGCGCCGCGACTGCTCGACGGCTATCGCCTCTACGGCGCCGACCTCCAGGACACCAATCCGCCGCTGATCGCCTGGATCAACATCCTGCCCACGCTGCTGGCGCGGGCGACCGGCGCTACGCCGCACGCAAGCTTCGTCGCCTTCGTCACGGCGCTCGCCGTCGGTGCGATCGTCTGGTCGCTGCGCCTCGCCCGCTCGGACCGGCGGGCATCCGAGGCCCTGCCATGGCTCGCCGTGCTTCTGGTCTACGCGACCGTGATCCTGCCGAGCGTCTGGTGGAAGCTCAGCGAGATCTCGGCACTCGGCATGGGGCTCCGCTACGACTTCGGCCAGCGCGAGCATTTCCTGGTGCTGCTCGTGCTGCCCTACCTGTTCGCCGCCGCCCGCCGCCTCGCCGGTGAGCCGCTGCCCGGCCTCGAGGCGCTCGCCGTCGGTCTCGTCGCGGCGCTGGGCTTCTGTATAAAGCCGCAGTACCTGACGGTGGTCGCCGCCGTCGAGGCGGTGATCGTCGTACACGCCCGCTCGCTGCGGCCGCTGGTCCGCCCGGAACTGGTGGCGCTCGTCCTCGGCGGCCTCGTCTATTGCGCGATCGTGTGGCTGGTCACACCCGGGTATTTCGCCGTGATCCCGACGTTCGCCGCGATCTACGGCGATTTCGGCCACCAGACGGCCTGGCAGATCATGCTGCTCAGCAAGTACCACTTTGCCGTCGCCGCGGCGGCGGTGCTCGGCCTGGTACTGCTGCGCGGCGCCGGAGCGATGCGGCCCGCGGCAGCGGTCGTCCTCGCCGCCGGCATCGCCGCGTTCGCGGCCTTCCTCCTCCAGGCCAAGGGCTGGACCGACCATCTTCTGCCGGCCGACACCTTCATCACCGTCGCCATCGGCCTCGCGCTGATCGGCCGCGACACCCGCTCCGCGCCCGACCGCCGAGGTCCGGTCATGGATCTCGCCACCGCCGCCATCGCCGGCGCGAGCTGTCTCGTGGCCCTCGCCTTCTATTATCCGGCGCGCGCGGCGGAATGGGCGGACAGCGTCTGGGCCCACCACATCGCCGCGTTCAACGCGGCGACCGCCGCCTACCCGCCCGGCACGGGATTCCTGATCCTCAGCGAGGCCATCTACTCCCAGTACGACATCGCGATGGACCGCGGCTTCGTCTGGGCGTCGCGGTATCCGTTCCTGATCCTGCCGGAGGAGACCATCCGCGCCGAGAGGACGGGCGATGATGCGCGGCACTCCGGTTATCCCGTCATCTCGGACGTGCTCGGCGCGAGCGGACGCCGGGGTCCCGACGCGCGCCAATACGCAACGATGCTCCGCCGTCAGGTCGTCGAGGATTTCGAGCGCTGGAAGCCGGCGATCGTTCTGGTCCAGCGCTGCGGCGATCCCGTCATGGAGCCCTGCCTGTTCGGCGAGGGCTTCCGGGTCGTCGACTGGCTGAAGGCCAACCCGGCGTTTTCGGCCATCTGGTCGCACTACGCGTTCGACCGAAGCCTGTGGCGCTTCGATCTCTATCTCCTGAAGGGGTCGGGCCCGCACTGAGCGCCCGATCGTCGCGCGAACGTCTGAGGGTCGTCATGCACCACGGCGTCGCCCAATCGGAACCCGAGCGCCCGCGCGAGGCGCCCGCCGCCGCGAGCCCCGAGCCCGGCCTCCGCGGCCCCGAGCTCACGGTCGTCATCCCGACCTTCAACGAACGCGACAACGTCGAGCCGCTCGTCGGCGTTCTCGGCACCGCACTCGACGGCATCGCCTGGGAGGCGATCTTCGTCGACGACGACTCGCCCGACGGCACGGCCACGATGGTCCGCGCGGTCGCGACCCGGAACTACCGCATCCGCTGTCTCCAGCGCATCGGCCGTCGCGGGCTGTCGAGCGCGTGCATCGAGGGCATCCTCGCCTCGTCGGCACCCATCGTCGCGGTGATGGATGCCGACCTGCAGCACGACGAGACGCTGCTGCCGCGCATGTTCGAGGCACTCCGTGACGGCCCGTACGACCTCGTCGTCGGCAGCCGCTACGTCGACGGCGGCAGCAGCGCCGGCCTGAGCTCCACCGGCCGCGAGCGCTTCAGCGCGTTCGCCACGGCGCTGTCGCGCCTGGTGACACGCGCCGACATCGCCGACCCGATGAGCGGCTTCTTCATGCTGAAGCGTCCGGTGTTCGACAGCGCCGTGCGGCGGCTGTCGGCGCAGGGCTTCAAGATCCTGCTCGACCTGCTCGCCTCGGCGAACCCGCCGCCGCGCATCAGGGAGCTGCCGTTCGAGTTCCGCCCGCGCCTCCACGGCGAGAGCAAGCTCGACGTCCTCGTCGCGTGGGAGTTCGCGATGCTGCTGGCCGACAAGCTGATCGGCCACATCATCCCGGTGCGGTTCGCGCTGTTCGCGCTGATCGGCGCGAGCGGCGTCGTCGTGCACATGGCGGTGCTGTGGGCG
>DATJIG010000094.1:0-5508 GCA_035493495.1 Alphaproteobacteria bacterium
GCTGTCCGAAGCGTTGCCCTACATGCGCCGCTACGCGGGCGAAACCTTCGTCATCAAGTACGGCGGCCACGCCATGGGCGAGGAGCACCTGGCGCGCGAGTTCGCGCGCGACGTGGTGCTGCTGAAGCAGGTGGGCATCAATCCGATCGTGGTGCATGGCGGCGGTCCCCAGATCGGCGAGATGCTGAAGCGCCTCAAGATCGAGAGCGCATTCATCGACGGGCTGCGCATCACCGATCGCGCGACGGTCGAGGTCGTCGAGATGGTGCTCGCGGGCTCGATCAACAAGCAAGTCGTCACCGCCATCAACGAGGCGGGCGGCATGGCGATCGGGCTCTCGGGCAAGGACGGCAACCTGATCCAGGCGCGCAAGCTCAAGCGCGTGAAGCGCGAGACGGATTCCAACATCGAGAAGATCCTCGACCTCGGATTTGTCGGCGAGCCGACGCGAGTGAACGCGCGCGTGCTCGACGTGTTCGAGGAATCGGACATCATCCCGGTGATCGCGCCGATCGGCGTCGGCAACGGCGGCGAGACTTACAACATCAACGCCGACACCGCGGCGGGCGCAATCGCGCCGGCGGTTGGCGCGACGCGCCTCCTGATGCTGACCGACGTCGCCGGCGTGATGGACAAGTCGGGCAAGGTGCTGCCCGAGCTCACCGTCGCCGAGGCCCGCAAGCTGATCAAGGACGGCACGATCAAGGGCGGGATGATCCCGAAGATCGACACCTGCATCGACGCAGTCGAGGCCCACGTCGACGCCGCCGTGATTCTCGACGGCCGCGTGGCCCATGCGCTGCTGCTCGAGATCTTCACCGAGCACGGCGTCGGCACCCTGATCCGGGCAGAGTAAGCCTCGCCCTTCCGACTAGTTGCGGAAGAAGTCGAGCATCCACTCCATCTCGTCGCGCGTCATCGGGAAATCGAAGCCGTCCCGTGCGTTGATGATTTCGGCCGCCGCGATCCCCGCGAACCGGGCCTGCAGGCGCACCGCGCAGCGCATCGACAGGCCGGCTTTCCACGCCAGCGCCGTCATTCCCTTGCCCGAGCGCGCGGCGCGGATATGGCCGACGACTCCCGCCGGAACCTTGGCGAGCAGCGACAGCGCCTCGGCGACGAACGCCTGCTCACCATCGTCCAGAGCCGCCACGATCGACTCTTCGTCGAGATGCCGCGCTTCGTGCAGCCGGCGCGCCCGCGCCGTGCCGGGATTATCGGAGGTGAACGGTTCGTCACGCGCTCCGCCGGCGAGACGGGCACTGACGACACGCTCGATGGCCGCCAGCGTCCGGGCGTCGAAATCCGATCGCACGCGCAGCGTCTCGAGAGCGCGGCCCGCGACGAAGCTCGCGAGCTTGACGGCGCCGCGTGAGGCGAGCCCCGGTCGGCCGGTCAGCGGCGCCTGCATATCGACGACGGCCCGGGAGTTCTCGATCAGGCGGTCGATCGTAGCGTCACGCAGAGACGCCGAGGGATTGGCGAGCAGTGCGACGGTGGCCGGTCGATCTCCGGTCGCGACGATGGCGTCGGCGATCTCCGCCGACAGCTCGTCGCGATGCGCAATGGCAAGCAGCGCGCCCGCGCGCGCGGCATTCGCGATCACCGCCACCAGATCCTGCTCGGTCAACAGCGGCGAAGCGCTGAGCACAGGCCCCGACACCTCGATGTCCCAGTCCCGCGCCAGCCAGCCCATCACATGAACCGGCGCATCGGCCGAATCCTTCAGTGCTTCGGCCAGCGTGATGCGCACACGCGGCACCTGATCGCGCGCCAGCGTCTCGAGCGCGTCGAGGACGGCGACCTGCATTGCCACACGTGGGTCGGCGGAGAGCCGCGCCATGGCACGGCCGATTTTCTCGGCGAGCGCCGCGCGCACGCCGATGTCGGAGTCGCGCGAAAGGCGGACATTCGCGTGCGGCGGCGCGGCTTCGCTGGCGGCGAGCGTCCGCCGCACCTCGATGGAGGGATCGGTCGCAAGTTCGTTGAGCTGTTCCGGAGTGGCGTCGACGCTCGCGGCGAGCCGTACACGCGCCGCGATCTCGGCATTCTCGGCCGTTTCCCGCGCCGAAGCGGCGGAGGGAACCGCCTGGCGGAACAGGTTCCTGAGCGACGTGTTCATCGACGCTGCTCCACCGCGGCTTTCACCTCAGTCCTCCCGGCTCGCGGAATGCGAACCGGACGAGCCCAGCCTGCTGCGGCCGACCACCCGCTTGCCGAGCGGCACGGGCTTCACGGGAGCACGGCGACGCGGATCGAAGACGGAGATGTCCTCGCTCGGACGGCCGAACAGATATCCCTGGCCGTAGGCGACGCCGCAGGCGCGGAGAAACGTCACCGCGTTCGCGTTCTCGATCATCTCGGCCACGGTGACGATGCCGAGGTCGTTGCACAACCCGGCCATCGCCTTCAGGAACGACTTGCCCTTGCCCATCTTCAGCGCGTCGCGCACGTAGATGCCGTCGATCTTCACCACGTCGACGTCGAGCGCCCGCAGGTAGCTGAACGCCGAGGCGCCGGCGCCGAAATCGTCGAGGCACACCTTGTGGCCGGCGTCGCGCAGGCCGCGCACCACCTGCGCCACCGCCTCGAGGTTCGGAATGCGCGCCGACTCGGTGATCTCGAACAGGACGTTGCCGCGCAGCGACGGATGCTCCCGAAGCTGTCGGTGCAGCCCGTCGACGAACGCGGGCGAGCCGATCGAGCGGCCGGATATGTTGACGGCCACGCGATGATCGAGGCCCGCTGCGCGTTCGTCCTCGAGCCAGCGCAAGACTTTCGCACACATCGCGAGGTCGAAATCGCAGATCAGCCCGCTGCGCTCCGCAAAGGTGATCGTCTGGTACGGTCCATCCGCGGTCGGACCGAAATCGTCGAACCGCGCCAGCGCCTCGTAGTGCTGGATCTGCCGCGTGACCAGGTCGACCACCGGCTGGAACACCATGCGGAATCGGTGGTCGCGGACGACCGTCCGGAACTCCTGCACCCGGTCGACCGTGTCGTTGATAAGCGCCGAAAGTCCCGCGGACAGGCTCGTCAGCTGGAAGTCGTCGCCCTGCGAAACGAAGCGGTCGAAGACGTAGAGGCAGGCCCGCGCCGCATCGTCGCGGCTCATGCCATCGAGATCGAGGTCGAGGTCGAGCTGTGCCGCGATCGGGTGAATGCCCTCGCCGTCGGGATCGACGCTGCGGGCCGCCGCGCGAACGCGTTCCGTGAGGGCCGCCGTGTCGGCGGAGATGGCATGCACGAACCCGAAGGTGCGGGTATCGAACTGCCCCGCGGTGTCGCCGCCGAGGGACGCCTCGCGAACGATCTCGCCCACCGACTTCAGCAGGCGCGCGCTGGTTTCGCTCTCAAGCCGCTCCTCGAGCTCGATCAGTCCGTCGAGACGGAGCATCGTCAGCTTGTAGGCCTTGGCCGCCGGACCGAGAGCCTTGAGGCGCGTGCCCGCGGAGTCGGCGAGCGCCGGGCCGTCGGGCAGCCCGCTCGGCGTCAACCGGCCGGTGCCCGGAACCGGTGTTCCCTGAGCTTGTCCGCCAGGAATGTGGAGCGCGAGGTAATAGCGCCCGAGATCCGGCATGTGATAGCCGACCAGCGCGAGCGGCGCGGGTTCGCGCGATCCGCTCTGGAGCCGGATGCGCACGTCGCGGATACGTTCGCCTCCGACCGCCGCGGCGAGCAGGCTTTTAGCCCAATCGCGGTCGGGTTCGGCGACGATATCGAGGAAGGAGCGGCCGATCAGGGCCTGCGGCACGGCGCCCAGCGTGCCAACGGTCGCACCGGCGACGTAGACCACCCGCAGGGCGGCATCGAGTTCAATCAGGATGTCGGAGGCGCAGAAGGCCAGGGCCACGAACCGGTCGCGGTCGGCGCGGAGGATGTCCTCCGGCTTCGGCGTGGAACCCTCGGAATTGTCGCGCTGCATGGCCAGCCTCGTCTACCTGCCAAGGATGGCCGCGCGGGCCAATCGCACCGGGGCCGCACTCACTGCGCGGTCGTGATCCGGTAGGTCCTTTGATGTCTTTTGAGAGTAGCCGTACCCGTTTAATAAAATGTTACGCTCAGGTGTTTGGAAATGGCTATGGATATGTCGAAAGAGCAGCCAGAACAGGGCTTTGATGCGAGTCGGGCATTTACCCACGTCGAGACGTGGGTGTTCGATCTCGACAATACGCTCTACCCCGTCGAGTGCCCGCTGTTCGAGCAGGTCGACCGGCGGATGACGGACTACATCGCCGCGCGGTTCATGATGTCGCGCGACGACGCGCGGCGGCTGCAGAAGGACTACTGGAAGCGCTACGGCACGACGCTCAAGGGGTTGATGCTCCACCACGACATCGAGCCCGGCGAGTTCCTCGAGTTCGTCCACCAGATCGATCTCTCGGTGTTGCCGGACAATCCGGGGCTCAAGACCGCGCTCGAGCGGCTGCCCGGGCGCAAGGTGATCTTCACCAACGGGCCCGGGCACCACGCCGCCGCAGTGCTCGACCGCCTCGGCATCGCCGGACATTTCGAGACGATCTTCGACATCGCCTCGTTCGACTACATCCCCAAACCCGAGCAGGCCGCCTACCGCCATATGCTCGACAGTCTCGGCGCCGATCCCACGCGTTGCGCGCTGTTCGAGGACACCGTCGAGAACCTGGCTCCGGCAGCCGCCCTCGGCATGACCACCGTCCTAGTGGCGCCACGCGGGCGCGTGGTCGAAGTGCGCACCGAATGCGGCGAACACGTTCACCACGTGATCGACGACCTGGCGTCCTTTCTCGATCGCATCGCCGACGCCTCGGCGGCGGGCTGAAACGCCCGCGGCTCGGGCCGGTTGGCGCGGTTGACAGTGCGGCGCCCCTCTTCCATTTTGCGGGCCTCCCCATCGCCCCCATACCAGCCACAACCCCCAACCACAAAAGAACTGGATCTCCGCTTCTCATGGACACCAACGCCCTTCAGCCGGTCATCGACAAAGCCTGGGACAATCGCGACCAAGTGTCGCCGTCGACCAAGGGCGAGATCCGCGACGCGATCGAAGCGACCCTCGAGGCGCTGGACTCGGGCACCGTCCGCGTCGCCGAGAAGCAGAACAACGGCTGGCAGGTGAACCAGTGGACGAAAAAGGCCGTCCTGCTGTCCTTCCGCCTCTACGACAACGCACTGATTCCGGGCGCGCCCAGCGATCTCGTCCGTGGTCCCGGCCATTGGTTCGACAAAGTGCCGTCGAAGTTCGCGGGCTGGGACGATGCGCGCTTCCGCAAGGCGGGCTTTCGCGCCGTGCCGGGGTGCTTTGTGCGCCGCGGAGCCTTCATCGCGCCCAACGCGGTGCTGATGCCGAGCTTCGTCAACCTCGGCGCCTACGTCGACTCCGGCACCATGGTCGACACCTGGGCGACCGTCGGGTCCTGCGCGCAGATCGGCAAGAACTGCCATCTCTCGGGCGGTGTCGGCATCGGCGGCGTGCTCGAGCCGATCCAGGCCGAACCGGTCATCATCGAGGACAATTGCTTCATCGGC
>DATJIG010000095.1:0-17299 GCA_035493495.1 Alphaproteobacteria bacterium
GAACTCCGGCATCCACCAGAAGCCGCCCTCCTTGAGGATGATCTTGAGGTTCGGCCATTTGTCGAACAGCCCCTGCATGATCATGCTGGCGATGTACGACATGCTGATGCCGCAGCTCGCGATTCCGAACAGCTCCGTCCACGTGCGCGCACCCTGGTGCAGCGGCGTGAACTGCTGCCAGAACGCGCCGACGTGCGAGGTGACGACGAGATTACGCTCCGCCGCCGCCTCGAAGATCGGGTCGTGCTTGAAACTGCCGAGCGGCTCGTAGTTGCCGCCGAACTCGGTGTAGACGCTGACGAAGCTCGGGTTGTCGCCGACGCGGCGAATCTCCTCGGCGCCGGCCTCGGGGTTGCGGTGATTGACCATGATTTCGCACTTGATGCGCGGACTGGCCGGGATCACCTCGTGGATCAGGTAGTCGTTGTAGGCTTGGGACGTCGCCGTCACCGCGGCCTGGTGAAACATACTCTGCGGCCGCTGGAAGCCAGGGCTGACGATGACCGTCTCGACGCCGATCTGGTCAATGACGCGCAGGATATCCTCGGCGGTGCGCGCCCGCCCCTGGGTCTCCTGACCCGTCCCTTCCAGGTCCAGCGCGTACGCCGGGCCATAATCGCCGCCTACCGGCGGATACTTCGTGAGCGCGCTCTTGAACGGCTCGCGCATGTACTTCCGCAGGTCCTCCCATTCGGGGAGGAAGTGGAAGTCGGTATCAACGACGCCGATTGCGCGGCCGCGCGGGTCGATCGGATCCGGCTTCACGCGCATCGCGCGTTCACGCTTCGGATTCACGTCCATGTTGCGTCTCCTGCTTCCCTTCGGCCTAAATCCGGACGATGACTTCGTCGCCATCGACGGCGACCTCGTAGGTGCGGACCCCGTGGCCGGGATGGGCCTCGAGCTTGCCGTCCTCGAGCTGCCAGTTCCAGTGGTGCCACGGGCACCGCACGACCTTGGTTTCGCACACCACCGCGCCCTCGCACAGCGAGGCACCCTTGTGCGGGCAGGCGTTGGGGATTGCGAAGAACGACTCGCCGATCCGGAACACGGCAATGGTGCGGCGCCCGGCCTGCACGGCAATACCCTTGCCGTCCGGGATATCCGCCACCTTGCCGACCACGTACTCCTGCATGCTCTGCTCCTCTCGCGCGATCAGCGGATGACGGCCATCAAATCAGCGAGATGGCCCTTCCAGATGCGGTCGACAGCCCAGCTCTCCGACGCTCCCTTCAGCACCAGATCGCGCTCGTATTCGTTGGTCACGTACTCCTCGCACACTTCCATCAGCATGTGGGCGTGGGCGATGTCGGCGACCGCGTGCTCGGCATTGGACTGCTGCTTCTTGAACGGGATGCCGAGTTCTCGCTCGATCTTGAGTCCCATGCGGCGCGACATGCTGCCGCCTTTGAGGATCTGGTCGGAGTTGGAAAGCTCCAGCGCCGCCGACGCCGCCAACCCGCCGAGCCAATGACTGGTCCGCGCGAGATTCTGCCACGCATGGCAGCAGGCGATGCAGCCGTCCGACGGCCCGATGCGCTGGAAGTCGACCGCCTTGAGGCCGAGCGCCACACCTTCGTTGACGCTCATCACCATGTGGTTGGGCTTGCCATTCTCCTTGTCGCCCTCGAGCTCGTCGCGCTCATGGTCCCAGATCAGCTGCTTGACCGGGAATGGCGCGGCAGACTGAACGGCGGCCCAGCAGTCGCGGCGGTTGACCGTCCAGTGGGTGCGCTGGATGACGTACATCTGTACCCGCTTCTTCGTCAGCGGCATCGACAGCAGCCGCTTGAAGGGTTCGGATTCGAACTGCGCGTTCGCCATCTTGACGAGCTGCTTGCCGAGGTCCCGGGTCAGGCTGCGGGTCTTCATAACGGTGGCCATTACGGTCTCCTACTCGATGGAACTAGTTCGCGCTTCCGAGCGCGACGAGCGCGCGGGCGCGGCTCACCACGTCGTCGGGCGATTTGTAGGCGTCGGCGAGCAGCGTCTCCATCTCCGGCCCGGTCACGGGCGAGATGTCGAGGCGCTGCGCCTTCGCTTCCTTGATCAGCTCGGGATCCTTGAGCGCGTCGTCGAACGCCTTGCGGAGCGCCGCGGTGCGCGGCGCCGGGATTCCCGGCGGGCCGAAGAACGGACGGCCGATCTCGGCCGGCGCCAGCATCAGCTTGAGGGCGGCACGGTCGAGCGGATCCGTGACGACGTCGCCGAACAGCGGCACGGCCGGCAGCTCGGGATCCTTGGTCAGGCCGAGCTGGATCAGGAACGTCATCTTGTTGTCGGCGAACCACTGCGGCTCGGTGTTCTTCAGGCTGCCGTAGGACACGCCGCAACGACCCTGCAGCTCGCCGCGCTCGATCGCGAGATTGATCTCGAGGCTGGTGCGATACCCCGACACCACCTTGAGCTTGAGGCCGAGGAGGTTGGTCAGCGTCGCGTTGAACGTGGTCAGCTCGGCGCCGGCACCCGTGGTCCCGACGGTGAACTCACGCGTCTTGGCGTCCTGGATCGAGTCGATGCCAGTGCCCTTCCACGATATGCACACCGAGTTCTCGCGATTCATCGAGCCGATGTAGGTGAACTTCAGCGGTTCGAACTTTGGGCCCTCGATGCCGAGGAGCGGCATCAGCGGCACGAAGCGGTGCGTCGTTCCGAACGCGGTGCCGTCGCGCGGCGCCACATTGTAGATCGCGTTCGCGGCGTTCAGGCTGCCCGCACCGGGCTGGTTCTGCGGCACAAACGTCGGATTGCCGGGCAGGTATTTCGGCATGTGGCGGGCGAGCGTGCGGGCGTAGACGTCGTAGGCTTCGCCGGCGCCGAAGCCGATCATCATCGTGACCTTCTTGCCGCGATAGAAATCGGCGATCTCGTCAGCGGTGCAGACAGCGGGCATCACAACGGCGACCGCTGCCGCTACGATACAGCCCCGGATGGCTGCCCGGGCGGTCATTCGCCGCCTCCCATGGCCACGAGCTCGCGGGTCCGCGTCACCACGCTCTCCGGCGCCTTGTAAAAGTCGGCGACGCGCGCCGTCATCTCGGCGCCGTCGACCGGCTCGAGGTCGAGACGCTGAAGCTTCGCATCCTTGGTCATTTCCGAGTCCTTGACCGCCTGCATGAATGCCTTGCGCAGCGCGGCGACGCGGTCGTCCGGCATCTCCGGCGGGCCCATGAACGGCCGGCCGATCTCCGACGGGCCGAGCAGAAGTTGCAGCGCGCGATGGTCGCGATCGTCGGTGACGATGTCGGCCAGCAGCGGAATGTTGGAAAGCTCCGGATCCTTGCGCAGACCGAGCTGCAGCAGGATGTCGATCTTGTTCTCCTCGAGCCAGTCGGGCTTCGAGCTCTTGAGGCTGCTGTAGGAGACGCCGCAGCGGCCCTGCACCTCGCCCCGTTCCATCGCGATGTTGACCTGGGAGCTCGACTGGTAGCCCTTGATGATCTTGATCTTGGCACCGAGCATGTTCTGGAGCGTGGCGTAGAACGTTGTCAGCTCCGCGCCCGCGCCCGTGGTGCCGCCGAGGAACTCGCGCGTCTTCATATCGTCCATCGACTTGAAGCCGGCCGTCTTCATGGCGATGCACAGGCCGATCTCACGGTTCATCGAGCCGATGTAGGTGAACTTCTGCGGATCGAACTTCGGCCCCTGGATTCCGAGCAGCGGCATCAGCGGCACGAAGCGGTGGGTCATGCCGAAGGTCGTGCCGTCGCGCGGCGCCAGATTGTAGATCGCGTTTGCGGCCGTCAGGCTGCCGGCACCCGGCTGGTTCTGGATCAGGAGCTGCGGGGAGCCGGGGATGTACTTCGGCATGTGCTTCGCGAGCAGACGGCCGTAGCTGTCGTCGCCGCCGCCGGTGGCGAAGCCGAGAACGAGCCGCACCTGCTTGCCGCGGTAGAAGTCCTCGACCGCGTCCGCCGACGCGGCGAGCGGCGCCAGCACCATCGCCGCCAGAACCATTGCTGCCCGTGTCGTCTTCATACTCACGAGTTCCCCGTTCCACGCCCCGCGCGCTGGCGCGCGAGAAACTTGAGCTTGTCCGCCCACTTCGCCTCGATTGTGTCGGCGTACCCCTTGGACACCGTGTTCACCTTGGGGAACTGGTCCTTCCAGTGATAGGGGCGCGTGGCGTACAGGATGATGCGCGCGGTGGTCAAATCACCCGCTTCGCGCTTGTCGGGCGACAGCAGTGGATCGATGTGACCGGTCCAGCAGCCGTCGATGACGTCGGTCTGGGTCTTCGGGTCCCAGCGCGTCGCCAGCGCCCACATCACCTCGGCCGAATCCGTAATGTCGATGTCGTCGTCGACGACAATGACGACGCGGCTCATGTAGGCGGCGGGGCCGCAACCAGCCGCCACCAGCCCCGCCATCTTGTTGTGGCCGGGATGGAGCTGCTTGATCGACACGATGTTGACGAAGCTGACGCCGCCGCCGAGCGGCTTCCACACGCCCTGCACGCCTGGAACGCCGGCCGCTTCCAGCGCGTCCCAGATCGCCGCCATACCACCCAGGCTCTGCTGACGGCCGGGAAACGTCGGCTTCGCCGGCGGCTGGCCGATCAGGATCGGATCGTTGCGGTGATAGATCGCGCCGACGCGCACCACCGGCTCGGGCCCGGCATCGCTCGCGTAATAGCCCGGCCATTCGGCGAACGGCCCTTCCGGCCGCGTTTCCTCCTCGGGCGGCGGCATGAAGCCTTCAAAGGCGACCTCGGCGTCGGCCGGGATCGGCAGGCCGGTGAGCTCGCCGCGGACGATCTTGATCGGATGACCGAGACGGCCGCCCGCCGTACCGAGCTCGGAGACGCCGTGGCGCGACGCGCTCGATGCAACCATCCCGAGGATCGGTGCCTGGCCGACGCACACGACCATCGGGCACGCCTTCCCCTGCTTCCACCACTTCTCGCGGATGTAGCTGCCGTGCTTGCCGGGCTCGATGAACACCGTCAGCGTCTTCTCGTCCTGCACTTGGACCCGGTACGTGCCGATGTTGACCCAGTCCGAATCCGGATCCTTGTTGATGATCAGACACTCGGTGCCGATGTAGGCGCCGCCGTCGAGCTCGTGCCAGTGGCCGGCGGGGAACGCCTTGATGTTGACCTTGTCGCCCTTGACGATGTTTTCGCACACCGGGCCCGCGTTCACCTCGACCGGCGGGATCGGATCGGCTTCCCACTTGCCTCGTTTCCGGAACGCCTTCAGCGCATCCATACTGAGGTCGCCCGCGAACAGCCGCGAGAACCGCACGTTCATCAGGACGTGGTGGCTGGCGGAATAGCCTTTGATGTTCTGGAATAAGAGCAGCGGCGGGAACCGCTTCTCGAGGCTGAGCTCGTAGAGCGCGCCCATCTCGAGATAGGTGTCCGCGCCGTCGATCGTCTCGAGCTCGCCACGCTCGCGCGAAAGGCGGATCAGCTCCCGGAGATCGCCGAGAGCGGCCAGACGGTCGTCGTCGCTGACATCGAGTGGCACTGTCTCTACTCCCTACTCACTGCTTCGCGGCCGGCGTCGCCCGCAGACTCGCGATCTTGTCGCCGACGGTCTCCATGAAGCGCTGACTCTCCGGCGACGCATTGGCGAGCAGCTTGGCGATCGCCTCGACGTCGGGACCCGACATTGTGTTGAAGTCGGGGTCGATCTGCTGTTGGCCGATGCGCGTGAACTCGGGGTCCTGGCCGACTTTCTCGAAGGCGGCGCGGAAGGTCGCCAGCAGCTCGGGCGAGGACCCGGGCGGCAGCGCGAACCATTTGCCGATCTGGTTGCCAGGCACCCAGGTGCGCATCGCCTCCGCGCCCTCGGCGTCCATCTTGCCTTCGAGCAGTTCGGTGATCAGCGGCACGTCGGGGAACGCCTGACGACGGACGATCTTGCCCTCGGAAAAAATGCCGATCTGGGAGATAGGTGTGATCTGGCCGCTCTCGATCATTGCCTTGATGTGGCCGATGCCCGCGGTCGCCGTAAGGTCCGCTTCACCGCGCTGCACCGCGAGCACCATCTCGCTGGTGCCCGGGTAGCCCAGGACCCAACGCAGGTTCCAGTTGAGATAGAGCACTCCCCACGCGGCCATCATCACGCCCGAGCGAAGACCGTCTGCGTCGGCGACGACGACGGGCGGCTTCGCGTGATCGGTGAGGCGCGGCAGCGCGTCCTTGCGAATCATCAGGAAGGTGCCGGCGGGCGCGATGCCCCCGAAGTAACCAAGCGTATTAGCGTCGTACTTCGCCTGCTCGGAATGGAGCTGTCGCGGGTTCAGATCCGACGCGCTCGCGGCGATAATCGTCGTGCCGTCCGGCTTCACCGCGTTGGCGATGTAGTTGAGGGCGTTCATGCCACCGGCGCCCGGCATGTTGTTGAAGATGATCCGCGGATTGCCGGGAAGGTACTTGGTGAGGAACGGGCCGACCAGCCGCGCCTGCAGATCGGTGCCGCCGCCGGGCCGAAGCCCGATGACGAACTTGATCGTCTGGCCCTGGAGATCGATGTCGGCGGCACGGGTTGCCGCCGGCCACGCGACGGCGATCAGTGCCGCCGCGGCAAGGACCCGAACGCATCCGCGAAACGCCGTACTGGCGATACGCATGGTACGCCTCCCGTTTTCGACCGGCGCGTGAGCGCTCTAGTTCTGCTCGCTGCTCGGTCCGCCGCCGAGCGCGCGATCCCACGCCGCGTAGCCCATGCGGCCGGCGCTCGGGCTCACCGTCAGCGTCGGATGCTCCTTGTAGAGCTGATCGACGAAGCCGGTGTCGTCGATGGCGCGTATATGGTGGGTGTCCCACAGCGCCATCGGGCTGACCTTCAGCGCATCCTTGTCCTGACGCACCGCCTCTTCGTAGACGTTGGATACGGCCTGCAGCGACGGATAGAGCTTCGGCTCGAGGATGCGCGCGAGCTCGGCGTACATCGTGCGCGCCGTCGCCTCGTCCATGATTCCTTCGTTGGTGTGGCGCTCCTTGAGGATCTTGATGGTCTTCTCGGGCTGGGTCTTGAAGAACGCGATGCCCTCCATCAGCGCCTTGAGGAAGCGCTCGACGATGTCGGGGTGCTTCTCGACGAACTTGAGACTCGACGACACGGTCGTGAACCAGATCATCGGCAGCGGGTCGATATCGATCACCTTGAGGCCGCGCTTGCCGGCGAGCAGGCTACGCGGCGGTGTGATGAACGCCGCGTCGACATGACCGTTCGCCACCCACTCGTCGAGCGAGGTGTTGCGCTGGCCCTCGTGCTCGTCGAGCTGGCCGTCGGGCACCTGCTTGATCATCTCGACCTGGTCCTTGTCGACGTCGAGACCGCGCTGCTTCAAGTAGATCCAGTCGTTGAGGCCGGGGTGCGAGCCCTTCGATCCGACCTTCTTGTGCTTGAGGTCGGCGACCGAGTTGATTCCGGAGTCCTCCTTCACCACCAGCTTGAAGTTGGTGAAGTTCAGCGTCTGACCGAGGTAGACCCAGGAGTCGCCGCGAGCGCGCTTGCCGTAGGTCGAGACGTGGTTGCCGCCGACGAACTCGATGTCGCCCGTGGGCACGTCGCGGTGCGCATCCTTCGAGCTGATCTTGAAGTTGTAGTCGACGTCGAGGCCGTGCTTCTCCCACGAGCCCGATTCGGCGACGACGTGCAGCAGCGCGCAGTGCGAGCCCGACCGGTACGGAAAATGAATCTTGTCCACGTGTGCTCTCCCTCGACCCCGCGTCGCACGCCGGGTCCCGTTCTAAATTTCGATATTCGTTTCGATTTTTGAAATTTTATTCGGAGGCGCCCGGTGAGTCCAGAACGAACGCCTCCCCAATGCCCTCACTCTTCCAGGAACTTCAGCTTTCCCGCCCACTTCTTCCGCACCTCGGCGGCGTACTCGGGCGACACCGTGTTGACCTTCGGGAACTGGTCCTTCCAGTGGTACGGCCGCACCGCGTAGATGATCATGCGGCTGGTCGTCAGATCGTGAACCTCGCGCTTCTCGGGCGACAGGCGCGGATCGATGTAGCCGGTCCAGCAACCGTCGATGATGTCGGTCTGGGTCTTCGGATCCCAGCGCGTCGCGAGCGCCCACATCACCTCGGCCGGATCCTCAATGTTGATGTCGTCGTCGACGACAATGATGAGACGCGTCATGTACGCGCTGGGGCCGGAGCCTGCCGCCACGAGACCGGCCATCTTGGCGTGGCCGGGATGGAGCTGCTTGATGCGGATAATGTCGATGAAGCGCGAGCCGGCGCCGAGCATCTTCCACACACCGGTGACCCCCGGCACGCCCGCGGCCTCGAGCGCATCCCACTGCATGGCGATGCGCTGGATCTTGTTCTGGCGGCCGGGATAGGTCGGCTTTGCCGGCGGCTGACCGATGACGATCGCGTCCTTGCGGTGATAGATCGCCTTGACGTGCATGACGGGCTCGGGCCGCTCGTCGGAGGCGTAGTAGCCGGGCCACTCGGCGAACGGACCCTCGGGCCGCGCGTCTTCGGATGGCGGCGGCATGTAGCCCTCGAACACCAGTTCGGCATCAGCCGGGATCGGCAGGCCGGTCACGGTACCCTTCACGGTGCGGATCGGACGGCCGATGCGGCCGCCCGCCAGCGCGTATTCGGACTCGCCCGGCTTCGCGCCCGCGGCGGCGAAGAATCCGAGAATCGGCTGTTGGCCAACCGAAATCGCCATCGGACACGGCTTGCCCTGCGCCCAGTACTTGCGACGGATGACGTCTGCGTGCTTGCCCGGCTCGATGAACACCGACAGCGTCGTCTTGTCGTTGATCATCACCCGGTAGGTGCCGAGGTTGACCCAGTCGCTGTCCGGGTCCCTGGTGATGTTGACGCATTCGGTGCCTATGTAGCCGCCGCCGTCGCCTTCATGCCAGCGCGGCGCCGGGAACTTCAGCACGTCGACGGCATCGCCGGTCAGCACGCAGTCCATCACCGGTCCAGTGTTGACGTCGACTGGCGGGATCGGCTCGGCCTTCTTGCCCTTCGGCTTCTTGCGGAACGCCTTGACCGCCTCGAGGTTGATGTCGCCGACCATAAACTTCGCCGTGCGCATATTGCACAGCACGCGGAAATTCGGGTCGTAGCCCTTGATGTTCTCGAACAGCAGCACCGTCGGGTGCACGTCGCGCAGGCTCAGCTCGTAGAGCGCGCCGATCTCGAGATTAGCGTCGGCGCCAGACACGCGCTCGAGCTCGCCCGCGGCTTCCGCCTGGCGCAGATATTTGCGCAGGTCCGCCGATGCCTCGGTGCGCGCGTCCCGTTCCTCGTCCACTGCCGTCGCCATGTTCGCTCCTCCGCTACTCGCTTTCGCTCTTTTTATCCGACTTCACGGTGCCTTTGACGATGTCCCTGGCCTCGATCGCCGCCTTGGCCTCGGCAATGATCGCGGCCGGCGTCGCCACCACGTCCTCGGCAATCTTCTGCAACGCCTCGCCCTGGATCGCCGAAATGTCGAGCTTCGAGCGCTGGGCATCGGCCAGGAACTCGGGATCGATCATGGTCGCATCGAACGCGCGCCGCAGCACCGTGACACGGTCGATCGGCACCTCGGGCGACGCCGCGACCGGGCGGCCGAGTGCGATCGGCGCCGAGAACAGCTTGAAGATCGCGCGCTCATTGTCGTTGCGCGCGAAGGTCTCGAGCATCGGCACCGACTCGAAACCGTCCTGCGGCTTGATGCCGATCTGCAGCAGGATGTTGATCTTTTTCTCGGAGACCCACTGCGGATACGACACCAGCAGGCTGTTGAAGCTGTGGTTGGCGCGGCCGTCGACCTCGCCGCGTTCCATGGCGAGATTGATGTCGGAGCCGGTGCCGTAACCGGCGATGACCTTGAACTTCGTGCCGAGGACGTTGTTGAGGAGCGCCGGGTACTGCGTGTTGCCGCCGCCGGCTCCGGTCGCGCCGATCACGACCTCGCGCGACTTGGCCTGCTCCAGCGACGTAACGCCGGTTGCCGCCCAGACGTAGAGCGTCGCGCTCGACGTATCGCTGGTGCCGATCCAGTTGAACTTGGAGATATCGTAATAGACGCCCGAGCCGTCCATCACCTGCAAGAGCGCGATGGCGTTGCCGATGGTCGCGATCGTCGTGCCGTCGCGCGGCGCCTGCACCGCCATGTAGTTGGCGGCGCGGACGTGGCCCGCGCCCGGCATGTTTTTCGGCACGACGTTGGGGTTGCCCGGCAGGTGCTTCGACAGATGCCGCGCGACCAGACGCCCGCCGAGATCGTAGCCGCCGCCGACGCCGGTCGAAATCACCATGGTCAGGGTCTTGCCGCGAAAGAACTCCCCCGCGGTCTCGGCATGAGCCGAGGCCGCCACCAGCGACAGAACGGAAGCTGCGAGCAGGGCGCGCATCGTCACTCCTTGGCGCAGTACTGGCCGCCAGTCGCCTGATGGCAATCGACGTCGACGCGCGACGCGAGCGCGGTCTTGATGACGTTGATGGCGGACTTCGGCGCGGCGACGATGCGGCCGACGATCGCCTGCATCTCCTCGCCCGTACCGGGATCTATCTCCTCCCCGAGTTTCTCGGCTTCTGTGAGGAACTCGGGATCCTTCACCGTCGCGTCGAAGGCGCGGCGCAGCGCGGTGACACGGTCCATGGGCGCACCCGGCGTCGTCAACAGCGGACGCCCCATTCCGTCGGTCGAGGCGACGACGTCGAATGCCGCCTTGGCATCACCCTCGGCCGGCAGGTCGATCAAGCGCGGCACGTCGGGCAGATCGGGCGCCTTGTCGAGCGTGTACTGGACGATCGGGATCAACTTGTTGTCGCGGATCCACTCCGGCTGTTCTTTCTTGGTGATCGACCACACCATGCTGCCGCGCGCGCCTACCTCGCCGCGCTCCATGGCGAGGTTTACCGCGTTGCCGCCGCCGTAGCCGGTGATGATCTTGAACCGGACGCCGAGGAGCTGCTTGATCAACGCTGGATAGATGTAATTACTGCCGGTGACGCTGGTGGCGCCGATCACCAGTTCCTTCGTTTTGGCGTCGGCGATCGAGCGGATACCCGACGTGTGCCAGACGCCGAGCACGCTGACGGGCTGCACGGCGGTGCCGATCCAGTTGAACTTGGTCGCGTCGTAGCGCACGCCCGCCTCGCCCATCGCCTGGGCCATGGGGATCGCCTCGGACACGGCGACGATCACCGTGCCGTCCTTCTGCGCCACGCTGTAGGCCCAATTTGTCGCGACCCGCGAGGACGCCCCCGGCATGTTGGTGATCTGCACCTTGGGTCTGCCGGGGATGTACTTGCCGATGTGGCGCGCCACTAGCCGGCCCGTGGTGTCGTAGCTGCCGCCGACCGCGACGCCCACGGTGAAGTGCACGTCGTTCTTGCGATAGAAGTCCTCGACAGCGTCGGCCGCCGCCGGATGGACCGCTGCGACCAGCAGCACAGCCGTCGCCACCGCTCCCGTGATCCACATCATCTTCGCCTCCCCTGCCGCGCCCATCTTGCGTGGGCTGTCGGCCTTCAGTTCGCCCCGACCAGGCTCGGCGTTTTCGCCTCGTAGCCCTTCTTGCGGCACTCCTCCTCGTAGGTCGACCAGATCCGGTCGCGGAGGCTCTTCGGCAGGTCGCCGTAGTGCAGGACGGTGCCGCCTTCCTTGATGTGCTTGTGGGTCTTGTCGAATAGGTGGTTGATCGGGATCTTCCGGCTGCGGAGTTTCACCGCGAGCTGGATGTTGCGCGGGCTGGTGCCGAAGTGGCCGTGCCACCACATATTCGGCGGCACGATGAGACCGATGTCGTCCTCCGGCCAGTCGAAGCGGACTTCCTCGCCGCCGTCCTGCCACATGATCGAGTAGCCGGTGCCCGACAGGATGAACACGAACGCCGACGGCCCGTGCTTGTGCGGGTTGAAAAACTGCAGTCCGGGATGATCGGCGAGGTGCGCCGAGATCACGCTGTTGGCGAGCTCGAAATACGCCGTGTTGTTGCCGCTGCCGCGCTCCGAATAGCTCGACCGCTTGACCCCCAGCACGTCGGGGACGAAGGTTGTTTCGTAGAGATTGACCGCGGTGCGCTCGTGCTTGGCGTCGGGCTGGTACAGCACCGCCTCCGATGGATCGGCATCGGGATCGATGCGGCCGAAGTCATGGTCCGCGCCGTAGATGAACTTGGTATCGCGGAACAGGTTGTAGATGATCGGCAGCGTGTTGGTGCTGAGGAACCGCGCGCGCTTGGCGCCGGAACCGTTGTGCAACCGGTACGGACAGTTGAGCGGAATCGCAAACAGGCTGTTCGGGCCCCACTCGAACGAGATCTGGCCCCTTGGCGTCTCGACCGTGGTCGAGCCCGAGCCCTCGATGATGAAGATCACCTCGTCGTAGAGTTGCTTGGTCGGGTTGCTCGATTTACCCGGTGCCAGATCGCCGACGTAAAGTCCGGCCAGCGATTCGGCGCCGATGATGTCGTAGAACGAGGCGCCGATGCCGCGCTCGTGCCACGGGCGCACCGGCGTCGACTTGAAGTTGCCGGCGGCGTAACCGCGCTGCAACTCCATCTTCAGATCGTCCTCGACCCAGCGCTCGTAGGGCGTGCGCTTGTCCCACGGCACGCCGATTCGCGTTTCTTTTACGCTGACCATTGATGTCTCCCCGACGTAAAGCCTCTTATTGTTCTCTAGAACCCGGTTCCGGGCTTATTTCTTCGCGTGCTTCTCGATCAGCGTCGCGGTGAAGCCGCGGAACGCGCGCTCGATGGCAAAGCTCTTCTTGGTGCCGCTGATAATCAGGTCGCGGGCTTCCTGAGAGTCGCCGTACATGCGGGCCAGCGTGATGATCAACTTGCCATGCTCCACGTCCGCCTCGACGTGCTCGGCGTTGGAGTACTGCTTCTTCATCGGGATTCCGACCTCGTCCCGCAGCTTCTCGCCGATGCGGCGCGAAATGCAGCCGGTGGGGATCACGTCCTCGGCGTTGTCGAGTTCGAGACAGGCCGATGCCGCCGCGGCTTCGAGCCAGTGGCAGCCCTTGGCGACGTTGAGCCAGCCCTGAAAGCAGGCGAACGACACGTCCATCGGCTGCTCGCCGGCGAAATCATCGGGTGAGAGGCCGAGCGACGCACCCTGCTTTACGGCCAGCGTGTAGTGGTCAGCAACGCCGCGTTCCTTGTCGCCGGCGAGTTCGCCCTGCTCGTGGTCCCACACCAGGCGCTTCACCGCCATCGGCGATGCACCCTGGACGAAGCCCCAGCAGTCGCGGCGGTTCAGGTTGAACAGCGAGTGCTGAAGGAAGTAGACCTGCGCGCCCTTCTTGGTGAAGCGCGCCTTGAACAGGCGCTGGAACGCATCCGATTCGTGCTGCGCGATGGCGAGCCCGACGAGCTGCTCCTCGAGATCGCGGATCTTGCCCTTGCTCTTGGTCTTGAGGGCGACAACCTTAGTGGCCATGGGACTCTCCCGACGTTTCGATTTGTATTGATGATTGAATTGTTCAGACGATCTCTTCGCGGTGCAGGCCGAACGCCCGCAGCATCGGCATGTCGGTCATCGAGAACAGGAGCGCGGGCTCGCTGCGCGAGCGGTTGACCCAGCGGGTCCACGACCAGTTCGGCACTGCAATGCTGTCGTGCTTGCCCCACGACAGATCCTTGTCCTCGACCGTGACCACGCCCTCACCGTCGATGACGAACACCATCGAGCTCGACGTGCGGCGATGACGCTTGCCCTCGAAGCCCGGCGGCAGCCAGTGGACGCGGCAGTTGAGCGTGCGCAAGGTCGAGCCGCCGGTAACCGGATTGACGTAATCGAGGACGATTCCTTCGCGCGGATCGACCGGTCCGGCCGCCAGCGCCTTGAGACGCGCGAGCGTGTCCACCCACGGATAGCGGTGGGCGCGGGGTGCCGCGTCGGCCGGCAGCCATACCGGGCGCAGCATCGACGCCGAGGTGTCGGCCTCGCCGCGCACGTCCTGGGCCGCCTCGCCGTATTCCTCATAGAAGATCTGGTTGAGGCCGATCATCAGCGGCACGTCGAGACCGTCGAGCCAGATCGCCGGCTTTTCACTGCGGTTGTGGTGGTCGTGCCACGACCAGCCCGGCGTCAGCACCAGATCGTACGGCTCCATCACCAGCGGCACGCCGTCGACGACGGTCGAGACGTCGGGTCCACCCTGGATGGTGAAGCGGAAGGCGCTGATGGTGTGGCGGTGCGCCCAGGCGATCTCGCCGGGGCCGATGATCTGGATCGAGGCCAGCAGCGTCTGCGTCGTGCCGCGCGGCAGGCCGGGGTTGGTCAATATAAGAGTGCGGCGCGCGGTGAAGCTCTCGGTCAGCGCGACCAGCGATTCCTCGAGGAATGGCAGCATCTTGCCCCATTCCCACACGTGCCCGACGCCGGCCGGCGCGGGCTCGATCGAGACACCCTTGTTGGTCTTGTGGACGCGTTGCGGCCGCTGGCTGGTCGTCGCCCACTGGCCGTGCAGGTTGTACGCGGCCATGCGCTCCTCGAGCGCCTTCAGCCTGGCGTCGTTGCCTGCGTCGGTTGCCATGAGCCTTCCCTGTTTCCGGCGGACGGTAAGCGTTCTTTCAAAAAATGAAAAGCTTTCTGAATATCGAAAATGGCGGTACGGTCGGCACCTATAAAGAGTGCGTCATAAGCGTTCAGGGAGATCGGGCATGAGGGGGATCGCACGCGCCGCCGCCATTGCGGCGGGTTTGGCCGCGGCCATCGGCGGAGCGCCGGCCGCGTCGGCGGCCGACTTCTACAAGGACAAGACGATCTCGATCGTCGTCGGCTCGGCGGCGGGCGGCAGCTACGACGCTTACGCGCGCCTGCTGTCGCGCCACATGGGCAACCACATTCCCGGCACCCCGTCGGTCATCGTCCGCAATATGCCGGGCGCCGCCGGTGTGCAGTCGGCCCAATACATCTACACGGCGGCACCTAAGGACGGGACGTCGCTCGGCGCGCCGCTCAACACCGTGCCGCTGGCCCAGGCGCTTGATCGCAGCAAGATCGCCTTCGACTGCGCCGCGCTGCAGTGGATCGGCACCGCGGCGGCGCCGGCCAACGTGCTCGCGGTGTGGAGCGGAACGGGCATCAAGACGCTGGCGGATGCGCGCACGCGCGAGGTGACGATCGGCGCGACCACTCCGGGCACGACCATGGAGATGTATCCGCTGATGGCCAACCACCTGTTCGGCACGAAGTTCAAGGTGGTGACCGGCTATCTCGGCGGCGCCGAGATCAACCTGGCGATGGAGCGCGGCGAGGTCGAGGGGCGCGGCAGCAACTCGTACCTCTCCTACACCTTCCAGAACGCCGAGTGGATCCGCGACAAGAAGCTGACGTTCCTGTTCCAGATGACGCTGAAGCGGGATCCCATCATTGCCGACGTGCCGACGCTGATCGAGTTCGCCGAGAACGACGAGCAGCGCCAGATCGTCTCGCTGCTCGCGACCTCGGAAGCGATCGGGCGTCCGGTGATGGCGCCGCCGGGCGTGCCTGCCGATCGCATCGCGATTCTCCGCAAGGCGCTGATGGATGCGGTGAAGGATCCGGCGCTGCGCGCCGACGCCGCGAAAGCCAAGCTCGAGATCCAGCCGATCTCGGGCGAAGACATGCAGAAGATGATCGAGAGCATCGTCCATACGAAGCCCGACATCGTCGAGAAGTACAAGGAAGCCGTGCGGTCGAACCGCAGTTGAGTCCGGGAGCGTCGTGATGACCGAGAGCAACATCGAAGCCCGCCGCGCCGAGGCGCTCGGCGATCTGCGCAAGTGCCTCGACTTCGCCGAGGAGATGGGCGAGCTCGAGCGCATCGACGGCGCCGACCCGCACCTCGAAATCGGCGCGCTCTACGAGCTGAGCCTCGAGCACCCGGTGCCGCCGGTGCTGCTGTTCGACAACATAAAGGGCTATCCGAAGGGCTACCGCGTCGCCGTCAACGTGCGCTCGTCGAAGGTTCTCAATCCGGGCGTCGGCCTCGACCTCGTGCGCAGCTACCGCAAGGCCAACCGCAAGAAGTCCGATCCGATTCCGCCGGTGACGGTGACGACCGGTCCGGTGCTGGAAAACGTGATGGAAGGCGCGAAGGTCGACGCCCTCGCCTTTCCGACGCCGCACTGGCATGAGGGCGACGGCGGCCGTTACGTCGGCACCGAGTGCATGGTGATCGTCAAGGATCCCGACAGCACGTGGGTCAACGCCGGCTGCTACCGCGTCCAGGTGTCCGACAAGGACACGCTGTCGGTGTTCATCGAGCCCGGCAAGCACGCCGACCTCATCCGCGAGAAATACTGGAAAAAGGGCGAGGCCTGCCCGATGGCGATCTCCGTCGGCCAGGCGCCGGCGCTGGGCGCCGCCGCGGCCTCGACCATCGGCGAAGGCGCTTCCGAGTTTGCCGCCGCCGGCGGCCGACTCGGCCGCCCGATCGAGCTGATCGCCGGCAACCACACCGGCGTGCCGTTCCCGGCCGACTCCGAGATCGTGTTCGAGGGCTTCATGCCGCCGCCGTCGGTCGAGACGCGGACCGAAGGCCCGTTCGGCGAGTGGCCCGGCTACTACGCGTCCAACTCGCGGCCCGAGCCGGTGCTGAAGATCAAGGCGATCTATCACCGCAACGACCCAATCATCACCGGCGCGCCGCCGGCGAAGCCGACCTATCCCGGCACCTACTTCGGTACCGCGGGCTCGGCGCTGTTCCGCGCCGCGTCGCTGTGGGACGACCTCGAGGCCGCGGGCGTGCCTGGCATCACCGGCGTGTGGAAGGTGCCGGGCGGCGGCTCGCGCTTTATCAATGTCATCGGCATCAAGCAGCTTCATCCCGGCCACGCCAAGATGGCGGGGCTTGTCGCGGTCGGCTGCGGCTCGGCCGCCTATCTCGGGCGCGTCACCATCATCGTCGACGACGACATCGACATCACCGATCCCGCCGAGGTGATGTGGGCCGTCGCCACGCGCTGGGATCCCAAGAGCCAGACCGACATCATCGACGGCTGCTGGACCGGCTACATCGATCCGATGCTGCTGCCGGAGCGGCGCGACTCGGGCGATCTCACCAACAGCCGGATCATCATCTACGCGGTGCGGCCGTATCACTGGAAGGACGAGTTCCCGAAGGTGAACACGGTGTCGAAGGAGTACGCCGCGGAGATCGAAAGGAAGTGGGCCGACAAGCTCGCCTTTCTCAAGGACGCGCTGTGAGCGGGATGCCCGCCAACGACCGCGAGAGCCGCGCGCTCGAAGCGCTCGGCGATCTCCGCACGTGCCTGCGCTACGCCGCCGACCTCGGCAATGTCCAGACGGTCGAGGGTGCCGATCCCTTCCATGAGATCGGCGCGCTCTACGAGCTGAGTCTAAAGGACGAGGCGC
>DATJIG010000096.1:0-17137 GCA_035493495.1 Alphaproteobacteria bacterium
GCGCGGGAACGTCGCCGTCGCGATGTTCCGGCCCTCGGCGTCGAAGCCGACGCGGCCGGTCGCAGTGAGATCGCCCGAGCGCACCTCGAGGAGGTCGATGGTCGCGATCTTGTCGTCGCGGAGCCTCGCCCGCAGGGACGCGGTGCCGCGCTCGTCGGGGTTCTTGCCCCAGCCGAAATCGGAGAACGTCAGCGTCGCCGGCGTGAGGTCGGCGATCGCCTCGACGTCGGTCCGGCTCGCGTCGGGCTGGACGATCATCGCTTCGACGCCGGTCGGGCCGGTGACCCAGGGCGCGAGCGAGATGCCGATCGTCTCGCGCGCCGCGTCGTCCAGCGTGCCGCGGATCCACACCCGCCGCTTGAATCCGGGCCCGCCGTCGAAGTTCTCGTTGAAGGCGAAATCGGCGTCGTTGCCCGCGACCTTCGCCTTGCCGTTGATCGAAATCCCCTTGCCGTCGGCGACGACGAAACCGTCGGCGTCGGAAACGTCGAGGCCGAGCGCGACCTTCGGGATCGTCACGCCGCGGACGTTGGCGTTGACCAGCAGCTTCACCTGGTCGAACGAGATATGGTCCTCGAGCGGCAGGGCGATCCGCAGGCGGCTCGCGGTGTCGCCCTCCACCGCCTTGGCATCGATGCCGACCTTCGAGATGAAGCCGAGGCGCGGGTTGTCGAGGATGTCGAACACGCCAGTCAGCGGCGCCTCGGTGGTCGCCTCCACCGCGACGCTCTGGTCGTGGACGTCGAGTCCCAGGACCTTGACGGTGGCGCCGGTGATCTTGACGTCGCCGATCCGCCCCGAGGCAACGTTGAACGTCAGCGTGTCGGCGGTCATCGTCGCTGTCCCGGTGAGTTGGGTCGCGTTCGGCAGCGGCCGGAAGTACGCGACCGAGATGTCGCGGTAGCGGAACGCGCCGTCGAGCGTGCGCACGTCGAACTTGCCTTCGGGGCCGACCGGGCCGAGCTCGCCCGAGAACTTCGCGTCCTCGCCGGCGCCCGCTTCGAGGTTCTCGGCGAGCCAGTCGCGGGCGTTGTGGGCGACCCCGGGCGGCCAGTACCGCACCAGCGTCGCCACCGGGAATCCCGGGCTGTCGACGGAGAAGTGCACGACGGGGACATCGTCGAGGGTCGCGTCGCCGGTGATCGCGAGCTTGGCGCCGTTCTCGATGTCGAGGTCGAGGCGGCGGATCGTCACCCGATCGAGCGCCTCCGACATCTCGGCCTCGATGCGGGCGCCGTTGAGCGGCACGCCGGTGTCGTCGCCGCCAAGTCCGGCGCGGCTGAACACCAGCCGTCCGGCACCGACGTCGGCCTGGAACGCGACGCTGCGGATCGAACCGTCGAGGCCGACGGCGCCGCGCACCCGCGCCGTCACCGGCGCGTCGAGCGCGCCCAGCGGCGCGAGCAGCGGCTCGGCGCTCGCCGCCGCCACCGCCGACGGCGCGAGATCGCGGATCACCGCGTCGGTCGTCACCACGTCGTCGCCCGGATGGTAGCGCACGACGACGTCGGCCCGCGGCTTGACGCCGGCGAGATCGAGCGCAAGCGCGACGCGCGCCTCCGCGCCCTGGGTGTCGCGCACGATCGACAGGTGCGCCTCGGGCGCCTCCCAGACGTGGCCGGTCTTTTGGTCGTCGAGCGTGAACGACGCATCGACCACGCTCGCGCGCTTGAGGTAGCTCGAGCGCACCGCCGGATCGGGCGCCGCCGCGAACAGCGACAACAGATTCTCGATCGCGTTTCCGGACAGCTCCGCCTGCTGCGCTTCGGCCCCTTCCGGCGCCGGCGCCGCGTTGCCGAACTGGATCTTGCCGTCGGGCGAGCGCACCAGCGTGACATGGAGTCCGTAGATCTCGAGCGACGACGGCGCGAGCAGCCCGTGCAGCAGCGCCGGGATCGACAGCGAGACGGCGAGCTCCGGCACGCTCGCGCGCTCGTCGCCGCCGGGTCCGCGCGCACGGACGTCTCGCGCTTCGAGCTGGATCGTCCGGCGGCTTTCCGACCACAACACGACGGTTTCGCCGACCGAGATGTCGGCTTCGGGATCGAGCGCCTTGAGCGCCTCGCCGAGCGTCGGCGACAGCATGTTGAGCGTGATCGGGCCCTGCGACAGGCGAAACGCCAGCACGGCGGCGAGAACGACCACTCCGCCAAGCAGGATTGCGAGGGTATGGAGGCAGAACCGCACCGGCCAGTGCCACCGCGGTCGCCGGCGGGGCGTTGCGGTGCCCTCGCCGTCCGCGTTGGCGTCGTCGCTCGGATTTTGTTCGCGCATCGCCGCAGTCTGCGCGAAAATGCCCCACGCGCAAACATGAAAACCTTTCGATTCCTTGGGGATAGCCCGACTCTGCCGCGTCCCGCGGACGACGAGCGCGCGCGACTCGGCATCGAGCGCTGGAGCGACCTCGCCACCCATGGCGAGCCCTACGCACGGGCCACCGCCGAACGGCTGCTGGCGTCCGCCGCGGGCCGCGCGCTGATCGAGTCGCTTGCCGGCAACAGCCCGTTCCTCACCGAGACCGCGCTCGCCCATTCCGACGCGCTCGTCGCGGCGCTCGACGACGGGCCGGAGGCGGCGTTCGAGGCGGCGCTCGCGCGTCTCGATGCCGAGGCGGCGGACGCGCGCGCCGAGGACGGCGATGCGGCCCACAAGAGTCTTGCGCGCAGCCTGCGGATCGCCAAGGCCCGCGCCTCGCTGATCGTGGCGCTCGCCGACATCCTCGACCTGTGGACGCTCGAGCAGGTGACCGGCGCGCTGTCGCGCCTCGCCGACAAGGCGATCCAGCTTTCGGTCGTCCACCTCCTCCGCGCGGCATCGGCGCGCGGCGAGATCGAGCTCGCCGATTCCGACGACCCGGAGTGCGACTCGGGCTTCGTCGTGCTCGGCCTCGGCAAGCTCGGTGGCCGCGAGCTCAACTACTCGAGCGACGTCGATCTGTTCCTGCTGTTCGACGACGAGAAGGTCCGCTACACCGGCCGCCAGAGCGCGCAGCAGATGTTCGTGAAGATGAGCCACGCGCTCGTCGGCCTGCTGCAGGAGCGCACCGAGCACGGCTACGTCTTCCGCACCGACCTCCGGCTGCGGCCCGACCCCGGCGCGACACCGCCGGTCGTGTCGATGCTCGCGGCCGAGGCCTACTACGAGAGCATGGGCCAGAACTGGGAGCGCGCAGCGCTGATCAAGGCGCGCCCGGTCGCCGGCGATCGCGCCTCCGCCGACGCGTTCCTGATGACGCTCCGCCCGTTCCTGTGGCGCAAGGCGCTCGACTTCGCGGCGATCGAGGACATCCACTCGATCAAGCGCCAGATCAATGCCCACAAGGGCGGCGCGCACATCAAGGTCGCCGGCCACAATGTCAAGCTCGGGCGCGGCGGCATCCGCGAGATCGAGTTCTTCGCCCAGACCCAGCAGTTGATCTGGGGCGGGCGCAATCCGTGGCTGCGCGTCGCCCCCACCATGGCGGCGCTCGATGCGCTGGTCTCGGCGGGGCGGGTCGAGCGCCCGGTCGCCGACGAGCTCGCGAGCGCCTACCACTTCCTGCGGCGCGTCGAGCACCGGTTGCAGATGGTCGACGACCGCCAGACCCACTCCGTGCCCGAGACGCCGGAGGGCGTGCGGCACCTCGCGCTCTTCCTCGGCTACGACAACGTCGAGACGTTTACGGCGGTGTTCACGACCCACCTCGCGCGGGTCGAGCGCCACTACGCGGCGCTGTTCGAGGAATCGGCGCCGCTCGCGGCCGACACCGGAAACCTGGTGTTCACCGGCACCGAGGACGACCCCGAGACGCTGAAGACCCTCGCCGGCCTCGGCTACAAGGACGGCCATGCGGTTTCGGCGGTGGTGCGGGGCTGGCACCACGGTCGCTATCGCGCGATGCGCTCGGCGCGCGCCCGCGAGCTCCTGACCGAGCTGATGCCGCGCCTCCTCTCGGCGCTCGCCAAGACCGCCAATGCCGACGCGGCGTTCCTCAACTTCGACGCCTTCCTGAAGCAGCTTCCGGCCGGCGTTCAGCTGTTCTCGCTGTTCCAGAACAACCCCGACCTCCTGGAGCTGGTCGCCACCGTCATGGGCACGGCGCCGCGGCTCGCCGCCTATCTCGCCTCAAATCCGGCGCTGCTCGACGGCGTCCTCGCGGGCGGCTTCTTCGAGCCGCCGCCGAGCGCCGCCGAGATGGCCAAGGACCTCGACGAGCGCCTCGTCCAGGCCCGCGACTTCGAGGACACCCTCGAAATCGCGCGCCGCTTCCTGAACGACCTCCGGTTCCGGATCGGCATTCTCACCCTCAACGGCATGCTCGACGCCGACACCTCGGGCCGGGCGCTCACCGACGGCGCCGAAGTTCTGATCCGCCGCCTGCTCGACGACGTTCGCCGGACATTCGAGGCGGCCCACGGACGGGTGCCCGGCGGCGCCTTTTCGGTGCTGGCGCTCGGCAAGCTCGGCGGCCGCGAGCTGACCGAAAGCTCGGACCTCGACCTCGTCTTCGTCTACGAGGCCGACGCGGGCGTCGAGCGCTCCGACGGCGCCAAGCCGCTGGCCGTCAGCACTTATTACGCGCGGCTTGCCCAGCGGCTGATCACCGCCCTGTCGTCGCCGACCTCCGAGGGCACGCTGTTCGCGGTCGACGCCCGCCTCCGCCCCTCGGGCAACGCCGGGCCGATCGCTGTGTCGCTCGACGGCTTCCGCCGCTACCACACCGAGGACGCCTGGACCTGGGAGCACATGGCGCTGACGCGGGCCCGGCCGGTGGCCGGCGATGGCCCTCTGTGCGAGCGCCTGGCGGCGACGGTCACCGAGTTCGTCTCACGGCCGCGCGACCAGACCCGCGTGCTCGCCGATGTCGCCGACATGCGACGCCGCATTCGTGAAGCCCATCCCGGTTTATCCCCATGGGAGGTGAAATATCGCCGCGGCGGCCTTGTCGATGTCGAATTCATCGCTCAGTATCTCATTCTCGCCGCGGCCGCGCGGCATCCGGAGGTCATCTCCGGATCGACCGCGGTCGCGTACGAGAAGCTGGCGGCGGCCGGCGCGATCGCCTCGGACGCCGCCGCGACGCTCAAGGTCGCGGGGCGGCTGTGGCGGACGCTGCAGGGTTTGTTGCGGCTGACCGTCGAGGGGCCGTTCCAGGAAGCGGACGCACCCGAGGGTCTCAAGGCCGTGCTGGCCCGGGCCACGGGTGCCGAGGATTTCGCAGCCCTCAAGGCGGCGATGGAGGAGACGGCGGGCGAGGTGGCCCGCCAGTACGACGCGTTGATCGAGCGACCGGCGGGCGCGCGGACGCCCCGCGCGGCGCCTTAACAGGGCCTTCCCTCGAGCGGTTTCCGTGAGGGCTTCGGGGACGGCCCACACAGGAGAACCACATGAGCTTGCAGGTAGGGGACCTGGCTCCCGATTTCTCGATGCCGACCGACGACGGCCGGCAGATCAGTCTGCGCGACCTGCGCGGCCGCAAGGTCGTGCTGTACTTCTATCCCAAGGACGACACGCCGGGCTGCACCAAGGAAGCGTGCTCGTTCCGCGACAACCTGCCGGACTTCTCCGGCGCCAACGCCGAGATCGTCGGCGTGTCGCGCGACGACGGTGACAGCCACCGCGCGTTCCGCGACAAGTACGCGCTCAACTTCACGCTGGCCTCCGACACCGAAGGCACGGTCGTGCAGGACTACGACGTGTGGAAGGAGAAGAACCTCTACGGCCGCACCTTCATGGGCATCGAGCGCTCGACCTTCCTGATCGACGAGAACGGCAAGGTCGAGGCGATCTGGCCGCGCGTGCAGGTCGACGGCCACTCCGAACAGGTGCTGGCGGTGATCCGCGGCGAGCCGATCCCGTCGACGAGCCCGGCCCCGGCGGCGGCGCCCGCCGCGGCTCCGGCGCCGAAGGCGCCGCGCCCGGCCGCCAAGAAGGCCGCGCCGAAGAAGGCGGCCAAGAAGGCGAAGAAGGCCGCCAAGAAAGCGCCGAAGCGCGCCGCGAAGAAGGCAGTTAGCGCCAAGAGGGCCGCGAAGAAGACCGCCAAGGCCGCGAAGCGCAAGGCGCCGAAGAAATCCGCCAAGAAGGCGAAGAAGGCCAAGAAGGCCGCGAAAAAGAAGAAGAGCTGAGACTCTTTTTCAGAGCGCGACAAAACGAAGCCGGGATGCGAGTCCCGGCTTCTGTCGTTTCAGATCACTTCGATTTGCGGGATTTCGGTTTGGGCGTGGCCGTGCGCCCCTTCCCCGCCCGGCCGCGCGGCAGGTTCTGGGGCGGCGGCTCGGCGAGGCCCTCGACGGCGATGAGATCGCCGAGCGGCACCTTCAGCGCATTGGCGAGCTTGGCCAGCAACATCACCGTCGGGTTGCGCACGCCGCGCTCGAGCCCGCTCATGTAGGCGCGGTCGATATCGGCCTCGAGCGCCAGCGCCTCCTGCGACAGGCCCCGTTCGAGCCTGATTCGCCGCAGGTTTTCCGCCAGCTTCTTCCGGATATCCATGCCGGAAGACGACCATATTGTGGATTATCGTAACACGGCTTATAGTCCACATTTGCGTGAACGGATGGAGGCGTCGATGCAGCGTGCGTCCGGTTCAGAGCATGCGTATTCACACTCTTCCAAGGACGTTCGGGCCAAGGACGTCGGGGCGAACGACAATCGCTGGCCTGCGCTCGACGCGTGGCGACGACTGCGCGTGTCTCAGTGGGTCGCGCTGATCGGGCTCGCGACACTGCTCGCGACGTCGACGGTCCACGCGCTAACTCCGCCACCCAAGTTCGTGCCAACTCCGGAGTTCCACGAGCAGATGGAAAAGCTGGCGCTCGCGATCATGCTGATGCCTTGCGACCATCGCGAGCCCGGCTATCCGGACATGCGCGTGGCCGACCTGCGCGGCGTGTCGGCCAGCCCAGCCGACTAGATGCGCGCCCTCGTCCAACGTATTGGCGCATGGACCGATCGCCATGCGTTCGCATGTCGCGTGGCCGGCCTCGCGGCGGTCGTCGCGTTCACGGCGGTCCTGTCCATCAGCGAAGAGCGACAACGGGCGAGGTTCGAATCCGTCTTCACCCACAGCATGCGAGAGTTGTTCCGCAAGGCGAACTTCTGGCGGATCGACGAAACCTTCCTTCGGAACCGGGAGGAAGCCATGCGGGACATAAGAGCGCGGATGGCAGAGGACAATGAGTGATTATCGGAAGCTCCTGAACGGTGCTCTCGGGCTCAGCGTCGCGTTCAACGCGTCACTTAGCTCCGGTGCCATCGTCACTGCTGCGACCCGAGAAGAGGAAGATGCCGCGAAGGTCGCCGAATGGGAGAGACATCCCGTCGTTACCATCTGCGAGGATCCTGAAGGCCGGCAGTTCATTATCAGCCGCACCGAATCGCCGCCTGATGCGCCGCCCGGTCTTGAGCCGATCACAATCCTCTTCAGGCTCAGCGGCGACACGTGCGGCCAGGCGCCGGCGAATCAATCATCCGATTCTGAGGACGAGTGACATGGGCCTCCTTACGAATGCGCTTGTCTCATTCCTGCGCGCATACCGAAGCTCGCTGATCGTCGCGGCGATCGGTATCGCCGCGCTCGCGTTCATTGCCAACGATGCGCGAAACCAGCGCATGGCCGCAGGCATCGACGATGACTGCGCGCAGGCGCAATTCATGATGCGGATGTTTCCGATGACCCGGTGCTTCTCAATTGAAGATATCGTCAACATGCATCGCGGCGACGGAAGCGGCGTACCCACGCCGAACGACATCCGGCACGCGCGTTCCGCGGAAAAATCAAATCCGGCTCGGAGCGGGGGCAAACAGTGGGCCGCAACCCCGACGGAGCGACCGAGAGGGCCGGATTATGTTTACGGTCTGTTGCAGGGTTGGGACTGGGGCGAAGAGGACAAATCACCGGCCGACGACGAGTGACATCGCGGGCGGCGTCGATCGGCTGAGACAACATAAGGACGCCGCCGTCGCCATCGCCATTGCCGGAATGGCGGCGGTGGTCCTCATGAAACTTCATTGGTCGGCCGATGCGCGCCGGATGCGACCGATGCTCCAGTGTGGCCCGACCGGACCGGCAGCGGCGACCGAACCCGCCGCCGACGGAAACGAGCCCCGCTACACGTTCTACCTGATCAGTGGAGCCACGCCGGAAGAGGCCTGCGAACGGGCCTTGCGCCAGTCGCAAGCTCTGCCGCCCGAGCCCCGCTAGCGCCGCCGCCTTGCCGCCTTCTTCGCCCGCTTCGGCGTCGCGCGCTTCGCCGCCGACGTCCTGGACGAGCGCGCCGGCTGATCGACCTTCGCCGCGAACGCCTGGACTTCGCACAGCAGCTCGGGCTGGGCGAGCCCGGAGATGAACACTTTGGTCGAGGCCGGGCGCGCGTCGCCGAGCGCTTCGCGGCGCGCGCGGTCGTAGCCCGCGTTGTCCTCGCGCCGCACCACGAACGAGAAGTAGTGGACGATGTCGTTCATCGTCATGCCGGCGGATTCGAGCACCGCGCGGACATTGGCCCACGCCAGCGTCGCCTGGGCGTCGATGCCGTCGGGCACGTGGCCGTTCGCGTCGCGACCGACCTGGCCGGCGATGGCGAGATGCCGCGCGCCGGGCGCGGTCTCGATGCCGTGGGAGTAGTTCGTTCCCGGTGCGATGGAGGGCGGGTTGTGGACCCGCCGCACGATCTTCTGCCGTGCGCCCGGCGCTGCCTTCGCTTTACGCGTCGCGCGCTTCGCCATCGCACCTCTCCCCACTTGATGCGCGACGCTCAGGACGCATCGCGGTTTACGCCGGCTCCTCGACGTCCTCGCCGGTGCCCTTGAAGCCGGTGATGCGCTGCGCCAGCGCCGCTTCCATGAACGGATCGATGTCGCCGTCGAGCACCGCGCTCGGATTGCCGGTGGTCACGCCGGTGCGCAGGTCCTTCACCATCTGGTAGGGCTGCAGCACGTATGAGCGGATCTGGTGTCCCCAGCCGATGTCGGTCTTGGCGGTCTTGCTCGCCTCGGCCGCCGCCTCGCGCTTCTCGAGCTCGACCTCATAGAGCCGCGCCTTCAGCATCGCCATCGCCATCGCGCGGTTGCGATGCTGCGAGCGGTCGGTCTGGCACGACACGACGATGCCGGTCGGCATGTGGGTGATGCGGATCGCGCTGTCGGTCTTGTTGACGTGCTGGCCGCCGGCGCCCGACGCGCGGTAGGTGTCGACGCGCAGGTCCTTGTCGAGGATCTCGACGGTGATGGTGTCGTCGACCACCGGGTACACCGTCACCGACGAGAACGAGGTGTGGCGCCGCGCCTGCGAATCGAACGGCGAGATGCGAACCAGGCGGTGAACGCCGCCCTCGGTCTTGAGCCAGCCGTACGCGTTCTCACCCTTGACCTTGATGGTCGCCGACTTGATGCCGGCCTCTTCGCCGGCGCTCTCCTCGATCCACTCGACCTTGAATTTGTGCTTCTCGGCCCAGCGCGTGTACATGCGCAGGAGGATCTCGGCCCAGTCCTGGGACTCGGTGCCGCCGGCGCCGGCGTGGACTTCGAGATAGCTGTCGTTGGCATCCGCCTCGCCCGACAGCAGGCACGACATCTGCATCTCGTCGGAGCGCTTCTGGAGGGCCTTCAGGGTCTTGAGGGCGTCGGCGATCAGGCCCTCATCCTTCTCGGCCTCGGCCATCTCGGCGAGCTCGACGGTGTCGTTGAACTCGCGCTCGATCGACTGGACCTGATCGACGAGGGTGCCGAGCTGGGTGCGCTCGCGCATGACCTTCTGGGCGCGCTCGGCGTCCTTCCAGAGGTCCGGGTCTTCGGCGAGTGCGTTGAGCTCGGAGAGCCGCCTTAGTGCCTTATCGAGGTCAAAGATACCTCCTCAGCAGTGCAAGCGACTGCTGGACGGCATCGGCGACGTTCTGTAGCTCGGCGCGCATGGTGGGACTCCCGTGAACACACCGGGATATAGCGGCCGCGGGCGCCCGGCGCAAGGCCGGCGGGGCGCCGGACGGCCGGACGCCGCTTACCGAGCCGCTTACCGATAGGTCAGGGGAAGCACCGATTCGTAGGCGTCGCGGATTACGCCGTAGCAGTCGCACGACACCCGTTCCAGCGCCCGGCGGTTGGTGATCGCGAGCTTGCCGCGGCGGTACTCGATGACGCCGAGCGACTGCAGCTTGCCGGCGACGGTCGAGATGGTCTGGCGGCCGACGCCGAGCATCTGGGCGAGGAATTCCTGGGTCAACGGCACCCGCTCGCTGCTGACGCGGTCGGCCGACATCAGCAGCCATTTCGCCAGGCGCTCCTCGCACGAGTGGGTCGCGTTGCACGCCACCGTCTGCATCGTCTGGGCGAGGAATGCGTGGATGTAATTGTTGATGACGGCGCGCAGCGTCGGGCTGTCCGCCATCGCGCCCTGCAGAGCGCGCGCCGTGATCACCGTGCAGCGCCCCGGCACCTGAACGACGCCGCGGCAGGGCGACGCCTTGTTCTCGACGAACAGCGGATTGCCGACCATCCCCTCGCGGCCGACCGTCGCGGTCTCGATGATCGGACCATCTTCGAACACGGTGACGAGCGAGATGAAGCCGTCGTGCGGAAAGTAGGCGCGGTGAATCGGCCGCCCCTGCTCGAACAGCACCTGATGCTGCAGTAGCATCGTGTCCTCGAAGTGAGGTTCGAGACGCGCGAGGTCTGATTTGCTGAGGGCTGCCAGCAATCGGTTGCTGCTGGAGCCATTGGCGAGGTCTTTGGGCATGGGCGTGGACGGAGTTTTATTCCGCTCCCTGTTGCATCAGCTAATTGCCGCGGACATTCACAAGTAAAAACGTCGCAGCGTCTGCCCGGTTCGCGACTTTGAAGTGTCGTAAACGCGACATAATCCTTTGTCTCGACGCCTCTTCGTCACTGGCCCTCCCGACACTCGCGGAAACGCGCGGTCGGTGATCGCGCGCATCTCCGATTCGTGTCGCTTCGCGAACATAGCGAACGGAATCCCGCGTCATCGCGAACCTCATCGGAGAACGCGATCTGGAGCAGCGCGCTCGCGCACTGCGACTCGTCGCTGCGCCACCACAGCGACGAATCCGGTCGATCGCCCGAGCATGGCTCCGCTGCCGTGCCACGGTCACGGCCTGTGGACGACTCGGACGAGACCTTCTCTGTCAGCCGAGTGACACTTGGCCTTGGCCGCGTCCTCGGGTAACCGTTGGTCTGCGTTGGCAGACGAGTCAGTCCGGAGTCCAATATTGCAAACACATCCCGAGGACCGCGGCCGCCTGCTGCGGAGACTGCTTACCCTCCAGCAGCTCGCCGAGTACGACGAATTCAAGCGGCACCTCGCCACGTGCCGCTCGCCCGACGAGGCCCTCGAACACACGCTGCACACCGCGATCAATGTCGCCGGCGCGCAGTTCGGCAACATCCAGATCCTCGACCTCGCCACGCGGACGCTGACGATCTGCGCCCAGCGCGGGTTCGGGCTCGATTTCCTCGATGCCTTCCGCACCGTGTCGATCGACGACGGGACGGCGTGCGGCCGCGCGCTCCGCGACAATGTCGCGGTGATCGTTCCCGACGTCGAGCACGACCCGACGTTCGCGCCCTATCGCGCCCTCGCCGCCGCGGCCGGGTTCCGCGCCGTCCAGTCGACGCCGATGGTGTCGTCGGACGGCAAGATCGTCGGCGTCATCTCGACCCATTTCCGCGATCCGCACACGCCGGCGCGGCTCGAAATGAGGGTCGTGCGTCTCTACGGCCGGTGTCTCGCCGACGCGATCGTCGGCCGCTATCCCGAAATGGCGGCGCTGCGCGCGACGTCGCTGCGGTCGTTGGCGAAGGGCCCGACGGCCTGACTCACCGCCGCGCGCGCTCGAGCTCGCGGGCGTAATCGGCAAGCCCCTCCTCGAGCGAATACACGGCCGACCACCCGAGGGCGCGCTTCGCCGCCGAGACGTCGAGCGGCTGGCCGCGTTCGATGTCCGCAACGTCGCCCTCGATCTCGACCTTGAGCCGCGGCAGCACCCGCTTCGCGGTCTCGATCAGCGTCGCGAACGGCGTGACCGTGCCGGTGCCGACGTTGAGGAACATCGCGTCGGCGGCCTTCGCGGTCACCGCCGCGTCGACGGCGCGGCCGACATCCTTGGCGTAGATGTATTCGTTGGCGCCGGCCTCGGTGGCGGGAATGCGCGCGGTCTCGCCGGTGAGACCGGCGCTGATGAGCGCCTGCATCTTGGCGCCGCCCGACGACCCGGCCCAGAAATGCCCGACGCCGTAGACGTTGGCGGGCCGGAGCACGACCAGTTCGTAGCCGTGGAGACGGCGGTGCGCCTCGAGGATCATCTCCTTGGCGACCTTGAAGTTGCCGTAGCCTCTGCCCGGCCCGCGCGCGAAATCCTCGCGCACCGGCGCGGTCATGGCGCGGCGCCAGTCGTAGACGCCGAACGTCGAGATGTGGACGAGGCGCGGGATGCCGGCGAACCGCACGGTCTCGGCGGCATTCAGCGTGCCGCGCAGATTGATGTCGAACGCGTTGGCGAGCGACTCCTCGACGCGCTTTCCGATCAAACCGGCGGTGTGGAGCAGCGCCGTGGGGCGCACCTTCTGCGCCAGCGCGAGCATACCCGGCAGGTCGCGCACGTCGCCGCGCTCGAGCCGCCAGCCGCTCGCGCCGAGGCGCATCTTGAGATAGTCGGCGCGCGGCTCGGGATCGACGAACACCACGTCGTCGCCGCGCCCGATCGCGGTTTCGGCAAACGCGGTGCCGACCAGGCCCGCGCCGGTGACGAGAACGGTCATCTGAATCCCCTCGCGTTTCGCTCATGCCCCTCTTTGCAGACATGAAGGAGCCGGCGCCGCGCGCCGTCAAGGAGGAGTGAGGCGGAGAGCGCTAGTACAGCCCGTCGGTGCCAGGGATCGCGCTGAAGCCGCCGCCCATGACGCCCATGCCGGAGCCGCCATCGGAGCCGTCGAGCACGCCCTCGCGCCCCGTGGGCTCGGTGCCGGGCTTGAACGCCTCGAGGATGGTGCCGCGCTCGCCGGCGCGAGCGAGCAGGCCCGTGGTGGCGTTGACGCGCACGAGCCGGATGCCCGGCGGCACGCGGAACGGAACCGCCGGCTTGTTCTTGAGCGCGGTGCCCATGAACTCCTTGAACACCGGCACCGACACCGAGGCGCCGGTCTCGCGCTGGCCGAGGCTGCGCGGGGTGTCGAAGCCGATGAACACGCCGACCGCGAGGTTCGGCGAGAAGCCGATGAACCAGGTGTCGTTCGAGTCGTTGGTCGTGCCGGTCTTGCCGCCGAGCGGAATTCCGAGCTGGCCGATGCTGGCGCCGGTGCCGCGCTGCACCACGCCCTGAAGCATCGACACCATCTGGTAGACGCTGGTGGCGGGGGCGAGCTGCTCGCGGTCGTCGGGCAGCACCGGCACCTCGTTCACGTTCGCCTCGGGACCGCTGCAGGTGTCGCAGGTGCGATCGTCGTGGCGGTAGACGGTCTTGCCCTCGCGATCCTGTATGCGGTCGATGAGCGTCGGAGTGATCTTGCGGCCGCCGTTGACGATCTCGGCGTAGGCGGTCGTCATCCGCAGCAGCGTGGTTTCGCCGGCGCCGAGCGCCATCGAGAGTTGGCGCGGCAGGCGGTCGACGACGCCGAACTTCTCCGCCATCTCGGCGACGCGATCGATGCCGATCTGGTTGGCGACGCGCACCGTCATCATGTTGCGCGACTTCTCGAGGCCGTTGCGCAGCGTCGACGGCCCGTTGTAGCCGCCGCCGTAGTTGCCGGGCTTCCACAGGCCGAGGCCCGGGCCCTGGTCGATCGCGAACGGCGCGTCGAGGATGCGCGACGACGGCGTGAAACCGTTCTCGAGCGCCGCAAGGTAGACGAACGGCTTGAACGACGAGCCGGGCTGGCGATAGGCCTGGGTCGCGCGGTTGTACTGGCTGAGAACGAAGCTCCAGCCGCCGGTCATCGCCAGCACGCGGCCGGTGTGCGGATCGATGGCGACGATCGCGCCGTTGACCTCGGGGATCTGGCGCAGCGCGAACACCCCCTTCTGGTCGGCGACGGGCTCGACCGCGACGACGTCGCCCGCCTTGAACACCTCGCCGGTTTTGGTTGGCTGCGGGCCGACGGTCTGATGCGCCTTGATCGGGCGCGCCCAGCGCATCTGGTCGATGGGAATGACACCGATCGAGCCGTCGGCGAAGCCCACGGTCGCCTTCTGGTCCTCGGCCGCGAGCACCACGGCGGCGCGCCAGGCGCGATCGAGGCCCTTCGCGGCGACGCCGGCCAGACGCTGCGGCCACCCCTCGCCCGGATCGATGCGCGCGATCACGCCGTGCCAGCCGTGGCGGTGGTCGTAAGCGAGCAGGCCGTCGTGCAGCGCCTTGTCGGCGATCGCCTGGAGCTTGGGATCGACGGTGGTGCGGATCGACAAACCGCCGCGATAGAGGCTCTGCTCGCCGAAGCGCGCGGCGACGTCGCGGCGCACTTCCTCGGCGAAGTACTGGGCGTCGGTGACGCGCGTCTCGGACGCTGGACGCATGACGAGCGGCGTCGCGACCGCGGCCTTGGCCTGGGCGCCGTTGATGAAGCCGTCCTCTTCCATGCGGCCGATAACCCAGTCGCGGCGGGCCTTCGCCGCGGCGGCCTGGCGCACCGGATGATAGTTGCTCGGCGCCTTCGGCAGGCCGCCGAGATACGCCGCCTCGGCGACCGTCAGCTCGTCGAGCGACTTGTTGAAATAGTTGAGGGCCGCGGCGGCGACGCCGTACGAGCCCTGACCGAGATAGATCTCGTTGAGGTAGAGCTCGAGAATGCGGTCCTTCGACAGCACGTGCTCGATGCGGAACGCGAGGATCGCTTCCTTGACCTTGCGGTTGAGCGATACCTCGTTGCCGAGCAGGAAGTTCTTCGCCACCTGCTGGGTGATGGTGGAGGCGCCGACCGGGCGGCGGTTCTCGCCGACGCTCATCAGGTTCTGCACCACGGCGCGGGCGATGCCGGCGAAGTCGACGCCGGGGTGCGAGTAGAAGTTCTTGTCCTCGGCCGAGAGGAACGCGGCGATGACGAGCTTCGGCATCGCGTTGATCGGCACGAAGACGCGGCGCTCCTGCGCGTACTCGGCGATCAAGCTGCCGTCGCCGGCATGGACGCGGCTCATCACCGGCGGTTCGTAGGTCGCGAGCTGGCGGTAGTCGGGCAGGCCGCGGCCGTAATGCCACAGCACGCCGATCGCGCCCCCCACCGCGACGACGACGAGGAGCACGAGCAGGACCAGTGTCCGCACGAGCCAGCGAATCATGGAAGCGTCACAGCCCTAGCGGGCATCCCCGGTTTGAACGAGCGCCATCGCCGGCATTCTCCGCCAACGGCGACGGCGGGCAAAGTGCTCGGACATTATGGCAGGTTTGCGGTTAACGAGACATCACAATGACGGGGAAACCCCTGATTTCACGGGGATTTCAAGAGCGTTTTTCCGCGAAGAAGCGGTCGCACGCCTTGACGATCGCCGCCGCCACGCGCTTGCGCTGCTTGGAATCCCTCAGCGCCTTTTCGTCCTGGAGATTGGAGAGGTAGCCGAGCTCGATCAGCACGCTCGGCACGTCGGGCGCCTTGAGCACGGCGAAGCCGGCGTAGCGGTGGGGATTGATGTTGATCTTCGCCGCGCGGTCGAGCTCATGGACGAGGGACACCGCGAACCGCGCCGAGTAGTTCATCGTCTCGCGCTGGGCGAGGTCGATCAGGATGTTGGCGACCTCGGGATTCTCGTTCGACAGATCGAGCCCGCCGATCAGATCGGCTTTGTTCTCCTTCGCCGCCAGCGCCTCGGCTTCCTTGTCCGACGCGACCTCCGACAGCGTGTACACCGAAGCGCCGCGATGGCCGCGGTCGCCGATCGAATCGGCGTGCAGCGAGATGAAGAGCTCGGCGCCCGCTGCCCGCGCCCGCGCGACGCGCTCGCGCAGGCGGACGAACGTGTCGTCGTCGCGGGTCAGTACCACGCGGTAGCGGCCGCTCGCCTCGAGCGCCGCCTTGAGCTCGCGCGCCATGGCGAGCGTCACCATCTTCTCGTGGGTGCCGCTCGCGCCGATGGTGCCGGGGTCGACGCCGCCGTGGCCCGCGTCGACCGCGACGATGCGGCGGATGTCGGGCCGCTTCGGCGGCGGCGGAACGATTCCGACCTTGGTCGCGGACACCGGCGCCGAGGTCCGCGGCGCCTGCACGGCGACGACTTGCGTCCCCGCCGCCTCGACGTCGATGACAAAGCGGTTGGGCATGTTGGCGTCGGGCGGCACGCTGAACGCCTTGCGCACCAGCCCCGGCGCCGAGAGATCGAGCACCACCCGTACCCGGCCGCGTTCCGGCGCGCCGACGTGAAAGCCGGTCACCAGGCCCATGCCCGTGCCCGAGGGCGGCTTGGCTCCCATCCATCCCGTTGACGGCAGTTCGATGACGACGCGATCGGGGCCGCTCACGGCCGTCGCCTGGGCGCCGACCGGAGGTGCCGTCGTTTCGAGCACGAAGCGGGTAACCGGACCGTTCTGCCCAAGGCGCGCGCCGACGATGCCGACCGCCCCGTCCGCCACGGCCGGGCCCGCGAAAACCAGCAGAACGAAGAGGAAAAAGGCTGCGAGCACGCCGAAGCGGGCGAGCCCTGTCTCCCGTGCGGCGGCGGCCCCCTGTGCGCCGGCCGTTCTCTGTCCGCGCAAACACCACATTTACTTGGGGTCCCCAAAATCGAGAGGCCCAAAATATGCCGGTCCTGACTGTGTTTCAACGCCGGCGGCATCAGCCAAGCCTGGCTTAAGTCGCGAATTACAACGATTTACAATTGTGGAAAACCGCCACGGGCATTAGGGTGCGTGTTGCCTCGGTCGGCCGAAGAGCCGCTTTTAGCGGCTGTTCGGCGGCGCAGCACGCATCGCGCCCGGGCCCGAAATCGGGCCGCGTAATTGGCGCGGGATCGTCCGCAGCAGCAACTGTGGAATTGCGACGGTCCAGGGCCGTACGTGGTGCGCTCAGACGGAAACGAGGCTGACTGAACCTGGGGCCGACACCTAGGCGCGGCCGTGATGCCGCCGCCGCGGACCCGCGGGAAAGATACCTTGATCGCCGCCACGAGCTGGCGATCCGGCGCGTCTGATCCGCCGTCGTCCCCGCAGATTGAGAAGTGGGTCGCCGT
>DATJIG010000097.1:0-10636 GCA_035493495.1 Alphaproteobacteria bacterium
CCACCGGGAAGCGTCCTGCCTGCTCAATCCGCCGCGATGGTGTCCCAGTTGTCGGGGGCCTCTCTCGGCTTCATCGCGCGGGGTCTAGTGGCCTGCAGGTGCCGGCGACGCCGTTGTCGCGCGATGCGCGCACCATGCACACGCCGATCACAGGCCACAAGGGGGCTGTGGAAAGTCGGGAATCGCCGAAGCGGTTCAATGCGCATTTTCGTCACCCCCGCGAAGGCGGGGGTCCTGAGTCGACACTCGGAGTCCAACGGCCCCTGGATGCCCGCTCCCCGCCTGCGCGGGGACAGGCTTCGCGGCCATGACGACAAGAGCAAAGAAACTCGTGGCCCCTCTTTGTTGACGGCCGCGCAGCGCGCGGCCTAGGCGGCCCCTTAGGATCGCGCTCGCGCGGTCCGTTTGAAAAGAGGGGCGGCGGGATGACGAGAAAACGCCCCCTCACCCCTGCCCTCTCCCCGTTGGGGAGAGGGAGCAAAGAAACTCGTGGAGCCTCGGGCCAAGTGTTCAGCCCGGGGATGACGAAAACACCCTCACCTCACGAACGTGCCGACCACTTCGAGGTGATGGGTCCACAGGAACTGGTCGACCGGCAGCACGCGCGTCAGCCTGAAGCCGCCGTCCTGGAGCGCGCGGGCATCGCGCGCGAAGCTCGCCGGGTTACACGACACGCCGACGACAACCGGCACCTTCGATTTCGCGAGCGCATCGGCCTGGGCCTTGGCGCCGGCGCGCGGCGGATCGAACACCACCGCCTCGAACTTCTTCAGCTCGTCGGCGAGCAGCGGCCGGCGGAAGAGATCGCGGACTTCGGTCGAGATACGCGGACCGAGCCCCGCCTTGCCGGCGCCGATCTTGAGCGCCATGGCCAGATCGAGCTCGCCCTCGACCGCATGGACTGCGATCTTGTCGGCCGCCAACGCGAAGGTGAACGTGCCGGCGCCGGCGAACAGATCGGCGACCTTCTTCGCGCCGGCGATGCCGGTCCTGGCCTCGCCGACCAGCATCGCCTCGGCCTCGGCGCTCGCCTGCAGAAACGCGGCCGGTGGCACCGGCACGTGAGCACCACCGAAGGTCGCCAGCGCCGGACGGCGCTCGACGACGATGTCGGCGTGAGCCGCGCGGTCGCGGCCGCCCGACTGGGCGACCGAGATCCGCGCCAGATCGGCGTTGCGCGCGAAGCGCGCGAGCTTCTCGCGCAGCGGCACGTCGATCACGCGCGGCAGGCGGATCAGCACGTCGAGGCCGGTGTCGAGCAGGTTGGCGACAACCTCGATGCGCTCGCCCTCGCTCAACAGATCGGTCGCCAGCGGCTTGAGCTTGTCGACCAGCGCCAGCAGCGGCGGCGCCAGCACCAGGCAGTTGTCGATCGCGGCAATGCGGTGCGACCCGCGCTCGTGGAATCCCGCCGCCACCCGTCCGCCGCGCTTCTCGGCGAAGAAGGTGCCGCGGCGGCGCGTCGCCGTCGCGACCATGGCAAGCGGCGCGATCTCACCCGCGTCGACCGCGTTGCGCGCGAGCGAGTCGACCAACAGCCCGCGCTTCCAGTCGCGGTAGGCGTCGATCGCCATGTGCTGCAGCGCGCAGCCGCCGCAGATCCCGAAATGAGGGCACGGCGGCGTGCCGCGCATCGGCCCCGGCGCCAGGACCTCGAGCAAGCGCCCGCGCATGCCGTCGCCTTCCTTGCCGTCGAGGGCCAGGCGCACGCGATCCTCGGGCACCGTCGCCGCGACGTAGACCGGGCGGCCGTCGACGAGCACGCCGACCCCGTCGCCATGGGCGCCGAGGCGGGTGATCGTGGTCTCGATGGGCAGCGGCTCGCTCATGGGGCGCATTCTAGTCGCCAAGGACCCCGGCGACGAGGAGGGGCGCGCCTTAGCCGGCGTCCCTGACGGCCGCGATCAGGAACTCGCGGTTGCCGTCGCGGCCCTCGATGGGGCTCGGCGTGACGCCCAGCACCCGCCAGCCGGGGCGGCCGGCGACGAACGCCTCGATCCGGGCGCAGGTCTCGTCCCACAGCGTGGGGTCGCGGACGATGCCGCCCTTCCCCACCCGCTCGGGGCCGACCTCGAACTGCGGCTTGATGAGGGCGACCAGCAGGCAGCCGGGCGCCGCCAGGGCCAGCGGCGCGGGTAGAACCACCTCAAGGCCGATAAAGCTCGCGTCGGTAACGATGGCATCGATCGGCTCGGGGACCTGGGCGCTGGAGAGGGTGCGGGCGTTGGTGCTCTCCATGACGACGACGCGCGGGTCGGTGCGCAGCTTCCAGTGGAGCTGGCCTCGGCCGACGTCGACGGCGTAGACCTTCGTCGCGCCGTCGTGGAGCGCCACGTCGGTGAAGCCGCCGGTCGAGGAGCCGACGTCGAGCACGACGCGATCCTTCAGCGACAGCGCGAAGTGCTGCAGCGCATGGGCGAGCTTGACGCCGCCGCGCGACACCCACGGGTGCGGCTCGCCGCGTACCTCGATGGCGAGATCGTCGGCGACCGACAGCCCAGCCTTGTCGAGCTTGCGCTCGCCCGAGAATACCTTGCCGGCCATGATCAGCGCCTGGGCCTTGGCGCGCGTTGCCGCCAGCCCGCGCTCGACCAGCAGAAGATCGAGCCGGGTCTTCATGCCGCCTCTTCGGTCGCTCGCGACAAGCGGTGAAAGCGCCAGTTGAGCAGCACGGCGAGGATCGCGAGGCCGATGGCGAGCGCGATCCAGATGCCGACCGGGCCGCCGCCGGCGCCGAAACCCAGCGCGATCGCCAGCGGAAACGAGATCGCCCAGTAGCCGACGCTGGCGATGATGAGCGGCACGCGGGTGTCCTTGAGGCCGCGCAGCGCGCCGGCCGCCGTCGCCTGGGCGCCGTCGAAGAGCTGGAACAGGCCGGCGACGATCAGCAGCTGGGCGGCGAGCACCGCGACGTCGCGATTGCCGGTGTCGGCCGGATCCAGGAACAGCGCGACGATCGACGGCCCGGCGAACAGGAACAGGAGGCACGTCATCGCCATGAACCCGATGCCGAGCGCGACGCCGGTCCAGCCCGCGCGTCGCACGCCGGCCCCGTCGCCGGCGCCGGCGAACAGGCCGACGCGCACGGTCGCCGCCTGGGCGACGCCGAGCGGCACCATGAAGGTGATCGCCGAGCACTGCAGCGCGATCTGGTGCGCGGCCATGGCGTCGGCGCCGAACTGCCCCATCAGCAGCAACGCCGCGGTGAAGACGCCGAATTCGATCACCCACATGCCGCCGATCGGCGCGCCGATGCGGATGATTTCCCAGAACGAGCTCCACTCGGGGTGCCAGAATCGGCCGAGGATGCAGTAGCGACGGTAGTGACGGTCGGTGAGGACGTGGATCAGCAGGAACAGCGCCATGCTGCTGTGGACCACCGAGGAGGCGATGCCGGCGCCGAACAGCCCGAGCTGCGGCATGCCGAGCCGGCCGAACATCAGCGCGTATACCGCAACGGCGTTGCACGGGATTCCCACCACGGTGATCGCGAACACCATGCGCGTGCGCGACAGCGCGGAGACGAAGCCGCGCAACACGGTGAACCACAGCGCCGCCGGCATAGCCCACATCAGGCCGCGCATGTAGCCCTCGGACAGCGCCGCGAGTTCGGGATCCTGATGCAGCGCGATCAGGATCGGGCGGATGTACCAGCACACGACCATGAACGGAACGGCAAGCAGCGTCGCCAACCACAGGCCCTGACGCACGACCCGTCGGACCTCGCGGATCTTGCCGCGCGATCCGGCGCGGCCGACGACGTGCGCGACCATCGGCGAGACGGCAGTGATCACGCCCATCGCGAAGACGATCTGGATGATGAAGAGGTTGGTGGTGAGCCCGCCCGCCGCGAGTGCGGCGGGCCCGAGCCAGCCCATCATCACCACGTCGGTGGTCTGGATCGCGATCTGGGCGAGCTGGCTCAGCGCCAGCGGAATGGCCAGCGCGAGCGTCGCCTTCGCCTCGGCCGTCCGCAGCCCTTTCGGGCGCGCGGACGCATCGGGTGCGGCGGGCGCTTGAGCGCTGAGCTCGGTGCGATCGTGCATTGGGGAACTCGCCTAATACCGGAGCGGCGACAGCCGCGTGTCAGCCGCGCGAGGATCCGGCGCGCGGCAGCACATCGCTGCGCCCGAGCGCCGCGAGCACGGTCGAGACGATGTGCGGACGGTCGAGACCGGCCTCGGCGTACTGTTTGGCCGGAGTGTCATGGTCGATGAGGCGGTCGGGCAGCACCATCGGGCGGACCTTGAGACCCGACTCGAGCAGCCCTTCGCCGGCGAGGAAATTGAGGACGAACGACGAGAAGCCGCCGACCGATCCCTCCTCGATGGTCACCAGCACCTCGTGCTCGCGCGCGAGGCGTCGGATCAGGTCCTGGTCCAGCGGCTTGGCGAACTTCGCGTCGGCGACGGTGACCGAGAAGCCGAGCGTCGCGAGATCGTCGGCGGCGCCGAGCGCGTCCTGGAGCCGGGTGCCGAGCGACAGGATCGCGGCCGCGGTGCCCTCGCGCACGATGCGGCCCTTGCCGATCGGCAGCGCAACACCTTCGGCCGGCAGAACCACGCCGATGCCCTCGCCGCGCGGGTAGCGCACGGCCGACGGACGATCGTCGATCGTCGCGGCGGTGGCGATCATGTGCACGAGCTCGGCCTCATCGCTTGGAGCCATCAGCACGAAGCCCGGCAGGCAGCCTAAATACGCGAGATCGTAGGCGCCGGCATGGGTCGGGCCGTCGGCGCCGACCAGGCCCGCGCGGTCGAGCATGAAGCGGACAGGCAGCGACTGGATTGCCACGTCGTGGACGACCTGGTCGTAGCCGCGCTGCAGGAACGTCGAGTAGATCGCCGCGAACGGCTTGAAGCCCTGGGTCGCCATGCCGGCGGCGAAGGTCACGGCGTGCTGCTCGGCGATGCCGACGTCGAACGCGCGCTCGGGAAAGCGCTTGGCGAACGCGTCGAGGCCGGTGCCCGACGGCATCGCCGCGGTAATCGCGACAATGCGCGGGTCCTTCTCGGCCTCGCGGATCAGCGCGTCGCCGAACACCTTGGTGTACGACGGCGCGGTGGCCTTCGGCTTGGCCTGGATGCCGGTGACGACGTCGAACTTGGTGACGCCGTGGAATTTGTCCTCGGCGCCCTCGGCCGGCGGATAGCCATGGCCCTTGTGGGTGACAACGTGGATCAGCACCGGCCCGCGCTCCTTCGAGTCGCGGACGTTCTTCAGGACCGGCAGAAGATGGTCGAGGTTGTGCCCGTCGATCGGCCCCACGTAATAAAACCCGAACTCCTCGAACAGCGTGCCGCCGGTCATCAGACCACGCGCGTATTCCTCGGCACGCGCCGCCGCGTTCTTGATCGGCCGCGGGAACTTCTCGGCCATGATCTTGGCGAAGTGGCGGATCGAGCGATACGAACGCGACGAGATCAGGCGCGAGAGATAGGCGCTCATCGCGCCGACCGGCGGCGCGATCGACATGTCGTTGTCGTTCAGGATGACGATGAGCCGCGCGTCCATCGAGCCCGCGTTGTTCAACGCCTCGTAGGCCATGCCGGCCGACATCGCTCCGTCGCCGATCACGGCGATGACGTTGAAGTCGTCGCCTTTGAGGTCGCGCGCCACCGCCATGCCGAGCGCCGCCGAGATCGAGGTCGACGAGTGCGCGGCGCCGAACGGGTCGTAGGGGCTCTCCGAGCGTTTGGTGAAGCCCGAAAGACCGCCGCCCTGGCGCAGCGTCCGGATGCGGTCGCGCCGGGCGGTGAGAATCTTGTGGGGATACGCCTGATGGCCGACGTCCCAGATCAGCTTGTCGCGCGGCGTGTCGAAGACGTAGTGAAGCGCGACCGTCAGCTCGACCACGCCCAATCCCGCGCCGAGATGGCCGCCGGTATGGGACACCGCCTCGATGGTCTCCTGGCGCAGTTCGTCGGCCAAAGCGCGCAGCTCCGCTTCGGGCAGCTTGCGGAGATCCGCAGGCTCCCGGATGCCGTCGAGAAGGGTGGTGTTGGGCCGCGACGTCACCGGTCAGGTCCCGCTGTTACGCTGAAAAACGACGATGGGTCAGGATTTTAGCAAATGTATGGTCAGCCGCGACGATGGACGACAAAGTCCGCGACGGAGCGCAGAAGGTCGGCTTTTTCCCCGAATAAATCAAGGTGTTGGGCCGCTTGTTCCGCGAGCATGGAGGCCTGCCGGCGTGCCTGCTCGACTCCAAGTTGTGCCACAAACGTGGCCTTGCCCTGCTGGGCGTCGCGGCCGACGCTTTTGCCGGTGTCGTCGGTCGAGCCCTCGGCATCGAGGAGGTCGTCGGCGATCTGGTAGGCGAGCCCGAGATCGTGGGCGTAGGCGCGCAGCGCGTGGCGCGCCGAGTCGGGCGCGCGCCCGAGGATCGCGCCCGCTTCGCATGAGAACGCGATCAGCTCGCCGGTCTTCATCCGCTCCATGCGAGCGATCTCGCCGATATCGGGCGAGCCGTGGGCGAAACCGAGATCGAGCATCTGCCCGCCCGCCATGCCGTGGAGACCGGCGGCGCCGGAGAGCCTGGCCATCAGCTCGAGCCGCACCGTCGCCTCGGCGCCGTTCGCCTCCTCCGACAACACGCCGAAGGCGAGCGTCAGCAGTGCATCGCCGGCGAGGATCGCCGTCGCCTGGTCGAACATGACGTGGCACGACGCGCGCCCGCGACGGAGATCGGAATCGTCCATCGCCGGGAGATCGTCATGGACCAGCGAATAGGCGTGGACCATTTCGACCGCGGCCGCGGCGGGCATCGCCGCGAAGTCCGGGACGTTGAAGAGCCGCGCGCCGGCGATCACCAGAAAGGGGCGGAAGCGCTTGCCGGCGCCGAGCACCGCGTAGCGCATGGCCTCGATCAGGCGCGCCTCGGGACTGCCGACGAGATCGTCGGGGGGCGCGGGCAGTCGGCGTTCGAGCTCGGTCTCGACCGCGCGCGCGACCTCGCTGATGGCTTCCTGCAGCACGCTCATGGCGACTCTCGGCGCGTTGACGAAGACCTACTCGTCGTCGGCGGGTCTGGCCGAGACGCCATTCGGGCCGACGACGATGGATTCGATGCGCGCCTTGGCCTCGGCGAGCTTCTTCTCGCAGTGCTCGCGAAGCTGGGTCCCGCGGGTGTACTTGGCGATCGCGTCGTCGAGCTTGATCTGGCCGCGCTCGAGCCCCTCGACGATGCCCTCGAGCTCTTTCAGCGCGTCCTCGAACGAGAGCGCGGCGATGTCGGCGGGCACGGACCTGGGCGGATTGGACGGGGGCATAGGGGCGATTCGCTTGTTGGAAACACGAGTTTAGGCGCGGGGTAAGACGGCGACAAGATGCCGCAGTTTTGCGGTAAAGTCCCGTGTGAAGCACAGCCGACGGAGGAGCACCATGAGCGAACCCTCGCATGGCCCCGTGACGATGGAGGGCGCCTGCCACTGCGGAACGGTGCGCTTCCGGGTGACGCTGAGCGACGGCCTCGAGACCGCGCGCCGTTGCACCTGCTCCTACTGCCGGATGCGCGGCGGCGTTGCGGTGACCGCCAACTACGGCGATATCACCTACACCGCGGGCAAGGACGCGCTGGTGCTCTACCAGTTCAACACCAAGACCGCCGAGCACTACTTCTGCTCGCGCTGCGGCATCTACACCCATCATCGCCGCCGCTCGAACCCGAACGAGCTCGGCATCAACGTCGCCTGCCTGAAGGACGTGAGTCCGTTCGACTTCGCCGAGATCCCGGTGCTCGACGGCGTCAACCATCCGAGCGACACCGGCCGGTCGAGCGGGCTGGTCGGGTATCTGCGATTTGTGAAGGCTTAGCCCTTCATCAATTCCCGCACGTGCGCCGCGGCCGATGCCGCCAGCGCGTCGAGGTCGTAGCCGCCTTCGAGGGTCGAGACGACGCGCCCCGCGCACTGCTCGCGCGCGACGTCGAGGATCTCGCGCGTCGCCCAGGCGAAGTCGTCCTCGGTCAGCGCGAGGCTCGCCAGTGGATCGGCGCGGTGGGCATCGAATCCCGCCGAGATGAACACGAGTTCGGGCCGGAACGCGACGAGCGCCGGAATCACCGTCGACGCGAAGGCCGAGCGGAATTCGGCGCTTCCGGTTCCCGGCTCGAGCGGCACGTTGACGATGTTGCCCTGCCCGGTCTCGGACGCGAGGCCGGTGCCCGGGTACGCCGGATATTGATGGGTCGAGGCGAAGAACAGGCGCGGGTCGCGCTCCGCCACGTCCTGGGTTCCGTTGCCGTGGTGGACGTCGAAGTCGACGACGGCGACGCGCGCGAGCCCGTGGGCGTCGAGCGCGTGCAGCGCGCCGATCGCGATGTTGTTGTAGAGGCAGAAGCCCATGGCGCGATCGAACGTCGCGTGATGGCCCGGCGGGCGCACCGCGCAGAACGCGTTGCGCGCCTCGCCCTTCAGCACCGCGTCGACCGCCGCGACCAGCGCGCCGGCCGCGCGCAGCGCCGCCTCGCCGGAGCGCGGGGACATGATGGTGTCGGCGTCGAGCGCCACGTACTCGCGCTCCGGCACCGCGTCGAGGATCTCGCGCACGTACGCTGCATCGTGGACACGGGCGATCGCCGCGAGATCGGCGCGTGGCGCCTCGCGGCGCACGAGGGCCGCGAACGACGGCGCGTCGAGCGCCTTCAGCACCGAGGTCAGCCGCGCGGATCTCTCGGGATGTCCGGGGCTGGTGTCGTGGGCGACGCAATCGGGATGCGTGTAGAGCAGCGTCGCCATTTCACACGACTCCTTGGCCTACTCCGTCTTGCGACGTATAGCGAACCGATAGACCTGGCTACCCGATTCACCCTCGGTGCGGGTTTCGACCAGGGTGTGGCCGGTCATCTCGCAGAACGCCGGGAAATCCTTGAGCGCCGCAGGATCGGTCGCCTCGACCTCGAGCACCGCGCCGGGGTCGATGCCATTGAGCGCGCGCTTCGCCCGCAGCACCGGCAGCGGGCATTTCAACCCTTTGACGTCGAGAACGGTCATGACCGCGCTCCGGGGCCCTCGGGGCCGTATACGATTCGCGCCTTGGTTTCACTAATTCTCATAAAGTTTCCAATAGCTTGTCGCAAACAGGGACCTTGTCCGGGCGCGCTCCCGACCGCTATTATCGCGATGGGAGAACGCCCGGCGCAACCGCGCCGCGCGTCGGAACAGATGCCTGACGACGTACACCGAAGTCCCTGTCCATACCGCGCCGTAGCCGGCGCGTCCTGCCGCCGCGGCGCCCGTCGCCGCTCGCCAGCGAGCGCATCCTCATCCGCGGGCCGGCCATGCCGGTAAGCCACGCCACCGGAGTGGGCATCCACTACGAGATCGCCGGCGACGGCCCGGCGATGGTTCTGATCCACGCCAACCCGTTCGACCACGATCTCTGGCTCTACCAGATCGCGCACTTCTCGACCTGGTTCAAGGTGATCGCCGTCGACATTCGAGGCTACGGCCGCAGCGACAAGGTGACCGAGCCCTACTCGCTCGAGGACATGTGCAACGACGTCCTCGGCGTGATGGACAAGGAGGACATCCAGCGCGCGGTGCTGATGGGCTGCTCGGTCGGTTCCGGCATCGGCATCCTGCTCGGCCTCGACCATCCCGATCGCTTCGAAGGATTGATCCTGGTCGGCGGCAACTCGGGGCCGTCGGAACGCTTCATGCAGCGCATCGAGGGCTACACGACCGATCTCGCCGACTACCACATCAAGCACATGCGCCAGCTCGTCGCGCCCGGGTTCCCGGAAACCGAGCGCGGCCGCTATCTCTTCAACATGTTCATCGAGCGCGAGCCCCGGCTCGACGGACATGCGATCGCCCAGGTGTTCCGCGCCAACAACTCGACCGATACGACCCCGCGGCTGATGGACATGCGGGTGCCGACGCTGGTCATCAACGGCGAGCACGACCATTCGCTGACTGCCGGCGAGCTCACCGCCGCGCTGATCCCCAACGCCATTCACGAGACGCTGCCCGGCACCGGCCACGCCTGTTGCCTCGAGGACCCAGCGGGATTCGACAAGGTGGTGATCGACTTCCTCGCCGAGCACGGCCTGATGCCGTCGGCGCCGCTCGGAGTGTAGGCCTAACATGCCGTACGTGCTGCGCGACGACCTCCGCATCCACTACCGCGTCGCCGGCGCCGAAAAGGGCGACGGGCCGGCGATGGTGCTGATCCACGCCAACCCGTTCGACCACACGCTGTGGCTCTACCAGATCGCCCGCTTCTCGACGTGGTTCCGCGTCATCGCCGTCGACATCCGCGGCTACGGCCGCACCGACAAGGTCGAGGAGCCGTACGCGCTCGAGGACATGTGCGACGACGTGATGGCGGTGATCGACCATGAGGAGGCCGACAACGCGGTGCTGATGGGTGCTTCCGTCGGCTCGAAGATGGCGCTGATGCTCGCGCTTGATCACCCGGACGCGTTCTCGGCCGTGGTGCTGGTCGGCGGATCGGCCGGAAAGCAGCCCGGACACTTCGACCGCCGCATCAGGGGCTACCGCACGCGCGGGCCCGAGCTCTATCACCGCGAGCACCTGGAAAGCCTGGTCGCGCCTGATTTCCCGAAGACGCGGATCGGCGACTATCTGCTCAAGACCCAGACCGAGAAGGACGAGGCGCTGTCGGGCAACGC
>DATJIG010000098.1:0-10827 GCA_035493495.1 Alphaproteobacteria bacterium
GCGATTCCCATCTTTCCACAGCCCCCTTGCGCGGGGTTTTGCGGGCGCGCATGGTGACTGCGTCGCGACAAGCGGCCGGGAGCTATTAGGCCTAGCGCCCCGTCGAGTGAAGCGATGAAACCGCGAGAGGCCCCCGACAACTGGGACACCATCCGGTGGATGATTGAGAGGCAACGGCGCTTCCCCTTCGGGTCGCGACGCACCTTCCTTTTCGGTACCGATAACAACAATGCGTCGCGACGCGCGACCGAGGCAGCATCGGTAGGCTCGGCTACGCTTTCAACGCAGCGTGGCACCTTACTGACCCTCACCGGGGACGACAAAGGCTTCTGCCGGAGCCGCCGACGACGGAGTGCGTCCGCTTGGCAGAGTGGACGCACTCGGCCCCTCACCAGCCCCTCGCTCCCTTAAGAAAGGAGCGGGGGGCGCGGTGCGCGACACAAAATCGATGGATTGTTGCATCAGGCGCAATTGTAAATTCATAGATCACAAAGCTTCGAGGGCTCTGATTATGGGATGCTGAGCCGCAAGAATGGAGACGGCTCGTGCCGAGCACCACGCCGGAAGGCGGAATGCCGGGAGTGCCGATCGTCCGTCCAAAAAGCATGTCGAAAAGGGATGGCTAAATGTCGCAGCGCGTCACGTTCAAGGTCGGGGAAGCATCGCCAGCCAACACGTTCTTTGCGATCTGGATGGCACAGGCGGCCGGCTTTTACGAAACCAATGGCCTGAACCTCGAGATCGTTCACGTCGTCGGGGGTAAGGAGTCGGGGCCCGATCTGACATCGGGGCGGATCGATCTCATGCACATCGGCATGTCGTCGGTTGTCCGTGCCAACGCCGCCGGAAGCGACCTCGTCACCGTGGGCTCGCTCAGCAACATCATCCGCAACTCGATGTTCACCGCGCCCGGAATCAAGGCCGCCGCCGACCTCAAGGGCAAGGCGGTGGGAATCAGCAGCGCCGGGTCCGAGACCGACCCAACGACGACGCTGGCCCTGCGCAAGCTCGGGCTCAAGCGCGACGACGTCACGATCAAGGAAATCGGCGTCAAAAGGCTCGATGCCGTCCGCAACGGCGAGGTCGCGGCGAGCCTGATGGGCGAACCCTATCGCAGTCAGGCGCTGGCGCTCGGGATGAAGCCGATTGTCGATCTCTATGCCGACAAGACCCCGTGGCTCTACAGTGGCCTTGTGGTTCACCGCAAGTTCCTGAAGGATCACCGGGACCGGGTGAAGAGCTTTCTCAAGGCGACGGTCGAAGGCAACTACTTGGCCGTGAGCAACGCCGAGAAAGCCAAGCCCGTTCTGGCCAAGGAACTTGGGATTACGGACCCCACGATCCTCGACACGACGTATTCGAATTTCCGCGCCGAAACACCGCTGAACGCCGAATTGACCCGCGAGGGAGCCAAAAACATCGTCGAGGTGCTCGCACCGGCGAACAAGAACCTGGACGCCTACATGGGCGAGAGCGTCTACAATGAGCTCAAGGCCGAAGGTTTTTACGCGACGATGGAGAAAAAATACGGCGGGCGTTGATGCCCGCCGCGAAATACCAGGGAGTTCCGGCGGGAATAAAAACCACACCCGCCGTTTCATGTCTTCACGGGAGGTGTCGATGAGGCGCACGCGTTTTGCTGTGCTGGTGCCGCTCGCGTTCGCGGCCGTTTTGGTCTTGACCTCAACCGTTCGCGCCGACGATTTCTATAAGGGCAAGACGATCAACATCGTCGTCGGCTCGACCCCGAGCGGCAGTTTCGACATCATCGCCCGTCAGATCGCCCGGTACATCGGCAAGCATATCCCCGGCAATCCCAACGCCATCGTTCAGAACATGCCCGGCGCCGGCAGCGTCACGGCGATCCGCTACGTCGACGCCTCCGCGCCGAAGGACGGCACGGTGATCGGCGAGTTCCTGCCCGGCATCATCACGCAATCCGTGGTGATCCCTGACAAAGTCAACGTCAACTTCAAGACGTTGTCCTGGGTCGGGATTGCCAGCTCCGACTTTTCGCGCGTCTGCTACGGTTACGGCCCGAACGGCATCCGGAGCTTCGACGAGCTGATGAAGAAGACGCCGGAGCATCCCTTCATCATGGGAACCACCGGAACGGGCGCCAGCAACTACATCAACGGCGCATCCCTGCGCGAGGTGTTCGGCGCCAACATCAAGATCATCTTCGGCTTCCCCGGCGCTTCGGAGATTCGATTGGCGGCCGCGCGTGGCGAGCTCGACGGCGACTGCAGCGGCTTCTCCAGCATCCCTGCGGACTGGGTCAGGGACGGCATCGTTCATCCGTTCGTGCGCTTCGCCAAGCCGGTGTTCCCGGGCGTGCCCGAGAGCGCCGTCTACGTCGGCGATCTCGCGAAAACGCCGGAGCAGAAGCAGCTCCTCGACGTGCTCTACCGCGCCGACACGCTCGGCCGCCCCTTCGTCATGTCCGCGAGCGTGCCCGCCGATCGCCAGCAACTGCTGCGCCGCGGGTTCGATGCGACGATGAAGGATCCGGCCTTCGTCGCAGACATGAAGAAGCTCAACGAAACGGTTTATCCGCTGACCGGCGAGGAGGCGGAGAAGCTGTACGCAGGGATGGGCGATATCCCGGCGGAAGTCGTGGCAAAGGCGCGCAAGATCTACCAGTAGGAGCGAAATCGCGCGTTCAAAACAGGAGAAACCCAGGGAGGTTACTATGGCTCATCGCGTACACGCGTCGCGAGACCGTCGGTTGCGTTCCAGGCGGTTGATCGTCGCCATTGCCCTGGGAGGCTTCGCCCTCGCGGGGACCGCGCACGCCCAGGACGCGGCGGCGTTCTACAAGGGGAAGCAGCTGCGCTTCGTCAGCACGTCGGGAGCGGGCGGCGGTTACGACGCCTATTCGCGCCTGCTGTCGCGGCACATCGCCGATCATGTGCCCGGCAAGCCGAGCCTGGTGTTCGAGAACATGCCGGGAGCCTCGGGCATCCGCGGCACCAACTGGATGTACAACATCGCCCCGCGCGACGGCACGGTGATGGCCGGCACCTACAACACCTTGCTGACGGATCCGTTGCTGGGCGACACCGCCGCCAAGTTCGATCCCACCAAGTTCGAATGGATCGGCTCGATCACCACGCAATACAACTCGTGCATGGTGTGGGGCACGAACCCGATCAAAACGATCGAGGACGCGATGAAGGAGGAGGTCAAGGTCTCGACCACCGGCATGACCGGCAACTCCGCCCTCACGCCCCTGATGCTCAACAAGCTGATCGGCACCAAGTTCAAGGTCATCGCCGGTTACACCACGACCGACATGCGGATCGCGGTCGAGCGCGGCGAGGTCGACGGGATCTGCGGCTTCTCCTACGACACCTACCAGGCGGCCAATCCCGACTGGCTGGCAAACAACCGGGTGCGCTTCATCCTTCAGACCGGCACGGTGCCGAACAAGAACATTCCCGACGTCCCGCTGCTGAAGGACTACGTCAAGGATCCGAGGGACATCGAGGCGCTCAAGATCATCGCCGTCAACGAGGACGTCGGCCGGCCCCACATGTTCCCGCCCCAGGTTCCGAAGTACCTCGTCACCGCAATGCGCCGCGCCTTCGACGCGACGATGAAAGACCCGAAGTTTCTCGCCGACGCCGGCAAGATGCACATCGAGCCGGACCCGATGACCGGGGAGGCCATCCAAAAGGAGATGATCGAGGCGTATTCGGCGCCGAAAGAGGCGATCAAGCGGGCCGCCGAGCTGTGGCCGCCGCCGGTGCCGGAAGGCTCCAAGCAGTGACGTCTCGGGGGCCGCACGCGCGGCCCCTCCTCTTTGGGTACGTCGCGGCTGGAACGCCTAGAACGGCGCGCCCCAGTCCGCGGTCTTGAAGCGCGCCTCGAGGAATTTGAGGAAGAGATTCATCTTCACCGGCTGCTGCCGGGCGTGCGGGTAAGAGGCGCAGATCGGCTGATCGGGCACGCTGTAGCCCGCGAGGACGCGGACCAGCCGCCGCTTGCGGATGTCCTCGGCGACGCAGAAGGCCGGCAGGAGGGCGATGCCGGCGCCATCGAGCACCATGTAGCGCATGGTGATGGCGCTGCTCGGCGACACCACGCCCGAGACCTTGACCGTCTGGGTGCCCGACGGACCGCCAAACTTCCAGGCGCCGTTCTCGAACGGCCGCGCCGTCACCAGACAGGAGTGGCGCACCAGATCGGCCGGTTTCTTGGGCACGCCGTTCTTGCGCAGGTAGCTCGGCGAGGCGCAGACGGTCCAGCTCATGGTGCCGATGCGGCGGGCATACAGGCTGGAATCGCGCGGTTGGGTGAAGCGGATGATGACGTCCGCTCCGTACTCGCCGGGATCGAAGGAGCGGCGGCCGCTGTCGCCGATGATCAACGTCACCTGGATATCGGGATAGGCCTGCATGAACGCCGTGACGGCCTTGCCCATCTCCATGATGCCGAACGACATGGGCGCGATCACACTGAGACGGCCGACCGGCTCCTGCTGCAGGAGCTTGAGCGCGCCCTCCTCCTCATGGACCTCCTTTAGAATCCGGCTGCAGAACTTGTAATAGCGATCGCCGGCCTCGGTCAGGCTGAGGCGGCGCGTGGTGCGGCTGATGAGCTTGACGCCGAGATCCGCCTCGAGCTGCTGCAAGCGCCGCGTCACCAGCCCCGGCGAGACGCCGAGCTCACTCGCCGCCGCGATGAAGTTCTGGTTTCGCGCGACGCGAACAAAGGCATCCATCTCCACAAGTCGATTGACGGCCACGCGTTGCTCCCTGCGGTCCTTCTTTGATGTCCCGATAGCACCCAATTATTGCATGAACTGCAATGAACAATTCAGCGATTCGCGGTTCGGCCGCAGGCGACCGTGGAATAATCCGGGCGAAACCAATTCGGGAGAAAGCCATGGGTGCTGTAGACGCCGACGCGCATGTCGTCGAATCCCGCGACACGTTCAAGTACATCGACGCCAAGGACAAGCGGTTCAAGCCTCTGGTCGTCCTCCAGGAGGCCGAGTCCGACGACACCCGCGTGCTGGCCAATGACGGCGGATTCCAGAAGCATTTCTGGGTGATCGACGGCCGCCTCCAGCCGATGGAAGGCAACATCGGCTCCAACACGACCGCCGAGTCCCGCGAGATGCGCTCGATCGACGCGCGCCTCAAGCACATGGATGAGCTCGGGATCGACGTCCAGGTGCTGTACCCCACGGTGTTCCTGCGCACCTGGACGCAGAGCCCGGCCTGCGAGGCCGTGATCTGCCGCTCCTACAACCGGTGGATGGCGGACATCTGGAGTCACGACAAGACGCGCCTGCGCTGGGTGGTGATGCCGCCGCTCCTGTCGATGGAGGAGACTCGCAAGGAGCTGGTGTTCGCGAAAGAGCACGGCGCCTGCGGCGTCTTTTTACGCGGCATCGAATGCGATCGGCGCCTCGATGACCCCTACTTCTTCCCGCTCTACAAGATGGGCGAGGAGCTCGATCTCCCAATGTGCTTTCACTCCGGCAACAACAGCTTCGACATGCGCGAGCTGTACATGACCGAGAGCGGATTCGGGAAATCGAAGCTGCCGGTCGTCTCGGCCTTCCACTCACTTTTGATCAGCGAAGTGCCGAAGATGTTCCCGAAGTTGCGCTGGGGCTTCGTCGAGGTCAGCGCGCAGTGGATCCCTTACGCCCTCAACGATCTGGCGATCCGCTTCAAGCGCAAGGGCAAGCGCCTGTCGCAGACGACGCTCGCCGAAAACAACATGTACGTCGCCTGTCAGGTGACCGACGATCTGGAGTACGTGCTGAAGTACGCGGGGGAAGGCCAGTTGGTGGTCGGAACCGATTACGGTCACGCCGACACATCGGCGGAGATCGAGGCACTGCGGAAACTCAAGGACGACGGCAAGGTGTCGCCAGCCGTCGCCGACCGCATCCTCGATCAGAACGCGCGGGCCCTGTACGGCCTTTGAACACCAGGAGCGACGAGATGGATCCCAAGACGCTGCCCGTATTCACCCGGTTCATCGCCGATGTTCGCGCCGCCTAGGCGTCGGAAACCGACATCGGTCGCCGGATGGAGAAATCCAAGGTGCTGATGGAGGCGCTGGTCGCCGACACCGCTCTGCAAGAGGTGTCGACGAGCTGGCCGTCGACCGAAGGCCACAAGAATCTCCTGTTCTATGAAGATCCCGACTACGGCTTCGTGGTCAACGGCGTCGTCCGCACCGCGGGGCGGACCGGCCGGATCCATGATCACGCGACGGCGTGGGTCGCCTACGGCGTGCTCGACGGCGTCGAGCGTCTCGAGCGCTACGACCGTTTCGACGACGGGTCCAAGTCCGACTATGCCGACGTGAAGCTCGCCAGCGTCCGTGACGGAACGCCTGGAACCGTCGACTTGGTGCCGCCCTATGCCGTGCATTCCGAAAAGGGCGGGCCGGACCGGTCGGTGGCCGTTATTCTTCGCAGCGAACGGCTTGTCGGCCGGGTCAAGCAGGGCCGCTACGATCCGGAAACGAAGCGCCGGTACGAGGGCGACGGGCCGACACAGGTGCCGTACGTCATCACGGCCGAAGAGACCGCCTGACCGCGTAAAACAGGCGAGCGGCGTAACGGGGTCGGGCGGACGATGCGATGCCGGAACTGAAAATACCGGATGGAAACCTTCACTATGAGGTCTTCGGTTCCGGACCGCCCCTCCTGTTCCTGTCCCAGACCGCCTGGTACGGAGGCATCTGGAAACTGGAGCAGGTGCCGGACCTTTCGCGCGATCACATGGTCATCGTTTACGACCAGCGCGGGACGGGGATGTCGCGCGTCGACACCAAGGACTTTTCGACAGCACGGCTCGCGGCCGATGCGATCGCGGTCCTCGACGCCGTTGGCGTCGGCAAGGCCAATGTCTGCGGCCATTCCAACGGCGGCCGGGTTGCCCAGGTGATGGCCCTCGATTACCCGGAGCGCGTCGACCGGTTGTTGCTGGCTTCGGCTGGCGGGAGCGGCAGCAAGAACTCGCAAGGCGGCCTGCCGCTCGGGATGGTGCTCGAAATCATCGAGAAGGGTTATCCCGGGTATGCCCGCACCCACTCGCTCGAAACCGGGTTCACCAAGGCTTTCCTCGAAGCTCACCCGGAGCGCGCCAACGCGCTGATGGATGACACCATGGCCAACCTGGCGCTGCCCGAGATCTTCCTCCGCCACGTCCTAGGTCGCCAGGGCACCGACACGACCGGCCGCCTCAAGGATATCAAGGCACCGACTCTGGTCATGGTGGGCGACGACGAGGATCACGGCGCCTCCTCCGACCTCACCCACCTCGCCTCCGCCAGGATCCTCGCGGAGACAATTCCCGGCGCGCGGTTCGTCGTTTTTCCCGGCGAGGGCCACAATTACTGGTTCTCGGCGCCGAAACGATTCAACAGCGCGGTACGCGACTTCATCGCCGGACGATGACGGTATTACCGTAAATTCGGTCGCTTCCGGTTCATTCTCGTCACCCAATCCACATGAAACGAACAGGGCCTGGACCGGCCCCGTTCGTTTATGGCGATGGGGCGGTTTGCTCACCCGCCCGCAGCGCGGCGGCTCGGTCTTTGAGGTGCCCGGAGTCAGCCGGTAACATAGGGTAGCGACCAATCAGGGCTTCGAAGATGGCAGGCACAGAGAGCGCACCGACGGCTCACACGACGATCGTCGCGTCCCTATCGGTGCGTGTCCGTCGTGCGTTTCCGGTTCTGAAGCCCTATCTCATCGGCGTCGCCGCCGTTCTGGCCACGTATCTGCTGTTCGGCTGGCTCGCGCTGCCCGCCATCCTGCAGTCGCAGGCGGAAAAGTACATCCACGAGCACGGTGGCCATCAGCTGACGATGGATCGGCCGTCGTTCAATCCGATCCTGCTCGACCTGCGGCTCAGGAATCTTCACCTTGCCGACCCGGACGGGAAGCCGCTGCTGTCGTTCGAGGACCTGCTGATCGACTTTTCTCCCGTCAGCGTGTTTCGCCGCGCCTATATCTTCAACGAAATCCGGCTGGAGGGGCTCGCGGCGTCCGTAGAGCTTCTGCGCGAAGGTCAGCTCAACTGGAGCAACCTGATCGAATCGTTGCAGAGCAAGGCAGAGACTCCGCCCGAGGAACAGAAACCCTCGGCGCCGCCGCGACTGATCGTCCGGAAATTCTCGCTTTCCGACGGGCGTGTGGATCTCGCCGACCGCAGAACGAACCCGGAATGGTCCGCCAGCGTCCTGCCGATCGACATCGAGCTGACGGAACTTTCCACGCTACCGAATGAGACAGGCAAATACGAGGTCACGGCGAATACCAATTTCGGTGCCGACATCCACTGGGATGGGCAGATCGCGCTCAATCCGTTCTCCGTCGCCGGCAGCATCAAGGTCGACGCGTTCCCGCTGGCGAAGGTCGCCACGCTTGCGCCGATGCCGCCGGCACTAGCCGCCCCCGAGGGCATGGCCAGTCTGGAGACGCAGTACCAGGCCGGCACGACCGACAATGGCTTCGATGTCCGGCTCGATGATCTGTCGGTCGGGATCAAGGGCTTCAGCGTCCAGGGCAAGACCGATACAAACGCCTCCTTGGCCTTTGACGGAATCGATCTCAAAGGGGGGCAGTTCGACTTGCGCGAACGTCGGGTCGCCATCGATACGATCGCCGTGAACGGCGGCGGCCTCAAGGCGGAGCGCACCGCCGCGGGTCGGATAAACCTGCTCGACCTGATGCCGCCGGAGAAGAAGGATGCCGCCGCGCCGACGGACCGCCCCTCCTCCGCCACGGCGAACGACTGGCACTACCGCGTCGAGCACGTGACCCTGAACGGGTTCAGCGCCGGTTTCCGCGACCGGACGATCGATCCGGCAGCGGACATCGCTTTACAGGACATTGCGGCCGAGGTCAGCGGCGTGAGCGAGGACATGGCAACGCCGTTGCCGGCACATCTCGCCTTTCGCTCGCGCGATGGCGGGACCTTCTCGGCCGAGGGCAAGGTCGTGCCCGCCGATACATCGGCGGATATGCAGATCAAACTCGATGGTCTGGCGGTCAAGCCGGCGCAGCCCTATCTCGGCCATTTCACCACCCTGACGCTCGCCGACGGCGCGCTGTCGAGCGAGGGCCACGCCACCTACGACGCCAAAGGCGGCCGATACACCGGCTCGTTCGCGGTCCAGAACCTGCGGATTGTCGAGGGCGACGCAAGTCGCCCATTTCTTGCCTGGAAATCGCTGAGCACCGGCACGTTGACCGCGACTCCCAAGAGCGTGGACATCGGTGAGCTCGTGCTCAACGGTCTCGATACGCGACTCCTCATTGCCGAGGACAAGTCGACCAATCTCGGCAAGATTCTCCGGCAGCAGCCGTCGGACAATCAGCCGCCTGCAGCGACGGAATCGGCATCGTCGCCTTTCCCGGTGCACATCGAACGCCTGCAGATACAGGACAGTCAGCTCGAATTCGCCGACCGATCGCTGGCGCTGCCGTTCGGCACGCACATCCATGCCCTCGCCGGAACGGTCCTGAACATATCGTCGGCCCAGGGCGGCACACCGGCTCAGGTCAAGCTCGGAGGGCAGATCGACAATTACGGCTCGGCGCGCGCTGAAGGTCAACTGGATCTGGTCGACCCCACCAATCTCCTGAACATAAACGTGGTGTTCAACAACGTGGAGATGAAGAGTCTCACGCCCTATTCCGCCACGTTCGCGGGACGACGCATCAATTCCGGAAAGCTGACGCTCAACCTGCAATATCAGATCAAGAATCGTCAGCTGACGGGCAACAACAAGGTCGTCATGGACCGACTGGTCCTCGGCGAGCGCGTCGAAAGCCCCGAGGCGAAGGATCTGCCGCTCGATCTCGCCATCGCCATCCTTGAGGATTCGAAAGGCCGGATCGATCTCGGCCTGCCGGTCAAGGGCAGCCTCGACGATCCTCAGTTCAGCATTGGCGCGATCGTTTGGGATGCGTTCGTCAACGTGGTGACGAAGGTCGTCACGGCACCGTTCCGCGCTCTCGGCGCGTTGTTCGGAGGTGGCGAGGATTTCCAAGGCTTCGTTTTCGAGCCAGGCCAGCCGACCTTATCGCCGTCCGAGCGTGAGAAGTTGGTGCAATTCGCGGGAGCGTTGAACCAGCGGCCCAATCTCATGGTGACGGTTCATGGCACATGGGCCAATGCTGATCGTATTGCGCTCCAGGATCTGGCACTACGCAAGCAGCTGGCCGGCAAGCTCGGCCTTTCCACCGACGGCGATCCCGGCCCGATCACCACCGACCAGCCCAAGGTGCGGTCAGCGTTGGAAGACCTCTACGCCGACAAGTTCGGAAGCGGCGCGCTCGCCGGTCTGAAGGAGGGTTACCGCAAAGCCAATCCCGGGGAGCTCCCTGAGACCACCGGGGGCCAAGTGATGTCGGCGCTGACGGGTCTTTTCGGCACAAAGTCGAGCCTGAGCGATCAGGACATCGAGGCGCTCAAAGGGGCCGATTTCTACGGCCTCCTTTATCTAAAGCTGCGCGATGCGGAAGAGATGCCGGACACCAAACTGCAGGAACTGGCCCAGGCGCGCGGCGAAGGGATCGTCAAGGAATTGAGTGAAGCCAACGCGCCGCCCGACCGCATCACCCTGCAGGCGACCGAAAAGGTCGATGCCGGTAAGGACGGCGTTCCATTGAAGGTCGAGATGGCGTCGGTGAGGCAGAGCCAGGCAAGGGCGGCAGGGCAAGGCGCTCCGAAGTGAGGTCGCAATCAGCGACCGCTGAACCTCGAAACCTCCGGCCCAAATAACAATCGAAACCGATGTCGCTCAGCGCAGGACGAGAGTCGCGTCGAGCACGACCGCTTCGCC
>DATJIG010000099.1:0-12911 GCA_035493495.1 Alphaproteobacteria bacterium
ACGACGGCGAAGCAGGCAATCGACGCCGGCGCCGACGTGCTCGTCGCCGGCACCGCCACCTTCGAGGGCGGCGCCAACGCCTACGGCGACAACATCCGCCGCCTGCGCGGCGGGCGCTGAGAGCGCCCGTGGCGCGGAAAGACGGGCGCGGGACCGACGGCGCGCGGGCACGGCCCGGCGTCGCGCCCAGCGGCCTCAACCAGGCCTGGTACCGCGGCCCAATCCATCGCGGACTTCTCCTGCTGGGGCGCGTTCCGCAGGCGATCCATGCCCAGGTGCAGGAGCCGTGGCCTGGCGATTCGGCGCACGGTCGCCTGCTGATCGACGGGCGCTTCGTGTGGAACGGGACGACGGCGCAGATCGCGCGGCCCCGCGCGCCGGGCGGACCGGCGCCCAGCTTCAACTGGACACCGACCGAGCTGCCGCTCGAAGGGCAGACCTATCTCAACAGCTTCACGTGGCTGCGCGACCTGCGCGCCACCGGCGGCGACGCCGCGCGGACCGCGGCGCGGGCGCGCATCACCGACTGGATCGCCAATCAGTCGCGTTGGTCGCCGATTGCGTTCCGGCCCGACGTCGTTGCCGCACGCATCAGTGCGTGGCTCGCTCACTACGAGTTCCTCGCGGTCGGCGGCGATCCGACGTTCGAGGCGACGTTGCGCCAGAGTCTCGCGCGCCAGTCGCGCCACCTCTGGCTGATCAAAATGCCGCCCGCACCCGCGGCGGCACGAATCGCCGTGCTGCGCGGCCTGATCTACGCCGAGGCACTCCTGTTCGCGCCGGGCAAGCGGCTCGCCCAGGCGCTCAGCCGGCTCGAGACCGAGCTCGCCAGGCAGGTGCGGCCAGACGGCGGCCACATCTCGCGCAGCCCCGAACGCCAGCTCGCAGTGCTGCGCGATCTCGTCGACATCAGGCTCGCGCTGCGTGCCGCCGCCGCCGAGGTCCCCGAGTCGCTGACCCAAGCGATCGACCGCATGGCGCCGATGCTGCGGTTCTTCCGCCACGGCGACGGGGCGCTCGCCCTGTTCAACGACAGCCACGAGGGCGAGTCATGGCTGATCGACGTCGTCCTCACACAGTCGGAGGCGCGCGGCAAGCCGCTGGCATCGGCACCCCACACTGGCTTCGAGCGCGTCCAGGCCGGCCGATCGATGCTGCTGTTCGAGAGCGGCGGGCCCGAGCCCTTAGCCGCCGATTGCGCGTTCGCGGGCACGCTGTCGTTCGAGCTCGGCATCGGCAAGGAGCGGCTCGTCGTCAACTGCGGCGGAGGTCCGACCGAGGATCCGCGCTGGGGTGCCGCGATGCGCGCGACCTCGGCGCACTCGACGCTGTCGCTCGCCGAGACCAACTCGACCGAAATCGCGTTTACCCGCGCCGGCGCGACCTACAAGCACCGCGCCAATGCCATCGCCGGCGGCCGCGACGAGGCCGACGGCTCGGTGTGGATCGAGCGCGGCCATGACGGCTACGTCGCGAAGTTCGGATTCGTCCATCGCCGCAAGCTCTACGTCGCCTCCGGCGGCGACGACGTGCGTGGCGAGGACATTCTCGAGGCGCCCGCCGACGGCAAGGGCGCACGCAAGCGGCGCAAGCCGCGCGCCGTCGCGATCCGCTTCCATCTCCATCCCAGCGTGCAGGCGACGCTCCTGCAGGACGGCGGCGTGCTGCTGCGGCTGCCCTCGGGCGCCGGCTGGCGGTTCGCGGCGCGCGGCGGCACTATCCGCCTCGACGAGAGCATCTACGTCGGCGCCGAGGTGGCCAGGCGCACGCGCCAGCTCGTGGTCGACGGCACGACGGCCGCCGACGGCATCATCGTGAAATGGGCGCTTCGGCGCGTGCCCGAGCGGGCCACCGAGACCACCAGCACCACGGCGGGAGCCGAGACGTGAGTCCGCTGTGGCTCGCAGCCCTCACCGTCGTCGCCGTCGCGGCGAGCTGGGGCGGAACCTCGTTCGCGCTCAGCTTTCTCACCCGACGGGCCATCATTGACCGGCCCAACGAGCGCTCGAGCCATCGCGTGCCGACGCCGCGCGGCGGCGGAATCGCTGTGGTCCCGGTGGCGCTCCTCGCCTGGGTGGCCCTCGGCGCGGCGAGCGATGCGACGGCGACCCACTGGCTGGTGCTCGTCGCGGCGGCGAGCCTGGCGGCGGTGTCCTGGCTCGATGACGTGCGTGGGCTCCCGCCGGCGCCGCGCCTGCTGTCGCACATCGCCTCCGTCGCGCTGGTGCTGATCGCGTTGCCGGGCGACCGGCTCGTGTTCCAAGGCGCGCTACCGCTCGTCCTCGACCGCCTGCTCACCGGCGCGCTTTGGGTGTGGTTCATCAACCTCTACAACTTCATGGACGGCATCGACGGCATCACCGGCGTCGAGACCATCGGCCTCGGCCTCGGCGCGGCGGTCATCGCGGCACTGGGCGGCGGGATGGCGGCCGGAGTGGGTATCGCCCCGCTCGGACTCACGCTTGCCGCCGCCGCCGCCGGATTCATGGTGCTCAACTGGCACCCCGCCCGCATCTTCCTGGGCGACGTCGGCAGCGTTCCGCTTGGCTTCCTCGGCGGCTGGCTGATGATCGCGCTCGCTGCCGATGGCCACTGGCCGACGGCGCTGATCCTTCCCGCCTATTACTGGGCCGACGCCACCCGGACGCTGCTTTCGCGCGCGGCACGCCTGGAGCCGGTGTGGCGGGCTCACCGCGAGCACGCCTACCAGCGCGCGGTCGCTGCGGGCGATACCCATGACACCGTCGTGCTGGAGATCGCGGGCCTCAACGCGGCCCTGATCGCGTTGGCGGCGTTGGCCTTTCGATTTCCGATCACTGCGATCGTGCTGGCCGCGATTGCCACGGGATGGCTGTTGCGCCGGTTCGGCCGTCGCGGAGACTCCGCCGCGCCCGAGGCCGATTGCGCCTGATCGCGCGATCCCGGACAATGACCCAGCCGACCTCCTGAGTGAGACCTGAGTTGAGTTCAATCAAAGACTTATCCACGCGCACTCTGGCGCGCAGCGCAGCCACCGTGGCGTTCGACGGAGTCATGGCGGCCGCGTCCTTCGTGCTGTCGCTGTACCTGCGGCTCGGCGTCAATCCCGTCCGCTATTCGGCGGATCTCGTTTTCATCGGCACACCGCTGTTCGTGCTGGTCGCGATCCCGGTGCTGGTGGCGTTCCGCATGCCGCAGCGGGTCTGGCGCTTCACCTCGATCGAGGACGTGTTCGCCATCGTCCGCGCCGTCACCCTGATCATCCTGATCTTCGTCGTGGTGCTGTTCTGGGTAACGCGCCTCGAGCTGATGCCGCGCTCGTCGCTGATCATCAACTGGTTCGTGCTGATCGCGCTCTTGGGCGCGCCGCGGGTCCTATTCCGCATCTACAAGGATCGCGGGCTGTCCGGCCTCGCCTGGAAGTCGCGCTACGGCGACAACCGCATCCCGGTAGCGCTGGTCGGCGTCAACCACGTCGCCGAGAATTTCATCCGCGCCATGGAGACCGGCCGGGGTGGCGAGTACCGGGTGGTCGGCATCATCGACGAGCGCGGCGACCGCATCGGTCGCCAGATCCGGAGCTGCGAGGTGATCGGCAGCCTGACCGGGCTCGAGGCGGCGGTCGGGCGGCTGGGAGTGCGCGGCGACCGTCCGCAGCGGCTGCTAATCGCCGAGGAGACCGTCGCCGGTCCGGCGCTGCGGGCGCTGGTCGACCGCGCCGATGCGCTCGGCCTGTCGGTCGCGCGCCTGCCCCGCCCCACCGACTTCAAGACCGGCATCGGCGAGCGCACGGAGCTGCGTCCGATCGCCATCGAGGATCTGCTCGGCCGTCCCCAGACCGTGCTCGATCGCGCGCAGATGCAGGCGATGATCGCCGGCAAGCGGGTGCTCGTCACCGGCGCCGGCGGCACCATCGGCAGCGAGCTCACGCGCCAGATCGCCGGCTACGGTCCGGCGCGCCTGGCGATGCTCGATGCCTCGGAGTTCGCGCTCTACACAATCGATCTCGAGATCGGCGAGCGCCACGGCGAGCTGCCGCGTGGAACGATCCTGGCCGACGTCCGCGACCGCGAGCGCATCCGCCGCGTCATCGCCGAGGAGCGGCCGGAGCTCGTCTTCCATGCGGCCGCGCTCAAGCACGTGCCGATGGTCGAGACCCACCCGCTCGAGGGCCTGCTGACCAATGCCATCGGCACCCGCAACATGGCGGACGCCTGCCGAAACGCCGGCGTCGAGGCGATGGTGATGATCTCGACCGACAAGGCGGTGAACCCGTCGTCGCTGATGGGCGCCACCAAGCGGCTCGCCGAGAGCTACTGCCAGGCGCTCAACATCGCCCGCCGCGGCCGCGCCGGCACCCGCTTCGTCACGGTGCGCTTCGGCAACGTGCTGGGCTCGACCGGCTCCGTGGTGCCGCTGTTCGAGCGCCAGCTCAAGGCCGGCGGCCCGCTCACCGTTACCCACCCTGAGGTGAAGCGTTACTTCATGACCGTGCGGGAGGCGGTCGAGCTGGTGCTCGAAGCCAGCGTTCTCGGCATCGAGGCGACAGAAAACGATGCCGACGGCCGCCTGTTCGTCCTCGACATGGGCGAGCCGATCAAGATCGTCGACCTGGCGCGCCAGATGATCCGACTCGCAGGCCTCCGCCCCGACCGCGACATCACCGTCAAGATCACGGGCCTGAGGCCCGGCGAAAAGCTCACCGAGGAGCTGTTCCACTCGGGCGAGCCGCTGGAGCCGACCCGCTACGGCGGCATCCTGGTCGCCCGCCCCCGCACCACCGACATCGACCGGCTCGAGATCGGGCTGGCCGCCATCGAGGCCCGGTCGCGGGGCGGCGACCGCGACGGCGCGCTCGCCTTGCTCGGCGAGTTCGTTCCCGAATATGCTGCGCCCGCGCCGGCGGCCGCCAGCGCCTGACCTTCACGTCTCTACCCTCACGGACGCTATGACCGACGCACCGACCCCGATTCGCCGCGCGCTTCTCTCCGTTTCCGATAAGACCGGGCTCGTCGACTTCGCCCGGGCGCTCGCCAAGCGCGGCGTCGCACTGCTGTCGACCGGCGGCACGGCAAAGGCGCTGCGCGACGCAGGCCTCAAGGTCACCGACGTCGCCGAGGTCACGAAATTCCCCGAGATGATGGACGGCCGCGTCAAGACGCTGCACCCGGCGATCCACGGCGGCATCCTCGCCCGGCGCGACAACGCCGAGGACAAGAAGTCAATGGCGGCCCACGGCATCGAGCCGATCGACCTCGTCGTCATCAACCTCTACCCGTTCGAAGCGACGGTCGAGCGCGGCGCCAAATTCGAGGATTGCGTCGAGAACATCGACATCGGCGGCCCGGCGCTGATCCGCGCCGCCGCCAAGAACCATGCGTTCGTCACGATCATCACCGACGCCGCGGATTACGCAGGCGTGCTGGCCGAGATGGAGGCCAACAACGGCGCCGTCAGTGCGGCGCTCCGCCGCAAGCTCGCCGGCCGCGCCTACCAGCGCACCGCCGCCTACGACGCCGCCATCGGCGGCTGGTTCGCCGGCATCGAGCGCGAGACCTTCACGCCCAACATCTCGTTCGCGGGCCACGTCCAGGAGGTGCTGCGCTACGGCGAGAATCCGCACCAGCAGGCCGCCCTTTACATCGACCGGCTGCATCCGCGCCCCGGCGTCGCGACGTCGAAGCAGATCCAGGGCAAGGAGCTGTCGTTCAACAACCTGAACGACACCGATGCCGCCTATGAGTGCGTCGCCGAGTTCGATCAGACGGCGATCGCCATCATCAAGCACGCCAATCCATGCGGCGTGGCACTCGGGTCCAGTCTCAAGCACGCCTATCTGAACGCGCTCGCCTGCGATCCCGTCTCGGCCTTCGGCGGCATCATCGCCGCCAATCGCAAGCTCGACGCCGCGACCGCCGCCGAGATCGCGAAGCTGTTCGTCGAGGTCGTGATCGCGCCGGATTACGAGCCGGGCGCCCTCGAGGCGCTGGCCAAGAAGAAGAACGTACGCGTGCTCGCGGTGGGCGGCCTGCCCGATCCCGCCGCCCAGGGCCTGCAGGTGCGCTCGCTCGCCGGCGGCTACCTCGTCCAGACCCGCGACTCGGGCCGCATCAAGGCGGACGATCTCAGGATCGTCACCAAGCGCAAGCCGTCGGACGCCGAGCTTGCCGATCTCCTGTTCGCGTTCCGCGTCGCCAAGCACGTGAAGTCGAACGCCATCGTCTACGCCAAGGGCGGCGCCACCGTCGGTGTCGGCGCCGGTCAGATGAGCCGCGTCGATTCGTCGCGCATCGCCGCCTGGAAGGCCGAGGAGGCCGCGAAGGCCGCGGGCGAATCGCTCAGCCGCGCCAAGGGCTCGGTCGTCGCATCCGATGCGTTCTTCCCGTTCGCCGACGGCCTGCTCGCCGCCGCCGCCGCGGGCGCCACCGCCGTCATCCAGCCCGGCGGCTCGATCCGCGACGACGAGGTGATCAAAGCTGCCGACGACGCCGGTCTCGCCATGGTCTTCACCGGCATGCGCCACTTCCGGCACTGACCTCGGCGTGGCCAGACCCGGTTTCTCCGGAGAATGTACCTTAGGGCGGCGTGAACTGTGACACGCGGTTTTTAATACGTTTTTTACGGGCCCTTCCCATACTGCCGGCCATGAACACCGTCGTCTCCGAGCAGACGCCGGCGCTGCGATGGCTCGTAGCCGCCGATTTTATCCGCTCCCGCACCGGCAAGAGCTTCCTGGCATTCGCCGTGCTCTGCGCGCTGCTGGCGGGGCTGGTCGGCTACGGCTTCTACGCATCGAGCATCCGCTGGTTCCAGACCAGCACCGGCGAGCAGAAGGCGACGGCGCTCGGACTTGTCGACGCATTCGTCACCACCTATACGGCGGTCCGGGCCGAGCATCTCGCGACCGGCGCACCGGTGCCGGCGACCTTCCGCCAGAACGCGATCGAACGATTCACCAAGGGCCGGGCCACCGACGACGGCTTCCGCCTCCAGTGGGTCGGCACCAAGGGCCGCGAGATCGCGACGCCGCCCGGCGACGAACAGACCGCCGAGGTCATCCGCCGCTTCTCCGATACGTCCAACCCGCAGCCGCAGACGATGTTCGTCCGGGCGGGCAAGGAGACCGTGCTGCGCACGGTCTTCCCGTCGATCGCCAACCAGCAGTCCTGCGTCGACTGTCACAACCAGATGAGCGCCGGCAGGGAGCCATGGAAGCTCAATGACGTGATGGGCGCTTTCGTGCTCAGCGTCCGCGCCGACGGGTTCCTGCGCCGCGCCATGATGGACGCCATCGGCATCGGCGCCTTCGTCTTCATCAGCTCGTCCGGCATCGCGCTGTTTTTCTCGTGGGCCCAGTACCTCTACATCGGCCGCCGCGCCGCCGTCGAGGCGCGGATCCGCGCCAGCGAGCAGCGGCTGCAGGACTACGCCGACACCGCATCCGACTGGTACTGGCAGACCGGATCCGACCACGCCGTCGTCTACGTCAGCGATCGCATTCGCGCCTTCAACATCTCGCCCGAACGCTGGCTCGGCAAGACGCCGCCCGATATCGCCACCGACGTGCTCGAGAAAGTCGCCCAGTGGCGCGAACACCTCGAGCTGATCGAGAGGCACGACGCGTTCCGCGACTTCACCTTCCGCACCACTCACGACGACGGCTCGGTATGCTTCGTCACCGTCAACGGCAAGGCGATCTACGGCGCCACCGGCGAGTTCCTCGGCTACCGCGGCAGCGCGCGCGACGTCACCGCCGATATCCTCGCCGAGCAGGAGCTGCGTGACGCCAAGCGCCAGGCCGAGGTCGCGAACGTCTCGAAGTCGCAGTTCCTCGCCACCATGAGCCACGAGCTGCGCACGCCGCTCAACGCCATTCTCGGCTTCTCGGAGCTGATCGCCCAGCAGGCGCTCGGGCCGACCGGACATCCGAAGTACCGCGACTACGCCAACGATATCCATCACTCGGGCCAGCACCTGCTCGCCATCATCAACGACATCCTCGACATGTCGAAGATCGAGGCGGGGCAACTCGTGCTACACGAGGACACCATCGATATCGCGACAATCGCCGAGACCTGCCGCCGCTTCGTGCAGCAGCGGGCGAACGATGCGGGCGTGCGCGTGAACACCGACATCGCGCCGGGCCTGCCCGCCCTGCGCGGCGACGAGCTGCGCATCAAGCAGATCGTGCTCAACCTGCTATCGAACGCCGTCAAGTTCACACCACGCGACGGCCACGTGACGCTCAGCGCGGCGATGAACTCGGTCGGCGGCATCACCATCTCGGTGACCGACACCGGCGTCGGCATGACCGAAGACGAGGTCGCGATCGCGCTCAAGGCCTTTCATCAGGTCGACAACTCGCTGCAGCGGAGCCATGAGGGCACGGGCCTCGGCTTGCCGCTCTCGAAGAACCTTGTCGAACTCCACGACGGCCATCTCGTCGTCGAGAGCGAGCCCGGGCGCGGCACCAAGGTCAGCGCCCTGTTCCCGGCGAAGCGCGTGCATCGTCCGGCAGCCGCTGCCCGCACCGCCTGACGGTCAATTTTTCGTTGATCTGAATCAAGGCCGTTGCGTCACGGCGCTGCGATCCTTTGCCCGCTGCTTCAGGCGAAGGAGGCTCTCATGACCACCGGCGAAATGGCCTATCTGGTTTTCACGATCGTGGCGTTTTTCATCTTCCTCATCGCCGTCGCCTACGCGACGTGGCGAACGGAGGGCCCGCCCGCGTGTTTTACGCGACGCGGAGCTAGCTCGCCTGACGCGGATCGCGCACCCGCAGGAGCAGACCCAGCCCGGCGATGAAGAACACGAGCACCGTCGCCATGCCGACGCGCTGACTGCCCGAGGCGAGGGTCGCCCAGCCGAGCACCATCGGGCCCAAAAATGCCGTCGCTTTGCCGGTAAGCGCGTATAGACCGAACATCTCGGTGCGCATGCCGGCGGGCGAGAGGTGCGCCATCAGCGAGCGGCTTGCCGACTGGATCGGCCCGAAGAATACGCCGAGCGCGACGCCGAGAATCCAGAACTGCGTCTTGTCCTGCACGACGAGAATCGCGGCGCCCAGCAGGGTGACTGCGACAAGCCCGATCGCAATGGTGCGCTTCGAGCCGATCCAGTCGTCGATCCAGGCGAAGCTGATCGCGCCGATCCCGGCGGTGACGTTGAGTGCGATGCCGAACATCAGCACTTCCTCGAGCGGCATCGAGAACGTGCCGGCGGCGTAGATGCCGCCGAACGCGAAGAGCGTGTTCAGCCCATCGGTGTAGATCATCTGCGCGATGAGATAGAGCGCGACCGCGCGGTGGCGGCGCACGTTGATGAGCGTGTGGATCAAAGCCCGCACGCCTTCGCTTGCCGCCCGCGCGAGCCCGACGCGCCGCGACGGTCGGTCCGGCGTCCACAGCAGGATCGGCAGCGAGAACAGCGCGAACCACAGCGCGGTGAGGATCGCCGCCGCGCGCACGTGCTCGGCGTTCGCCTTGAGGAGGCCGAACGGCGGAGTCTCCGGCTTGATCAGCACGAACAGCGCGATGACGAGACAGACCAGCCCGCCGGCATAGCCGATACCCCATCCCCATCCCGACAGCCGGCCGATGCGCGACGCCGGCACCAAGTCGGGCAGCATCGCGTTGTAGAACACCGTGCCGAACTCGAATCCGGAGTTCGACACTACGACGAGGGCGAGGGCAAGGCCGACGAACGTCGGCGAAGGTCCGACGTACCAGAGCCCCGCAGTGGTCGCGACGCTGAGAGCCGTGAAGGTGGCGAGCCACGGCTTGCGCGCCCCGGTGCGGTCGGCGATGGCACCGAGCACCGGCGAGCCGACCGCCAGAAGGAGGCCCGACACCGTCAGCGCGAATCCCCATTGCGCCGTGCCGGTCACCACGTCGGGCGCGACCGCCTGGGTAAAGTAGGTCGCGAACACGAACGTCAGAATGACGGTGGGAAAGGCCGAGTTGGCCCAGTCGTAGAGACACCACGAGGCAAGAGCGCGTCGGGTCGGTGGGGTGCTGGAGTCGGGTGTCAACGTCGGCCGGATCGCTGCGGAGCTGTGCGCCCTGGGGCAGGCACCGTTAGCACGGCAGGCCATCGGGGCGGTAGGCCGGTTAACCTCCGGGCTGGGCCTTCTGTTAACCCGGAGACATTTCGAGGCGGCGCAAGCACTTGGGTGCATCCACGGGCCCCACTGGGCGGCGGCGTGCTTGGTTTTGGGTCGAGGGGGTTGTACCTATGAGTTAAACTACGCATTTGGTTAAAACCTGACTGCGTGGGCGGAGGCGATATGACTTCAGTCAATCCGGCGCAGGCGGCACAGCGCAGCGGTTTCCTTCGCCAGGCGCTCGCGCGCGTGCGATCGCCGCAGGATCTCGCCGCCGGGCTCTTTCTCATCGCCATCAGTATCTTCGCGTTTTGGCAGAGCGCCGAGTTGAGCATGGGCACGCTCCGTCAGCTCGGGCCGGGCATGGTGCCGCACGCGCTTGCCGTTCTGCTTGCGCTGTGCGGTGTGATCCTCGCCTTCAACGCGCTGCGGCACGACGGTCCGACCCTCGAGCGATGGGCGATGCGCGGACCGGTGTTCGTGTTCGGCGCCGCGATCGTCTTCGCGATCGCCATTCGCCCACTCGGGCTCGCGGTCGCCGGCCCGCTCCTGATCATCCTCAGCGGCATGGCCAGCCACGAGACGCGGTGGCGCGAAACCCTGGTCTTCGGCATCGCGATGACGGCGTTCTGTCTGGTCCTGTTCCGGCTCCTCCTCTCGCTGCCGATTCCGGTGGCGCCGTGGCTCATCGGCTATTGAGGGCGCGCGATGGACATGATCTCGAATCTCGAGCTCGGTTTCAGCGTCGCACTGTCGCTCCAGAACGTCGGCCTGTGCTTCATCGGCTGCCTGATCGGCACTCTGATCGGCGTGCTGCCGGGCGTCGGCCCGATCGCCACCATCGCCATGCTGCTGCCGCTCACCTTCAAGGTCGATCCCACCGGATCGCTCATCATGCTGGCCGGTATCTACTACGGCGCGCAGTACGGCGGCTCGACCACGGCGATCCTCGTCAACATCCCCGGCGAGGCGACCTCGGTCATCACCGTCCTCGACGGCCACCAGATGGCGCGCCAGGGCCGCGCCGGCGTCGCGCTCGGCACGGCGGCCATCGTCTCGTTCTTCGCCGGCACCGTCGCCACCCTCGTGATCGCGGCGCTCGGTCTTCCGCTCACCAGGCTCGCGCTGCTGTTCGGCCCGACCGAGTACTTCTCGTTGATGGCGATGGGCCTCGCCTTCGCCATCGTTCTCGCGCGCGGCTCGCTGCTGAAGGCCGTTGCGATGATCTTTCTCGGCATCCTGCTGTCGACCGTCGGCACCGACATCGAGACCGGCGAGTCGCGGCTCACGCTCGATCTCAGCGATCTCGAGGGCGGCATCGACTTCGCCGTGCTGGCGATGGGGCTGTTCGGCTTCACGGAGATCGTGCGCAACCTCGAGACTCCCGAGACCCGTGACGTCATCCACCGTGCCATCGGCCGGCTGCTGCCCGGCCGCGACGACTTCCGCCAGCTCTGGAAGCCGATGGTCCGCGGCACGACCATCGGCGCGATCCTCGGCATCCTGCCCGGCAACGGCGCGGTGCTCGGCCCCTTCGCCTCCTACTCGGTCGAGAAGAAAATCGCCAGGGATCCGCGCCGATTCGGCCGCGGTGCCATCGAAGGCGTGGCGGGTCCCGAGGCCGCCAACAACGCCGGCGCCCAGACCGCGTTCATTCCGCTGCTCACGCTCGGCATTCCGCCCAACGCGGTGATGGCGCTGATGGTCGGCGCGATGACCATCCACGGCGTCATCCCCGGACCGCTGATCATGTCGAAGAGCCCCGACCTGTTCTGGGGCATGGTCGCCAGCATGTGGCTCGGCAACCTGATGCTGCTGATCATCAACCTGCCGCTGATCGGCGCCTGGGTCCGTCTCCTCAAGGTGCCGTACCGGCTGATGTACCCGTCGATCCTGATCTTCTGCTGCATCGGCATCTACTCGATCAACAACAGCCCGTCGGACGTGGTGCTGACCGCGTTGTTCGGTCTTCTCGGCTACGCCTTCTACAAGTTCGGGTTCGAGGCGGCACCTCTGGTGCTCGGCTTCGTGCTCGGGCGCCTCATGGAGGAGAAGCTTCGTCAGGCAATGATCATCAGCCGTGGCGACCTTTTGGGGTTCGTCACCAGCCCGGTCTCCGCCGGGCTCCTCTTCGTCGGCATCGTCATCGTGACGCTCGCGGTCATCCCGTCGATCCGCAAGGGGCGCGAAGAAGTGTTTCAGGAATAACGTTCATCATGTTCACATTCAGGGAGCGAAGCATGAAGAAGTTCGTCATCGCGCTGGCGCTGGCGCTCGGACTGACCGGGGTTGCGCACGCGCAGGGATACCCCAATCATCCGATCACCGTGATCGTTCCGTTCGCTGCCGGCGGGCCGACCGACATCATCGCCCGCATCGTCGGCGAGCACATGTCGAAGACGCTCGGCCAGCAGTTCGTGATCGAGAACGTCGTCGGCGCCGGCGGCACCACCGGCTCGACGCGCGCCGCGACCGCCCCCGCCGACGGCTACACCATCGAGATGGGCCACATGGGCACGCACGGCGCCGCGCCGGGGATGTACCCGAAGCTGCGCTACGATCCGGTGAAAGATTTCGCTCCGATCGGCATGGCGGCCGGAACCCCGATCATCGTCGTGTCGCGCAAGGATTTCCCGGCGACCGACCTCAAGTCCTTCGTCGCCTATCTCAAGGCCAACCAGGACAAGATCAACGAGGCGCACGCGGGCGCGGGTTCGGTCTCGCACACCACCTGCACGATGTTCAACGTTCAGATCGGCATCAAGCCGACGCTGGTTCCCTATACCGGCACCGGCCCGGTGCTCAATGATCTCGTCGCCGGCAAGGTCGA
>DATJIG010000100.1:0-46056 GCA_035493495.1 Alphaproteobacteria bacterium
CTTGGTGGTGATGAGGCCGAGGACGATGGTCTTGCCCTTAGGGACGAAGCGCAGCGGCGCAAAGGAACCGGCGCGCGGCGTGTCGTACTCGAGCAGGAAGCGCTGGTGCGGCAGCTCGTTGAACAGCCGCTCGGCGATCGCGTCGTAGGTGCCCTCGCGGTGCCACATGCTGCGCTGGTTGCCGCGGCAGAGATGGATGCCGAAGGTGACGCCCGGGAAATTGGCGATCACCGCGCCCTCGGCCTTAAGCGAACGCGAGAAGTTCGCCATCGGGTCCTCCCTGCGCTTGCGCATCTGGTCCATCGACGGCTCGTCGACGTAGGCGGTGAAGCCCGGCGCGTCGATCTGCACGTACTTGCAGCCCGCGTCCGCCAGCCCCTTGATGATGTCGCGCTCGATCTGGACGACGTCGGCGACGAACTCGTCCATGCCGTTGTAGACGTCCGCCGACTCCTCGTAGGCGAAGCGCTGCGAGATGCGGTCCGGCCCGATCAGCGTCACCTTGACCGGCGTCTTGGTGACGCCCGACGCGTAACGGTATTCCTCGAGCGGAATGTTGCGGACGAGCTTGAGGCGGCTGACGACGGGACGGCGGTGCGATACCGCCGTCCCGTGACTGCCGAGCTCGGGGATCTCCCAGCGCTGGCCCGGCGCCGCACCCTCGACGCGCCGCTCGTAGGTGTGGACCTTCGAGGCACCGGCATCGAAGCCCTCGACCGCGGACCCGAAGCTCTCCTGGAAATTGAGGCGGCGCTGCTCGCCGTCGGTCAGCACGTCGAGGCCGACCGCGTCCTGCAGCGCAACGGATTCGCGCACCGCCCTGTCCTCGAGCTTGTGGAACTCGGCGGCGTCGAACTTGCCCTCGTCGAGCTTCTTGCGCGCGTCCTTCAGGTACTCGGGGCGAAGCAGGCTGCCGACGACGTCGGTGCGGATAGTGCGAAGGTCTGTCATGACGCTCTCCTGATACGAATCGAGAATTACGGATGCGAATGACCGCACAGGCGGCGCTTGAGGTACGAAAAGACTTGCGGCGACTGCGGCAGGATACGCCCCTTCTTGGCCTTGGCGTCCTCCGGTGTGCTGACGTGCTTCGCGCCGCCGCAGGCCTCGACCATGAGCTGGATCTTGCACGCCTTTTCGAGGTGAAGCGCCAGGATCGTCGCCTCCTCGACCGTGCGCCCGCACGTGACAACGCCGTGGTTGCGCAAGAGCAGCACATTGTACTTGGCGAGCGCCCGCGCCACCGCCTTGCCGCGCGCCTGGTCGATGATCAGGTCGGACGTCTCCGAGAACACCGGCAGACCGTCGCAGAACACCGAGCCTTCGTGGCCGACCGGCTGCAGCGGCCTGCCGAGCGACGAGAACGCGACCGCGTACGGCGCGTGGGTGTGGACCACCGACTGCACGTCGGGGCGGATGCGCAGGATCTCCGAGTGGATGAACACCTCGAGGTGGCGCGGCATGTGCCCCGCGACCTTCTCGCCCTCGAGGTTCACGGTGATGATGTTGTCGGGCGTCATTTCTTCCAGCCCGATGGTGTGAGGCTTCATCAGGAAGTGGGCGGCGTCGTCGGGCAAGCGCGCCGTGACGTGGCCGAATATGAGATCGCCCTGATCCTCGGCCACCAGGATGCGGCCGGCGACGATCATTTCCTCTTTCAGCGCATCGATGCTTTTCATGGAGAAGTCCGGGGAGAAGGTCACTCGGGGAAAGTCGCTTGGGGAAGCGGTCACAGATGGATGTCGGCCGTCGTCATACCACAAGCCGTCGTGGCGCCGACACCAGCCTTCGTGAGGCCGCGACGAGCGCCTCAAGAAAATGAAATAGAGGCCCGGTCCCGTTGACCGTCGCCGCGGTCCCGTGGGTATCCTCGCACAAAAGGCCGCCGGAGAATGCGGCCGCTGCGGGGGAGAACCGGGAGGACTCCGATGGCCAACATCGTCTTGCGTGTGAACGGACAGGACCGGACGGTCGCGGTCGACGATCCGGCGATGCCGCTTCTCTATGCGCTCAGGATTCGCTGGCGCTGAACGGCCCGAAATTCGGGTGCGGCCTCGGTCAATGCGGGACTGCACGGCGATGATCGACGGCGAGGCGGTGCGCACCTGCCAGATGCCGACCGCCAACGCCGCCGGGCGCGAGATCGTCACCCTCGAGGGGCTGGGCTCGCCGACCGCATGCATCCGGTGCAGGCGGCGTTCGTCGAGGAGCAGGCCGCGCAGTGCGGCTACTGGTCCAACGGCATGATCATGACCTCGGTGGCGCTGCTGCGGCGCAATCCGCTCCCGTCCGACGACGAGATCCGCTCGGCGCTGGCCGGCAATCTCTGCCGCTGCGGCACCCAGCGGCATCCGCCCCGGTGCCGGCGGCGATCGGCAACGCCGTCTACGACGCGATCGGGGTCCGCCTGCGCACCGCGCCACTCACGCCCGAGCGGGTGCTCGCGGCGCTGGAGCCGAGTCGCCGCGCGTAAGCCTCAGGACCGTCGGTTCAGACGAAGCCGACGAGGCCGCACACCGCGCCGATCGTCAGCAGCCACAGCGGGTGCAGCTTGGTGGCGTAGTGCACGAGGGCGAGTGCTCCGGTGATGACGGCGAGCCGCCAGTCGCGATCCGCCGCCACCGCCAGCACGGCGGCACCCGCGGCGATCAACCCGACGCTCACCGGCACCAACCCGCCTTGGACGATGCGCCGCCACGGCTTGTCGCGGAAGCGATGCCACAGCGTCACCGTGAACGCCGCGAGCACGCCCGACGGGATGATCAAAGCCAGCGTCGAGACCAGGGCTCCGACCGGCCCGGCAAGGCGCCAGCCGATCAGCGTCACCACCATCATGTTGGGGCCGGGCGCGGTCTGGGCGAGCGCGAACAGCGAGCTGAACTCGCTCGCCGACATCCAGCCCTGCACGTCGACGATCTGGCGCTGCATCTCCGACAGCACCGAGTTCGCGCCGCCGAACGCGAGCAGGGACAGCTCGGCGAAGATCAGCGCCAGACTGACGAGCGACACGCCGCTCATGATTCGAGCTGCCAGGTGAGCAGGATGCTCAGCGGTGCCATCACCAGCACGGTCGCCGACAACGGAGCGCGGAACACCGCAATGGCGACGCAGCAAGCGATGGCGAGCAACAGGGACACCGGCTTGCGGCGGAGCGGCGCAGCGATCTTGAGCGCGGCTCCGATCACGAGCCCGGCGGCGGCGGCGGCGAGCCCGGCGAAGACCGCCGCGACGCGCGGCTCCTGCGCGTAACGCTCGTAGATCACGCCGAGGGTTACGACGATCAACGCAGGTGCCGCGAACAGCCCGGTGATCGCGGCGATCGCGCCGAGTGGCCCACGGAAGCGCAGGCCGATGGCGATCGACAGGTTCATGATGTTGCCGCCGGGCAGGAACTGGCAGAAAGCGAGGAGATCGACGAATTCGGCGGGGTTCACCCAGCGACGATCCTCGACCAGCATGCGCCGGGTCATCGGCAGTACGCCGCCGAAGCCCAACATGCCGACGTGCAGAAATCCGAGAAAAATCGCACCGACGGACGGGACCGGCTTATGCCCGGCGTCCACGTGCTCTGTTGATGGCTCCACCTAAACCTCCGCGATCGAACCGCGGCGGAGGTTCGCACGGAACAGGACGGCGCGTCAGCCGTCGTCTGCCACGGGACAGCGTCGCTCAGGCGGGGTGGTTGACGCCTTGCTTGAGCAGTTCGCGCGCCGTCGTCGCGAGCACGTCGAGATCGTAGGGCTTGTAAAAGATCTTCACGCCGGCACGGGTCAACTTCTCCGGCACCGGATCCTGGGCGAAGCCGGTGACGAGGATCACCTTCACGTTGGGCCGCCGCGCGAGCGCGATGTCGGCGAGCTGATAGCCGCCGACGCCGGGCAGCCGGACGTCGCTGATCAGGAGATCGATCTCGGCGCCGGCCTTGATGATGTCGAGGGCATCGGTGCCGTGAGCGGTATCGATGACATTGAAGCCGTATTCGCGGATCGTCTCGGCGGCGAGCGTGCGCACCAGCGGCTCGTCCTCGACGATGAGCACCGTCGGCACCCGCACCCGGACGTCGGGGGCGAGTTCGGGCATGCTGTCGGCGGGCGAACTCTCGGTGAAACTCGCCAGGGCCTCGTCCGACACGCCCCACAGATCGTGGCGCGGCATCAGGATCGTGACCCGCGTCCCTTTACCCGGCGTGCTCTCGATATGCAAATAGCCGAGGGCCTGTTTGACGTAGCCGACGATCATGCTGAGGCCGAGGCCGGCGCCGTCATCGTCCTTGGTGGTGAAGAAAGGATCGGCCGCGCGACGGCGCACCTCGTCGCTCATGCCGACGCCCGTGTCCGAGACACGCAGCCGGACGTAGTCGCCCTCGGGAATGCCCTCGAACGGCGCCATGCCTGGGCTCATGTGGACGTTTTCCGTCTCGATCATCAGGCGGCCGCCGCGCGGCATCGCCTCGCGGGCATTGATCACCAGATTGACGATCACGTTCTCCATCTGCGTGTCGTCGCACAGGGTCCAGCAATCGCCGTCGAGCTGGTTCTCGACCGTAATGCGGTCGCCGACCGACTGGCGGATGCGCTCGGACAGCCCGATCACCAGCCGCGCCAGATTGACCGGCTTGGGCGGGCGCGACTCGCGGCGTGAGAACGCGAGGATGCCCTGTGTCACCGCAACCGCGCGGTTGAGCGCGTCCGTGGCGAGATGGATGTGATGGCGCACGTCCGTCCGGCCTTCGCCGATGCGGCGATCGATCAGCTTCAGGTTGCCCTTGATGACGGTCAGCAGATTGTTGAAGTCCTGCGCGATACCGCCGGACAGCTGGCCGACCGATTCGAGCTTGCGGCTCTGGCGCAGCGCCTCCTCAACCTTCTCGCGCTCGGTGCGCTGCGCCTGTAGATCCGCCTCGACCTTGACGAGTTCGGTCCGGCTGCGATCGCGTTCGGCGTCTCGTTCCTCGGACATTTCCCGGGCCACGCGATCGACCACAACGAGCAATCCGGCGGCGACCAGCAATGCGGCACCCAGGACGGCGCAGGCCATCTGGATCAGAAACGAGTCATCGCCGCGCGTCTGGATGACGAGTCCGGCAACGCCGCCGAGCGCAAAGACGATCGCCGCAGCCAACACCACGCGCGACAAGGTCCGCAGCCGGGTGCCTGCCGACGCGCGGGTCACGAACGGCACCTGCTCACGCAGTGGCGTCGAAGTGTCGAATTACGGAAACCGCAGGAAGACGAAACGCGACGAGACGGATCGCGGTAAGGCCACGTTTCGTTTCGAGAACCGAATGGCATTACAACGGACCTCACTTCCGCGGTCCGGCAGGACGCGGCAAGGCGCGGCACGTGCCGCGCGGCGACCGCACATTGCGACCTCATGCCGTCGCGGACGAGTGACATATTTTGGTCACGCAGCGGACAGCACCGCGGCGGAAAGCCGCCATTCATGCCCGCTTCAGCGCCCGCCGCGCTCTCAGCCGCAACGCCGGCGCGGTCGCTTTCGGAGCTTTGGGCAACAGTCGCGGCGCGGCGAGGAGCGCGACAAGTCCGGCGGCGGCGACCGCGAGCACACCGCGGACATCGGCGCTGATGAATGCCGGCGCCGACGCACGTGCCTCGCGGTTGAACGAGCCGTGGGTGCGATGCAGCGCGTGCACGGGGGCCGTCAGGTTGTCGCGCCGCCCGGGGGCAACCGGCCGGCCCGTCGCCTCGCCCTCGTAACCCCTGGAGGCGAGATAGCGATCGAGGAATCCCGGCGCCACCATGTTCCCGAGGATCGCCTCCACAGTGCTCCAACCGACCCAGTATTCGCGACGGGGTCGCAGTGCCGCGCCGAAGATGGCGTCGGCGATGCGCTCGGGCTGGGTGACGGGCGGGAGCGGCCGGGGCTCCGTCGACATGTGGGTGCGCGCCCAGTCGAACTGCGGTGTGTTCACCGCCGGAAGATGAACGACGGTCACATCAATCCCTGAGCGGTCGTGCATCAACTCGGATCGCAGCGCATCGGTGAAGCCGACGATCGCGTGCTTGGCGCCGCAATACGCCGCCTGCAGCGGGATGCTCCGATAGGCCAGAGCCGAGCCGACCTGGATGATCGTCCCGCGGTTGCGTGTCCGCATGTGCCGCAGCGCCGCCATGGTGCCGTGGACATAGCCGAGATAGGTGACCTCCGTGACCCGGCGGAATTCGTCGGCGCTGGTCGCCATCACCGGGGCGTACACCGTCAGCATCGCATTGTTGACCCAGACGTCGATCGGGCCGAGCCCGTCCTCGATCGTGCGCGCGGCATTGAACACCGCCTCGGAGTCGGCGACGTCCGCGGCCACCGCCATGGCGCGGCCGCCCGTCTCCGCGATCTCACGCTCGACGTCGGCGAGCGCCGCGGCATCGCGGGCGATCAAGCCGACGAGGCAACCTTCCGATGCGAATCGATGGGCCACCGCGCGGCCGACGCCTGCGCTGGCTCCCGTGACGACGGCGACGCGGCCGCGTACCGGCCGCCGCGGACCAAAGAAACCCATCTGGTGCCTCTCTTTCTCCCAAGGCGCGAACTCCGCGCGCGGGTCGTGAGTTCCCCGCCAGGCGGCCTGTTGGCGCGGAACTCGGTACGCGCATCGCTCGTTTACACCGGTCGCCGGCGCCCGCCCGCGGTGCCGTTTCCGCCTGTCTGAACGAAAGCTGCCTGAACGAAGGCGATCCGCGTGATCCTCTCCTCGACCAGCGACATCCCGATCGAACGCCTCAGCGCCCGCGCGTTCCGCATCCCGACCGACGCGCCCGAAGCCGACGGCACCTTCCAGTGGAACGCCACGACCCTGGTGCTGGTCGAGGTCATCGCCGGCGGCAAGACCGGCATTGGCTACACCTACTCCGGCATCGCCGCGGCGGACGTGGTCAACGACGTGCTGCTCGAGGTCGTGCGCGACGAGGACGCCTTCAACATCCCGAAGCTCTGGCTGTCGATGGTCCGTGCCGTGCGCAATCTCGGCTGGCGCGGATTGTCTGCGAACGCGATCTCGGCGGTCGACTGCGCGCTGTGGGACCTCAAGGCGAAGCTCCTCGGCCTGCCGCTGGTGCGCCTGCTCGGCGCCGAGCGCATGGTGATCCCGATCTACGGCAGCGGCGGATTCACGTCGTACGACGACGACCGCCTACGAGAACAGTTGCGGCGCTGGGTGGTGCGCGACGGCTGCAAGGCGGTGAAGATGAAGGTCGGCGGGCAGCCCGAGCGCGATCTCGAGCGCGCGCGCATCGCCCGTTCGGCAATCAATCAGGCTGAGCTCTACGTCGACGCCAACGGCGCGCTGTCGCGCAAGCAGGCGCTCCATTTCGCCCAGCGCTTCGCCGATTTCGGCGTGACCTGGTTCGAGGAACCGGTGTCGAGCGACGATCTCTCGGGCCTGCGCCTGCTGCGCGACCGGTCGCCTCCCGGGATGGAGGTGGTCGCCGGCGAGTACGGTTACGAGACGTTCTACTTCCGCCAGATGCTCGACGCCGAGGCCGTCGACGTGATGCAGGTCGACGGCACGCGCTGCGGTGGCATCACCGGATTCATGCGCGCAGCAGCGCTCGCCGACGCCTACGGCCTGCCCCTGTCGACCAACACTGCGCCCGCCCTGCATCTGGCGATGGCATGCGCGGCCCCTAGGCTGAAAAACATCGAGTGGTACTACGACCACGTCCGCGTCGAGCAGATGCTGTTCGACGGCGCGCCCGTCGCCAAGGACGGATCGATCCGCCCCGACCTCGGCCGTCTCGGCTTCGGACTTCAGTTCAAGGAAGCGGACGCCCAGCCGTTCGCGCTTTAGGCGGATCGGCCGGGCATCATGCTCATAGGGCCCCGGTCAGGGGCCAGTGCTCAGGACGCGAGCGCGCGGCAGCTCTTGGCGGGCAACTGGAAGCGGATCGTGTCGCCCTTCTGCACCGAGGTCGTCGGGTGCAGCTTGAGGCGGACCAGGGCATCGCTCACCGCAACCTGGAACTCCATCGCATCGCCGAGGAACGACGCCGCGGCGACCTTGCCCTCAAGCACGTTGTTCGATGACGAGGGCGCGTCGGTGCAAAGTCCGATGTCCTCGGGGCGGACCACGACCACGACCTTATCGCCGATCGCGGCGCCGGTCGGCAGGATGCACTGCAGCTGACCGCTCGAGGTCGCGACTTCACCCAGGCCGTCGCCGTTCGGCGGGCGCGTGATCTTGGCCTCGAGGAAGTTCGTGAGGCCGATGAAATTGGCGACGAACCGCTGCTTTGGCATGCGGTAGATCTCGACCGGCGAAGCCTCCTGGACGATGTGGCCGCGATCCATCACCGCGACGGTGTCCGACATCGTCAACGCCTCGAGCTGATCGTGGGTGACGTACACCGTGGTGATGCCGAGACGCTTCACGAGATCGCGGACCTCGACACGAGTGTCCTCGCGCAGCTTGGCGTCGAGATTCGAGAGCGGCTCGTCGAGCAGCAGGACCTTCGGCTCGCGAACCAACGCACGGGCGAGCGCGAGGCGCTGCTGCTGGCCGCCCGACAGGAACGGGGCCGGACGATCCTCGAGTCCGTCGAGCTGGACGAGGTGCAGCGCCTTGGCGACCTTATCCTTGATCTCGGCGCGGCTGAAGCGGCCGCGCATCTCGCGCAGCGGAAACGCCACGTTCTCGAAAACGTTCATGTGCGGCCAGATGGCGTACGACTGGAACACCATGCCGATATCGCGCTTGTACGGCGGCACGACGATGCGGCGGGTCGACGAGTAGACCACCTCGCCGCCGATCGAGATCTCGCCCTCGGTCGCCTGCTCGAGGCCGGCGAGACAGCGCAACGTCGTGGTCTTGCCGCAGCCTGACGGCCCGAGCAGCGTATAGAACTGGCCCTTCTCGACGTTCAGGTTGATGCCCTGGACGGCGTGGACCGTTCCTCGTTCGCTGTCGTACCGGACGTGAAGGTTGTTGATTGTGATCATTGTCCCGCTCCCTGAATGTGCGCGCCGCGGCCGAAGCCGATCACGCGCAAGCCCAGCGTGACCCCAACCATGACGATCATCAATATTGTTCCCATTGCGCCCACGGCTTCGACGTAGCCCTGGTCCCACATGTTCCAGATCACGATGGCGAGCACCTCGTTCTCGGAACCGTCAGCCAAAATCAATGGCTTACCGGCGGCGCGCACCACGTGAAGCACGGACCAGATCCACACCCCGGTGATGGCGGGCAGGAGCAGCGGCACGAACACCCGCCACATCACCCGCCACTGACGGGCTCCGCTCATCTTCGCCGCATCTTCGAGGTCCTTATGGACCTGGAGCAGCGCTGCGTTCATGACGCGCGTGCCGTAGGACATGTAGCCGATGATGAAGGCGATCACGATCGACCAGATGGTGCCGAACAGGCCGACGCCGAGCTTGTCGATCTGCAGATAAATCCACAGCAGCGCGAGGCCCATCACCATGCCGGGAATGGCGTGGGGAATGAACGCCACCTGATCAAGCACCTTGCGGCCCCAGAACCGGGTGCGCACAACGACAAGCGAGACTATGAACGAGATGATGACTGTGCCGGTCGCGACGCAGACCGTCATGATGAAGGTGTTCCACAGCATGTGGCCAAGCTGCTCGGTGTGGAAGATGGTGTCGTAGTTGGCCCACGACATGTTCGCGAACGCCTTGGCCGACGGCGCCTGCAGGAACGGCAGGAACGAGACGTAAGCGAAAACCAGGAAGGGAATGATCGTCGACAAGGCCAAGTAGACAATGACCATGGAGAACGCCGGCCACTTCCACACGCCGAGCTTCGAGACCTTCGGCCGGTAGCCCTTGCCGGTGATGATGGTGTAACGCTCCGACTTGCCGATGACACGGCTGTACATCCATGTCGCCACCACGGCGATGAAGACGTAGGCCATGCCGAGCGCGTTGGCCTCGCCGTACGCCGGCAGGGCCGACGCCGAGTGAAGCACCGTGTAGATCTTGGTCGAGAACACGTAGATGCCGCTCGGTAAACCGAGAATGCCGGGAACCTCGAAGCCTTCGAGCACGCTGGTGAACTGATAGATCGTCACCGCGAGAAGGCCCGGGATCATCAGCCCAAGGGTCACCTTGCGCAGCGACGACATCGGACGCGCGCCCGAGGTTGCGGCCGCCTCCTCGAGCGCCGGGTCCATCGAGCGCAGGAGCGGCACCAGCATCAGGAATGCGGTCGGCACGGCGCGGAGGCCCTCGATGAAGATCATGCCTTCGAGGCTGTAGATGTTGAACGGCGCCTTGCTGAGCCCGAACACGTGCATGAGCGCCACGTTGATGAAGCCGATGCGCGGGCTCGACAGCAGGACCCAGGCCATGGCCTGGAGCATGCCGGGCATCACCAGCGTCAGCGGCACGCCGGCGTACACCCAGATCTTGAACGGCATGTCGGTGCGCTCGACCAGCCAGGCGAGTGCCGCGGCGATCGAGATGCCAACCAGCGTGCTGCCGACCGCGTAGATCACGGTGTTTCCGAACACCGCGTAGGTGCCAGGGTCGGTCCAGACCTTGATGTAATTGTCGAGATTGAGCGTCGAGAACGAGAATTCCGACGGCAGGCGCGCGGCGCTGAAGCTGCCAAGCACCAGAAACGTCAGCGGCACCGCAACCAGCGCGAGCACGACGATGAAGACGACGTAGTTCCACACCGACGCCAGCGCCAGTTTCGGCAGGCGGACCTGGACCCGTTCGATACCGGAGGAGGTTAGGACGCTCATCTCACATTCCCACTGTTGCCGATGCGGCGGGTAGGTAATCCCGGGGCAGCCCTAGGTATTATCACTCACAGCCACTTGTCTACTTGTTCGCTTTCGCCCGTTCCCAGAGGGGATTCCACGCCTCGAACACGCGGGGCAGGGTCTCCTCCAGCACCACCGGATCGCGGAACGCGATCTTGCGACCCTCGATCTCGTCGGGAAACGGAATGAATTCCTTGCGGTGCAGCTCCTTGTGCACGGGAGTCGCCTGGTCGGCGTAGTACTGGGCAAGCTGCCCTTCCTTGCTGAGGAACCAGTTCACCCACAGCTTCGACGCGTAGGGATGCGGGTTCCCCTTGATCATGCTCATCTCGGAGATCGACATCGGCACCGGCTCCGGGCAATGCCAGCTGATCGGCGCGCCCTTGTCGACATATTGCTTGGTCCGATAGTCGGCCGACGGAATCGCCGCGTAGAACTCGCCGGCGATCACCAGTGACACGAGCGCATTGTTGCCTTCCTTGCGGAGCTGCGGCTTCAGGTCCTGGAACAGGTGGGTGATGAAGTTCTTGCCCCACTCCTCGCCGTGGCCATCGGCGACCCACAGGTTGCCGACCCACAGGTTCGGGCGGTCCGACAACGCGAGATGGCCGTTGCGCCAGATCGGATTGGTCAGGAGATCGTCCCAAGTCTTGGGCAGATCCGCCTTCTTCACCAGGTTGGTGTTGTACGACATGCACCAGTAGCGCATGCGCTGGCCGATCCACAGGCCGTCCTCGTCGCGCATGCCGACCGGCACGGTGTTGAAGGTCGGAAGGTCGCGCATGTCCTCGAGCGCGCCCGCCTGCTTGTAGAGCGCGAAGCTGGCGCCGAGGCTGCCCACCAGATCGACGACGATACGGCCCGACTGGAACGCGACCAGCGGCTTCATCGTCCGCTCCTGGCGGCTGCCGCGCGAATACTCGTGCCGGATGAACGGATAGCGCTCGAGGAACGGCGCCACCATCTTGGTGAACTGGCCGGGATCCCAGGTCGCCGAGATCTTGACGACGCCTTCCTTCTTGGCGGCCTCGATCCATTCCGGCGGAACGTTGAGCTCCTTGTCGATGCCCGAGAGAATCTCGGGATCCATTTTCATCTCCTGGAGCATCTTGGTCGTCGACTTCGGCAGGTCGGCCGCGAACACCGGCAGCGCAAGCGCCGCGAGAACGACTCCGCCGAGAATCCGATTTCGCCACATCTTCGCGCCCCCGTTCATCACTTGCCGCCCGCGCTGGTCCAGTAGCTGGTCCAGATCTGGTTCAGCCTCTCGACCTCGCCTTCCTCGGGCTCGCGCGATGCGATCTTCTTACCCTTCAGCTCCTCCGGAAAGGCGAGGAAATCCGGCGTCTGCAGATCGCGATGCAACGGCGTCGCGAGGTCGGACTTGTACTGGGCGACCTGGCCCTCCCTGCTCAGGAACCAGTTCACCCACATGCGCGCCGCGTTGGGATGCGGGTTGCCCTTGAGGATGCCGATCTGCGAGACCGCGAGCGGAACCGGATCGGGGCAGTGCCAACTGATCGGCGCGCCCTTATCGGCGTATTGCTTGGTGCGGTAGTCGGCAGCGGGAATCGCGATCTGGAACTCGCCGGCCACCACCAGCGACTGCAGGGCGTTCTGGCCCTCCTTGCGGATCTGCGGCTTCGTGACGTTGAAGAACTTGTCGATGTAGTTCTTCACCCAGTCCTCGCCGTACTCGCCCGACAGCATCAGCAGCCAGAGCTGCGGTCGATTGCTGACGCCGATGACGCCGTTGTGCCAGCGCGGATTGGTGATGAGCTCGTTCCAGTCCTTCGGCAGCTCGTCCTTTTTCACCAGGTTGGTGTTGTAGGCCATGCACCAGTAGCGCAGGCGCGAGCCCACCCATGTGCCTTCCTCGGGATCTCCGGTGCCCGGCAGCGGGTTCTTGAAGCCGGGGAGCGGACGCAGATCCTCGAGCGCGTCCACTTCCTGGTAATAATGCGTGCTGCCGCCGAAGCCGGTGAGGACGTCGGTGACGTAGCGGCCTTCCTTGAGAGCGATCAGAGGCCGCAGCGCGCGGGCGTTGAACTCGCCACGGGTGTAGTCGACGCGCACGAACGGGTAACGCTCCTTGAAGGGCGCGACCATGATGTTGAACTGCGCGGGATCCCACGAGCCCAGCACCTTGACCGCGCCTTCCTTGCGGGCGCCCTCGGTCCACTCCTTCGGGATGGTGAGTTCCCGGTCGATGCCCGCCATCACCGACGGCGAGATCTTGAGGTCCTTCAGCATGCTCTCGGTGGCTTTGGGCAACGCGTCGGCGGCCACGGCCGGGGCCATCACCCCGACCGCGAGCGCCATGGCGCACACAACAGCTTCAAACCATCTAGAGTGCACGGCCGTCTCCGATCCTAGGACTTCGCTTCCGGGCGCTTGATCGTGTTGCGGACTTCGCCGTACGTCGGCTTCGGCTGCCCGATCGCCACGCCGTTCTTTCGCAGTTCGTCCGCGTACATGTCGTAGATCCACTCCGGTTCCTGCTCGTACTCGATCTGATCGGGAGCGCCGGCGCCGCCGGTCATGCCGATGCGGAGCGGATGCTCGGGACTGCCGCCGCGGCGGAGCGCGAGGTAGCGCGCGGGCTCCGGCCCGGTGTTGAAGTGCTGGTGGAAGGTCCACTCCGGCGGGCAGAACAGGCTGTTCTCCTTCCAGTCGACCCGGACCGGCTCCATGCCCTCCTTCCACAGCAGCGAGTAGCCGGTACCTTTGAGGAGAATGACGTGGGCGCTGGGCCCGTGGCGGTGCGCCTTCTTGTAGGTGCCGACCTCGAACTCCGAGAGATGGGAGGCCATCGTATGGCCGCTCATCGACATGTGGAACGACTTGGCGCCGTAGCCGCGGTCCTTCCACTGGATCAGCTTGAAGTTGAGCGTATCGGGGATGAAGTTGGTCCGCACCACCCGGCCGCCGAGCTTGGTGATGCCTTCGTTGAAGAATCCCTGCTCGCCGGCGAAGCGGTCCTCGAACACGAACGGGTTGTCGAAGACGAACTTCTCGTTGTGGTAGAGGTTCATCGTCAGCGGCGCGTTGGTCACCATCAGGATGCGGGCCGGCTCGCTGCCGTTATTGATGTGCTGATAGCTGGTGTTGAGGGGCGGCCCAAACAGGCTGCGCTTGCCCCAGCGGACGATCTGACGCGCATGGCCGGGCTGCTCGATGATGGTCTCGCCGCTGCCTTTCACGACGAAGCACCAACTCTCGAACATGTGACGGATCATGTTCGTCTTCTCGCCCGGCGCGATCTCGATGATGATCGACGTGGTGATGAACGGGTCGGCCAGGTTGACGAATGCGGCGTCGCAGCCGAAGCGCTTCCACGGCGCGAGCTCGACGTCGTTCATGTCATCGAGGTGGAACGCCTTGTGGATCGGAATGCCCTCGCCCTTCTGCCAGGCGTCGTAGAACGCCGGCGGACGGATGAACTTGCCCTCGCCGTCACCGCTCTTGCTGCTGAAATTATTGTCGACCTGCGGCTCCGACATATCCGTGCCGTCGGTCGGCATCGCTACATTCGCCAATACCCTTCTCCTTCTCGATGCTGTTTCAAGTGGCGCTGGCGAGCGCCTGCTCGTGATCGGAAAAATTCTTGCCCGCGTCGAAATGGACGATGTCGTCGCTCGCGCCGCGGCGCACGCCGTGCGGATCGCCTCCTGCGGCGACGGCCTTGATCGAGTCCAGCATCAGCTTGCGCCACATGACGACGCCGCGGTCGGATGTGGCTAAGAATTCGCGGGTACGATCATGGATCGGGCCCTGGCTCTCCTGCGCCGCGCGGTCCTGATCGGACGATTCGAGGCCCCACCACTCGTCCTCAATGCGCGCCCATTCGCCGCGCACCGTGCGGTGCATGCCGCGCGACTCCGTCTTGTACGGGCCGTCGGGATGGACGTTCGCCTTGACGTAGAACGTGTAGGTCAGCGTGTCGTCGATCGGTACGCGGATGTGCAGGTACTCGCTCGGCCGGGTGCCGACGCGGGCGCCGTGCCGGCGGGTCGTCGATGGGAAGATGTGATGGCTGACGTTGCGCTTGCCGCCGGGATACTCCGACTGCATGCGGAAGCCGTACCATTTCGGATCCCACCGGGCTTCCGGCCGCTTCATCGCCATCGTCGGGTATACCGACGCGTGCAGCGACATGCTGTGGTAGGGATCGACGCCGTTCTCGGCGCGCTGTGCCCAGTTGCAGTGGTCTTCCTTGATCCAGACCGCACGGTCGCAGTCCCGGCGGAACAGGAGGTCGTACTTCGGCATGTCGGGCGCGGGATCGGGGCCGAGATAGGCGAAGACGAATCCGCCCGCCTCCTGAACGCGCGCATGGCGCTGGCGCACGTCCTCGTGGAGGCGGCTGCCCGCGGGCTCCGCCGGCATCTCGAGGCAGCGGCCGTCGGCGTCGAGCAGCCAGCCGTGGTAGCAGCAGCGGATGCCGCGGCTTTCGACACGTCCGAGAGCGAGCGACGCGCGGCGATGCGGACAGGCGATGTCGAGCATGCCGACGCGGCCCGTGCCGTCGCGGAACAGGATGAAATCCTCGCCGAGCAGCCGCACCGGGACCGGCTTGTTCGTCACCTCGGCCGACAGCCACACCGGCCACCAGTAGCGGCGCAGCATCGAACCGCCGGGCGTTCCGGGTCCGACGCGGGTGATCGCCTCGTTGTCCTCACGGGACATCATTGGACCTTCTCCCAGAGCGGATTCCAGATATTGAGCAGTTCGTCGTGCAGATCCTCGAGTCCGGGATCGCGGAACGCGATCGTCTTGCCGGCGATTTCGTCGGGGAACATCAGGAACGTCTTGGTCTGAAGGTCCTTGTGGATGGGCGTCGCGCGATCGGCGCGGAATTGCGCGATCTGGCCTTCCTTGCTCAGCAGCCAGTTCGCGAACACGCGCGCGGCGTGGATGTTCGGGCTGCCCTTGAGAATCGCCATCTCGGAAATCGCCGAAGGGAGCGGGGTCGGGCAGTGCCAGCTCACCGGAGCGCCGCGCTCGACGTAGCGCGCCGTGCGGTAGTCGGCCGACGGGATCGCGGCATCGAATTCGCCGGCGATCACCAGATTGAGGACGGCATTCGCGCCCTCCTTGCGGATCTGCGGCTTCACCTCGTTGAACAGCGTCTTGAGGTAGCGGTCGGCCCACTCCTCGCCGTACATGCCCCACAGCGGCAAGACCCAGAGCTGCGGCAGGTTGGCGAGCGCGAGATGCCCATTGCGCCAACGCGGCTGGGTCAGCAGGTCCTCCCAGGTCTTGGGAAGCTCCGAGGCCTTCACCTTGTTGGTGTTGTACGACATGCACCAGTAGCGGATGCGGATGCCGATCCAGTCGCCGCGATCACTCTTCATGCCGTCGATGACGTTCTTGGAGCTCGGCAGCAGCCGGAGATCGTCGAGCGCATTGGCCTCGATGTAGCGCGGCATGGCGCCGCCGATGCCGGTGACGATATCGGCGATGTAGCGGCCTTCCTGGAAGGCGATCAGCGGCCTGAGCGCACGGGCGTTGAAGCTGCCGCGGGTATAGCTGACCTTGATCTGGGGATAACGCGCGAGGAACGGCGCGCTCAGCGCCTTGAATTCGTCGGCGTCCCATGAGCCGGTGAGGCGCACGTTGCCTTCGCGCTTGGCACCGTCGAGCCAGTCCTTCGGCACGGCGAGTTCGTTGTCGAGACCGTTGAGAATGGCCTCGTCGAGCTTGAGGTCGGCGAGAATCTTGCGCGTGGGCTCCGGGATGTCGAGCGCGCGCACGGGCACGGCCAGCGCGAGCGCGAGCGCTCCCGCCGCCGCCAATATCATCGCCCGCGCCCCGACCATCCTCTGCCTTCCCAGACCCACGACGGGCGTAGCCCGCCCGCCGTGTCGCTCCCGTCACTCGTCCGCGGCCCTTATTGTTGTGTTGGGCCGCGACCGTCCTAGTTTCCGGCGACCGCCAGATCGTGCGGCCGCTTGCCGAGCCGCCGCCCGCCGTTCTTCTCGACCACCACCGTGTCGCCCCAGGTGCAGATGTACTTGGGGCCCGAAGCGGTTTCCGCTGACGGCTTGAAAATGAACGCCATGTTTTCCTGCAGCTGAACCGCCAGGTGCTCGGGATCGCGCGCATGGTTGGTGATGATCGGGCCGTCGTCGCCCTGACCGCGGCCGTGCATGGTGAGCTTGCACAGCGCGCCGGCGGCCGGGCCGCTCTTCGGCGCGGCCTTGAGTCCGGCTTCCTCGCTCGCCTGCGAGAGCTCGCGAACGGTGATGCCCGGCTTCAGCTTCGGCAGCAGCGTGTTGAACACCTCGCGCTGGACCTTCATCAGCTCCTCGTGCACGGGATCCTTCTCGCCGACGAACGTCGGCTGGACGCCCTGGGAGCGGTAACCGATCCACGACGCCTCGAGCTCGTTGATGATGAGATCGCCGCGCTCGAGAATGCGGTGCGACGGACGGGTCAGCGTGCGGATCGGGTTCTTGCCCGAGACCCAGTTGCAGTGCACCGGAATCTCCGAGCCGCCCTTCATCATCGCGTACTGCGCGGCCGCCCACACTTCCCAGTCCTTCACGCCGGGACGCGCGGTGGCGAGGATGGCGTCGTAGCCCTTCTCGACCAGTTCCATCGACCGGGTAAGGACGTCGATCTCCTCGGCACTCTTGACATAGCGGGTCTCGGTCAGGATCTGCGTCGCGTCGACTAGCTCGGCGTTGGGAAAGCCCTCGCGGATCTGCTGCCAGAAGCGGTAACCGATCGAGCCCTCGGGCGTGCGGGTGCCGCCGCCCAAGCCGGTGATGCCGATTCGGCCGCGCGTGAGCTTCAGCTCCTTGAGACGATCGACCACGACCTTGCCGTAGCGACGACGCGCCTCGCGGACGTCCTTGGTCCATTCTTGCGTCGTCGGCCAGCGCGGAGCCGCCGAGGTCGCGACCGCGGTGATGTCGCCATCGAGCGGGAACACCACGGCGATGTCGGCGTCGCCGCCGCCGCCGACGTGGCTGAGGTAGCGCGAGTTCGACTGGAAATCGGTCGAGTGTCCGGTGTTGTTCGGGCAGACGATGACGTCGAGGTTCTGCTCGGCCATCTTCGCGCGAACCGCTTTCCAGCGGCGATCGCGCTCGGCGAGAGAGAAACGCGGATAGGGATAAAGCTCAGCCATGAACACCGCCCCAGTGAGTTTTTTGTCGTTGATCAGCCGCGCGCCCGCGGGACGCACAGCTCGAGGAAGTTGCCGCCGACATCGCGGAAGTAGAGCGATGCCTCGACCGGCGCCGACGCCGGATGCACGACCGGACCAAGGAACGTCCGGCCCTTCGCCTGCAACGCGCGCGCCGTCTTGTCGAGCTGGGCGCGCTTTGCCGCCAGCGCCACGCGCGGCATGCCGACCGCGAGTTCCTCCGGCGGCTCCTGGAAGTGCTGGTTGGCGAGGTAGATGCCGAGCACCGCGTCGCCCGCGCGCATGAAGAGCTGCATGTTGCAGCGCGGCACGACCTTCTTGTTGACCATCACAGTGTAGCGCTTGTCGAGGCGGCGCGTGCCCGGCGCCATGTCCTCCTCGCCCGCCGCCCATTTCCGGGCGCGGACGTAGTCGGCGGTGGCCCAGCCGACCCGGTGATCCTCGGCGAGCCCAAGCTCGTTGAGATAGAAGTCCTCCGACCGCAGCATGTCGGCGACGAGCATCGCGACGTGGTCGATGCCGGCGATGCCCGGCGCCTTGGCGTTGCCGCTGACGACGAGTTGGATGCGATTCCCGGCCGGATCGAAGAAATAGAAGTTGTCGCGCTCCTCGGCCGGGCGATCTTCCTTGTAGGCCTTGACCTCGACACCCTCGCCCGCAAGCGCCGCTGCGATCGCATCGCGCGCCGGCATCGAGACGCGATACGCCTGATGGACGCCGGTCTCCTTCAGGTCGACGCGATCGGGATTGGACGCAAGGACGACGAGCTGGCGCCCCGCGGCGAGCACCGCGTGGCTGCCGCTCGCCGGAAGAATGTCGCGCCCGACGAGATCAAGCCGCAACACACGGCGATAGAATTCGATCGCTTCGTCGAGATCACCAACCTGAACGACGAGATAGCCGATGCCGGCGACGTCGAGCGCAGAAGGGCGGTCGGCCAGAGTGACGTTCATTGACTTGCTCGTCCCTACTCGCCGTTGAACTCAGGAGTGGCGTCGTAGGCGACGTTTTCGTCGCGACGCCACAGGATCTCGAGGAAATTGCCGCTCGGATCCTTGAAATAGATCGACTGGCCGAACGGGCCCTTCTCCGGATGAGTCACGGGCCCCTGGAACTTGATTCCGCGCTGGCGCATGACATCGAGAGTGCGGTTGAATCGCTCGCATCCGACCGTGAAAGCATGACGGAAGCCGTGGGCGCCACGGAGCTGCTCGTCGGGCGGCATCGGCATGAAGTCGCCGGCGAGCGCGAGCGCGATGAGATAATCCTCGAGCACGACCGACTTGTGGACCGAGCGCCCCTTGATCGTGTCCTCGGTGATGAAGTTGACGCCGGCATGCGCGTGCGCGCCGAGGATGCCGCAGTAGAAGTCCTCGGCCTCCTTGAGATCGTGGACGCAGATCGCGCTGTGGCTCAGGCTCTGGACCTCGGCCATCGTTCCCTCCTCAAGCGCGCACTGGCTCGGCGCTCGGCGCCGGCGTGAGCTGCGACGCATCGAACGACTGGCGCTCGATGACCTTGTCGGTCCGCACGTACACCGTGCCGTCCTCGGCGATACGCAGCGGATACTGGCGCAGCGGCGCGAGACCGCGACCGTGGGTCGCGCACTCGCCCTTGCGATTGAAGAACGCGCCGTGCATCGGACAGTAGAAGCGCCAGTGTTCCTTCTTCCACGCGAGAATGCCGTTCATGTGCGTGCACCAACGCGACAGGGCGATGAAGCCGCCCTCGTGGCGAACGACGAAGAATTTGCCTTTAACGAAGGTCTTCACGTCGCCGACGGCGAAGTCGTCGGCCTTGCCGCACGCGACCTCGCCGACGTCCTCAATGATGATCTGCGTCGCCTCGGGGCCGTAGGCCTGGATCTGGTAGCGATGACCATCGGGATCGAACACGTCCATGCTGCGCTCACCGAACGCGCGGAAGTCCTTGCGGCTGTCGGTGATGTCGAAGCCCATCGCCGTCAGCCGCTTCTCGGCGCGGGCGAACTGCTCCGGCGTGAGATACCAGGCGTGATGGATGCTCGACGAGTTGGGGCGGAACGGCGTCACCTGGTCGACCTTGACCAGCAGCACGCGCTGCCGGGTGTTCATCGCCAGCAGCGAATTGGGGCCTTCGTCGCTGACGAGATCACGGCCGACCACCTCGAGACCGAAGACGTCGCGGTAGAACTGCTCGGAGCGATCGAGATCGGTGACCTGAACGGTCAGATGGCTGAAGCCATCGACGAGAGCCATGATGCCTGTTCCTGCAACGCGGCCGATTGCAATCGGCCGCTTGTTTGTCAGGAGGTTAGCCCAGCCTTGCCCGTGGTGTTAGCGGGTGTATCGAAAATGTTCTTTTTCAGATTCGACGGTAATTATCGAATCCTCCAACTGATTCAATCCGCTACGTTGGCCAACACGGGCGCCGCACGGCGCTTCATGAAGGCCTCCATAAAATCGAGGAACGCCGTGAGTTTGGCCGGCTGGTGCTGGCTGCGCGGATAGAAGGCCTTGATGCTGCGGCCCCAGCCGCGCACGTCGCTGAACAGGAGCACGAGCTCGCCGGTCTCGACCTCCTCGGAGATCGCATAGTCCGGCAGCCGCGCGATGCCGAGCCCACCCCTGACGGCCTCATACAGCGCGACGCCGTTGTTAGTGCGCAGCGACCCCGAAACCACGACGGTCTCGCGGCCCTCGGGGCTCGTGAACAGCCACTCGTTCGGCGCCGGCTGGCCGGTGTGAATGATGCAGTTGAAGCGCGTCAGATCCTGCGGCGTGCGTGGCGTTCCGTGCTTTTCCAGATAGCTGCGGGACGCGCAGATCGAGTAGTGCACGGCGCCGAGCTCGCGACAGCTCAGACTGCTGTCGGAGAGGTACGCGCTGCGAATCACCACATCGAGGCCACGCTCGAGCAGGTTCACGGGCTCGGTGCCGATCGTCAGCTCCACCGAAAGCTCGGTGTATTCCTGGAGGAACGCGTTCACCGCGGGTGCGACCAGCCGTTGCCCGACGCCGAGGGTCGCGTGGACCCTGAGCAGCCCCTTGAGTTCGGTCGAGTAGGCCATTGCGGCGTTGCGCGCCTGCTCGAGGCCGAGCACCAGCTCGCGGCAACGCTTATAGAAATCCGCGCCGGCATCGGTCACCGTCAGGTGACGGGTCGAGCGCTTGAGAAGCTGCACCCCGAGCGAGAGCTCGAGCTGGTTGATGTGGCGGCTCACCGCGGCCGCCGACAACCCCAGTTCCTTCGCCGCCGTGCTGAAGCTGCCCTTCTCGACCACGCGCACGAAGACGAGGATATCGTTGAGGTTTTCCATAAGCTCTCCCGTAAAGGGCGATTATGAAATGCGTTTCGAATTCTGGAAAGGGTCGATAGGACGATGTTTTCGCCCAATCCAGCGCCCGAAAGCGGTCCCTGAAAACGGTTGCGGCGCGGCTCCGGGAGCCGCGCCGCGCAAAACCGCGAGCGAATCGACGATTACTTCGCCGCGACCGCGTACTTCGACTCGTCGAGGAACTCGCCCATCTTCGACTTCACGCCGTTCTTGGTCAGTTCCTTGAGATAGATCTCGTGGATGCGAGGGTCCTGGTCCTCATACTCGACCTGGTTTCCGCCGGCCTTCAGCGATGTGTCGACGCCGGTGTCGAAGTGCTTGCGCTTCGATTCCACGAACGGATAGCGCTGGCTGCCCCAGGCGATCGCGAGATAGCGCGCCGGCGTCGGGTTGGTATTGAAATGCTGGTGGAACATGCCGTCCGGCGGCGCGAAGACGACGCCGTGACGCCAGTCGACTCGGACGTAGTCCTTCTGGCCCTCGTACCACAGCAGCGAGTAGCCGAGACCGTGGACGCAGAACACGTGGAAGTCGGCGCCGTGGCGGTGGCCCTTTTTGTAGGTACCGACCGGCATCTCCGACGTGTGCGCGTGCATCACGCCGTCGGCGAGGGTGAACACGATCGAGGTTCCGGCGGCGCCGCGCGCCTCCCACTTCCTAAGCTCGAGCTCGGAGACGTTGGGGACGAAGTTGGTCTCCCACATGTGGCGGCCGGGACGAACCGGCAGGAACTCGCCGTCGCCCGAATAGAAACGATCCTCGCCCTCGCGGTCCTTGAACACCCACGGGTTCTGGAAAATGAACGCGTCGTTGTGGATGGTGTTCATCATCAGCGGTAGCGACGTCGCGCACGAGAGCCGCGCGCGCTCGCGGCCGGAGCCGTTGAAATGCTGGTACTTCGCGTTGAGCGGCAGCGCGATCAGGCTTTGCGGGCCCCACTCGAAGGTGTGCTTCTTGCCGTCGGCGCCCTCCACAGTGGTCGAGCCGTGGCCCGACAGCACGTAGATCAGCTCCTCGTAGAGGTGCTGCTGCGGCGCCGACTTGCCGCCCGGCGAGATGTCGATGACGAACAGATTCATGAAGTCGCCGCGGCCCTTCAGGTGAACGGCTGCGCCGTCGGTACCGAGGCGCGCCCACGGCTTGGTCTCGATCGCGAGCAGATCGACGCCGAAATCCTCGACGATCGGAATGTTCTCGCCCTTGACCCAGTCCATGTAGGGGTCGAGGAGGAACTTGCTGTCCTTGGGTGCGGGTTCGGTCATGGAACGCTCCGGCAGTGAGGAATTGCGCGACGGACGCCTATATCACGTCCAAGCGCGCGATGCCGAGGGAAGAAACGCCAAAGGGGAGCAGGATGAAAGCCCCTCAAACGATGGGTTACTTACATTGCGCGAAAACTATTTTTCGCCAGTGGCGACTCTGACCTGCTGCAGCACGCTGGCCGGGGTCGCCATCACGGTACCGATGACCTTCTCCAGCTCAGGTCCGCTCAGCGGGTCGATATCGGTGTTGGTCTTGCGCGCGTCCTCGAGGAATCCGTCGCTTCTGACCATCCGATCGAACGCGCTCCGGAGTTCCGTCAGTCGTTCCTTCGGAATGCCCGGCGGCGCCGCGAAGGGCCGCTCCATGCCCGTGGGTGCCGAGACGAACGCAAACAGCTTGCGCTGCTCCTCGCTCTGCGCGAGGTCGGTGAGCAACGGCACGTCGGGCAGATCGACATCCTTTTTCAGACCGATCTGAACCAGCGGCACGATCTTCTTTAACTGGATCCAGTCCATGTGGGTCGATTTCCACGATGACCACGGGTTGCTGCCGCGCCCCTGGACCTCGCCGCGTTCCATCGCGAGGTTGACCTCGGTGCCGCTGTTGTAGCCCGCCACCACCTTGAATTTGGTGCCCAAAGAGTAGTTGAGCAGTAACGGATAGCCGCCCATCGTCCCGCCGTCGGTGAGCGCCCCCATGACGACCTCGCGGTTCTTGACCTCGTCGAGCGTCTTGATGCCGGCCGTGTGCCAGACCACGACGACGTTGGCGACCTGGGTCATGGCGCCGATCCATGACAGCTCGCGCGATTTGAACTGGATCCCGAGCTGGCCGAGCGCCTCGTAATAGGGCATCGCGCTGTTGAACACCGCGATCACCGTGCCGTCCTTCTCGGCGATCGAATACAGGTAGTTCGTCGCCTTGACGCCGGATGCGCCCGGCATGTTCTGGACCACGATACGCGGGTTGCCGGGCAGGAAGGCAGCCATGTGACGCGAGGTGAGCCGCGCGGCGCCGTCGTAGCCGCCGCCTGCCGCCGAGCCGACGACGATCCTGAGCGTCTTGCCGGCGTAAAAGTCCTCGGCCGATGCGGTCGCGGCGAATCCCGCGACCGCCATCGCGACGGCCAATCCCAGAGCGCGAGTCCCCATTCGCTCCCCCTCGATTTTTATTTTGCTTCGGTCAGAAACCGCGATTCGTCGATGTACTCACCCATCAGCGATTTCACGCCGCTTTTACGCAGCTCCTCGAGATAGATCGCGTGGATGCGCGGATCCTGATCGGTGTACTCGATCTGCGCGCCGCCGCTCTTCACGTCGACATCGACGCCCAGCGTGATCTTGCGCTTCTCGGTGGTGATCGGATGGCGCGTGCTGCCGAAAGCGAGTGCCAGATAGCGCGCGGGCTGCGGCCCGGTGTTGAAATGCTGGTGGAACATGCCGTCGGGCGGCGCGAACACCACGCCCGGATGCCAGTCGATGCGGACGAAATCCTTGTCCTCGCCGTACCACAGCAGCGAGTGACCCTTGCCCTTGGTGATGAGAACGTGGAAGTCGGGGCCGTGGCGATGACCCTTCTTGTAGGTGCCGACCGCCATCTCCGAGGTATGGGCGTGCATGACGCCGTCGGCGAGAGAGAAGCGAATGTTGCTGCTGCGCCCTCCGCGCTGTTCCCAAGCCTCGAGCTTGAAGTTCGCCACGTCGGCGATGAAGTTAGTCTCCCAGATGAAGCGGCCGGGTGCGGTCTCGATGCGCTCGCCCTCACCCTCGAAGTAGCCGTCGTTGCCGACGCGGCTCTTGAACACACCCGGGTTGGCGAAGATGAAATCCTCGTCATTGAGGATGTTGATCATCACCGCGAGGTCGTTGGCCGACACCAGCCGGGCTTTCTCCGTGCCCGAGCCGTTGAAGTGTTGATAGCGGGTGTTGAGCGGCAACGCGAACAGGCTGTTCGGGCCCCATTCGAACGAGTGCTTGCGGGCTTCTCCATCCCGCTCGCCGGGCACCTCGACCGTGGTCGAGCCGTGTCCCGAAACCACGAACACCAGTTCCTCGAACAGATGCCGCTGCGGCATCGTCTTGCCGCCGGGCGGCACGTCGACGACAAAGAGCGACATGAAGTCGCCCCTGCCCCTGAGATGCACCACCGCACCGGGCGCATCGTAGCGCGGCCACGGCTTCGTCTCGACCTTGGCGAGGTCGACGCCGAAATCCTCCACCACGTTCACGCCTTCGCGCTTGATCCAATCGCTGTAGGGATCGAACAGGAACTTGCGGGTGCCGACCATCGGGTTGGCCTTGGTCATCCGCTCGATGAGATCGTTCATGGCGCTCGGCTGCTAAGGGTTGAGGAACGTAATCAGGCGCCGACGACGTCGAACTGGACGTCGACGTTGTTGCGCGTGGCGTGGGAGTACGGGCAAATCTTCTCGTGCGCCTCGTTGACGAGCGGCATGAGCTCCGCCTGCGGCAGGCTCTTGTCCTCGACCCGCATCTTCACCGAGATGCCGAAGCCGCCGCCGTCGCGCGGACCGATCGACACCGCGCAGGTGATGCGCGCCTTGGTCGCGTCCTTCTTGTGCTGCTTGGCGACTAAGTCGAGCGCCCCGCCGAAGCATGCCGCATAGCCGGCGGCAAACAGGTGCTCGGGCGTCGCCGTGTTGGGCTTGCCCGGTCCGCCCATCGCCTTCGGCACCGAGAGATCGACCCGCACCATGCCGTCGTCGGTTTCGGTGTGGCCGTTACGGCCGCCGAGAGCGGTCGCGGTGGCGGTGAACAGCGGCTTGATGCGATCCATTGGCTGTCTCCGGTCTGACGAAGGGAAGGACGAAGCGGAATGCGGCGGCACGCAGCGCCGCCGTTTTCGCAATTCAGAAAAGATTTTCAGCGATTTGAATTATTCCGGCAAAGCGCCGGCAGCGTCAAGCAACCGCGGGGGCGTCGCGCAAAGCGGTGCGGTTTGCGGGGCAGCCGGGCGGCCTCCATAATCACCAGCAATGAATGGCCCATGCAGCGTGCAGGTGTGGGCCGCACAACAGGGAGACCTCGATGAACGCCCGCACCGCTCTCATCGCCTTCGCCATCGCCGCGAGCGCAGCTGCTCCGGCCGCCGCGCAAACCCATCTCGACATCGTGACGTTCGGCGGATCCAGCAACCTGCCGATCTGGGTCGCGCAGGAAAAAGGGTTCTTCGCCAAGCAGGGCCTCGACATCAAGCAGGACATCACGCGCGGATCGGTCGAGGAGATCAAGAACCTCATGGCCGGAAAATACCAGCTCGGTTCGACGTCGTTCGACAACTCGATCGCCTACGTCGAGGGTCAGGGCGACGTGAAGTTCGATAACTACGACCTCGTCGGCTTCATGGGCGTGCACTCCGGCATGAACAAGGTGGTGACGCGGCCCGAGATCAAGAGCTACGCGGACGTGAAGGGCAAGGCTCTCGCGACCGACGCGCTGACCAGCGGCTACGGAATGTTGCTGGTCGCAATTCTCGACAAGCACGGACTCAAGCCGAACCGCGATTACACGGCCTATGCCGCCGGCAGCGGGCCCAACCGCCTGAAGGCGATGAAGGACGACAAGGCGGTCATCGCGCTGGTCTCCCCGCCAGAGGACACCAACGCCAAGAAAGCCGGGTTCAACGTCGTCGAGGACGCGAACAAGGCCCTCGGCAAACCGTACCAGGGCAGCGCCTACGTCGTGCGGAAAGCGTGGGCCAAGGACCACGAGAAGGAGCTGATTGCGTTCATCCGCGCCATCGTCGCGTCGCACGATTATATCTTCACCGACCAGTCGGGCGCGAAGGCGGTGCTGAAGAGCCATCTCAAGAACCTGTCGAACGACGAGATCGATGCCGTCTACGCGGCGTTGACCAGCGGCGACGGTGGGCTCAACCGCAAGGCGGAGATCAACATCGATGGCGTGCGCACGCTTCTGGCCCTGCGCAGCGAATACGCAGAGCCCAAGAAGAAGCTCACCGACCCTTACAAGTACGTCGATCTCTCGTACTATGAGAAGGCGATGAAGAAATAGCGGCTCACATCGAGAGCTGCGGCCAAGGAAAAAGCCCCCGCGCATCGCGCGGGGGCTTCGTCGTTTCGGCGCTCAGAGAACGCCGATGATCAGTTGCCGGCGCCCGGTGGGTTCGGATTGACCTTCTTGTTGTGCTTGGCCTTGGCGATCGCGGTGCTGTCGCGCTTCGCGGTCCGCGTGAGCTGCTTGTGCTCCTTCTTCGTCACCTTGCCATCGCTCTTGGCCGCCGCTTCCTTGTTCTGAAGCGTCTGCTCCTTCTTCTCGAGCCTGGCCGCTTCGCCCGCCTTGAGCGAACCCGAGTCGATTCCCCGCTCGATCCGCTTCTGCTGGTTCTGCTCTCGCTGGTCGAGCGCCGGCGTCGCGGTGCCGGCCGCCTGCGCGAACGCGGGCGCGGCGATGCCGATCGCAAGAAGGGAAGCCAAAGCAGCCTTGTGGATGTTCATCGTCCTCTCCAATGTTGTGCCCGACACCGAAGGTGCGAGCGAGAGGATGCTGCGCATGGATTGCGGCTGCGCGAGAGCCGGATTGTGACTCTTTCGCGGCGCCGAAGTGTGGAGAATTACCTAGCCTCGCGATCCCACTCCGCGTCGCCAACGTCCCACCGTCCCTCACGCCTGGTAAGTGGGGGCGACAACCTCGCTATATCGCGTCCATTTTCCTCAGCGCTTCCGATTCGAACTCGGTACCGAGCACGACCGGATGCTTCATGATCTCGTGGAGCTGCTTGACATCGAGCTCGCCTTCCCAGCGGCTGATGACGACCGTGGCGACGCCGTTGCCGACCAGGTTGGTGAGCGCGCGGCACTCGCTCATGAACTTGTCGATGCCGAGAATCAGGGCCAGCGACTGGACCGGAATGTCGGGAATGATGGCGAGCGTCGCCGCGAGGGTCACAAAGCCCGCACCGGTGACGCCCGATGCGCCCTTCGAGGTGATCATGGCGATCAGCAGGATCATCGCATACTGGCCGATGGTGAGCGGCGTGTTCGTCGCCTGCGCAAGGAACAATATCGCCAGCGTCATGTAGATGTTGGTGCCGTCGAGGTTGAAGCTGTAGCCGGTCGGCACGACCAGCCCGACGACGGGCTTCGAGGCGCCGAGGTGCTCCATCTTCGTCATCAACTGCGGCAGCACGGTCTCGGACGAACTGGTGCCGAGCACGATCAGGAGTTCGTCCTTGATGTAGGTGATGAAGCGCAGGATCGAGAAGCCCGAGAACCGGGCGATAGTGCCCAAGATGATCAGCACGAACAGGATGCTCGTCAGGTAGAAGGTGCCGATCAGCTTGCTGAGCGGCAGGAGCGATCCGATTCCGTACTGGCCGACGGTGAAAGCCATGGCCCCGAACGCACCGATCGGCGCCACCTTGACGATGATTCGGATGATACCGAAGAAGATTTTGGCGATCGCGTCGATGACCGCCGAGATGCGCTGCCCGAGCTCGCCCAGATGAGTGATGGCGAATCCAGCGAGGATGGCGACGAGCAGGACCTGCAGCAGGTCGCCCTTCGCAAGTGCTCCGAAGTACGAATCCGGGATGATGCTGAGGAGGTGCGCAACGATGCTCTCCTCCTTGGCGCGCGTCACGTAGGTCGACACTGCGCTCGCGTTCAATGTCGCCGGATCGATGTTGAAGCCCGAGCCGGGCTGCACCAGTTCGCCCACAATCAGGCCGATCAACAGTGCGAAGGTCGAGACGATCTCGAAGTAGAATAGAGTCTTTGCGCCGATGCGCCCGACCTTGCGCAGGTCGCCGATCGAAGCGATGCCGTGAACGACGGTGCAGAAGATCACCGGCGCGATCATCATCCGGATCAGAGCGATGAACCCGTCGCCCAGCGGCTTCATCGCGATGCCGGTCTTCGGGAAGAAATGCCCGATGACGACACCAAGGCCAATCGCGATCAGGACCTGGATGTAGAGGATCGAATACCAAGGCTGTCGACGCACCGCAGTCTCCACCTATATTCGCTCTTATTCGAGGCGTGGGGACAATGGCTTGGCCAGCCGGAAAGGACTGGCTTTGAAGCGTCAGGAAGGTGACTGCAAAATGGGACCGTTCAGCCCCGCGGCGAGGTATCCGCAAAAATACGCTTAAGGCGGGACACCAGGTCTGTCTGGCGCGTCGATCCACCGACTGCCACCGCCTTGCCGACACCAAGGTAGCGCTCGATCACCGCCGGGTTGTCGAGCAGTTCCTTCCCGGTGCCGGACATCACCACCCGGCCCATCTCGACGACGTAGGCGCGATCGGCGATGGCGAGGCTCATGCGCGCATTCTGCTCCGACAGCACCACCGCCAATCCCTGCCGCTTGAGGCCGTGAATCAGGCGGAAGATCTCTTCCACCAGCACTGGCGCGAGGCCGAGGGACGGCTCGTCGAGCATGACGAGACGCGGCGCCGCCATCAGACCCCGGGCGATTGCCAGCATCTGCTGCTGACCGCCGGACAGATTGCCGGCGGGCTCGCCCAAACGATTGAGCAGCACGGGGAAGCGCTCGCAGACCGAGCGGATGCGGCTCTGGAGTTCGTCCTCCTTAATCGACCGGCCCTGGGCATAGGCGCCAAGCCGCAGGTTCTCGGCGACCGTGAGTCCAGGGAACATCTGACGGCCCTCGGGCACATGGGCGATGCCGAGGCGGACCCTCGCGCGCGGAGACAGACCGTCGATGCGATGGCCGTCGAATACGATCTCGCCGACGCGCGGCGCGAGCAGCCCCGAGACGGTCTTGACGAGCGTCGACTTGCCCGCGCCGTTGGCGCCGATCAAGGCCACGATCTCGCCCACGCCGACGGTGAGGTCGATATCGTGGACCACGTCGATGCCGGCATAGCCGGTCGAGAGATTGCGGATCTCCAGCATCAACCCAACACCATCATAGTGTCACCGTTCCCTGGCCCACGTAGGCGGCGATCACCCGAGGGTCCTTCTGGATCTCGGCAGGCGTTCCGCAGGCGGCGACCTTGCCGGCATCCATGACGACGATCTGGTCCGAGATGCTCATCACCAGCGACATGTTGTGCTCGACGACGATGACGGTGATTCCGGCGCCGCGTATCGCCGACAAGAGCTCGGCCAGATCCTCCGTCTCCTTGTCATTCAGGCCGGCAGCCGGTTCGTCGAGCAGCAGCAGACGCGGGCGCGCCATCAGTGCCCGCACCACCTCGAGCAGCTTCTGGCCGCCCATCGGCAAGTCGGTGCCGGCGGCATCGCGAAGGCCCGACAGCCGGACGAGATCGAGCAGCGCCTCCGCTTCGGCACGCAACGTCCGTTCCTCGCGTCGCGCGGACCCGAGCCACAGCATCTGGCGCGCCATGCCGGACCGCACCTTGAGATGCGCGCCCGCGAGCGCGTTCTCGAGCACGGTCATTCCGGGAAACACGCGCGCGGTCTGAAATGTCCGGATCAGCCCCAACGACGCGATTCTCTCCGGAAGCAATCCGAGGATCGACTCGCCATAGAACGTGATCTCGCCCGAGTCGGCGCGGAACAGATTGGTGACGAGGTTGAACACGGTAGTCTTGCCGGCGCCGTTGGGGCCGATCACCGCGGTCAGGCTGCCGTCGGGCACGGTGAAGGTGACGTTATCGATCGCCTTCACGCCGCCGAACGCCTTGACGAGGCCCCGCACGTCGAGCGCCGCCATGCCGCTCACGAGGATCTCTCCGCTTTCGCAACAGGCACGGGCTTGCCGTTAAATCGCCGCATCAAGCGCCCGAACCATATCGCCGCGGTGCCGAATATGCCTTCCGGCAGCCAGAGGAACGAGGCGACGAGGATCGCACCCTCGGCCATCACCAGATATTCCTTCAGCGGCTGGAAGATCGTGGGCAGCAGCGTCAGCAGCGCGACGCCGAACAAGGCTCCGATCAGCGTCCCCTCGCCGCCCACCACCAGCATCGCGATCATCTCGAACGAGAGACGCGTCGAAACCATCTCCGGCGACAGGAAGTGGAAATAGAACGCGTAAAGGCTGCCTGACAGCGACGCGAGCACCGCGGCGATGGATGCGGCGATCAGCTTGTAGCGGGGCACGTTGATGCCAAGCGCCGCCGCGGCGGTCTGGTCGGTGCGGATCGCCTTCAACGCCCGCCCGAAGCCCGAATTCATGGCTCCGGTCAGCGCCAGCAGCAGCACGACGATGATGGCGAGCACGAGGTAGTACATCGAGAGCGGCGTCGCGAAGGTGTAGCCGGCGATCGAGAGCGACGGGATTCCGGTGAGGCCCGACGGGCCGCCGGTGACGTCCATCATCCCGACCGAGAGCGAATCGACAAGGAGCCCGAAGGCGAGCGTCGCCAGCGCGAGATAGTGCCCGCGCAGCCGCATCGTTACGAGCGACAGCACCAGCGCCGCCAGCAGCGACACCACGATCCCCGCGCCGATGCCGACGATCGGTGGCAGGCCGTGGCGCGTAGCGAGGATGCTCGCGGTGTAGCCGCCGATCGCCATGAAGCCGGCCTGGCCGAGGCTGACCTGGCCCGCGTGCCCCATCAGAACGTCGAGGCCCAGCACCGCGATGTAGAGGATGCCGGTGATGACCAGCGAGCTGAGCAGCCCTCCCGGCGGCAGAAACCACGGCAGCGCAAGCGCGAAGGCCAGCAGCGCGATCGCGAACGATGCGCCGCCGGCGCCGTGCAGCCGGACGATGGCGCGGTAGACGCGCTGCTCGTCGCGCACGTCCTGGCGGCGCGCCGGACCCGATGTGAACAGTCCGTTGGGGCGCCAGATCAGCGTCGCGAGCAACAGTCCCAGCGCCAGCGCGTTGGCGAACAGCGACGATATGTAGCCGGCGGCGAGCTGCTGGGCGATGCCGATGACGAATCCGCCCGCCACCGAGCCGATGAATGAGCCGATGCCGCCGACCGCGACGGCGATGAAGCCGAAGTTGGTGAAGAAGTGGCCCGAGTCGAACTGCAGCGACGTCACCGGTGCGACGACGATCCCGCCGACCGCGCCGATCAGCGCCGCGAGCGCGAAGCTCAGCAGCGTCATGCGGCGAACGTCGATGCCCATGAGCTGCGCCGCCAGTCGATTCTCGGCACAGGCGCGCAGCGCCATCCCGACCGTGGTGCGCACGAGCAGGTACCACAACGCGACGATGATCAACGCCACCGCGCCAAGGACCCAGAAGCCCTGGGTCGGCACCCGGATACCCAGGATTTCGACCGGACGGAAGCCCGAGAACGGCGGGAGCTGATATGGCTGGCTGCCCCAGTAGACGAGAATCCCGCCTTCGATGAAGGTGAGAAGTCCGGTGGTCAGCATCAGCACGCTGCTGTTGGAGAGCCGCGTGAGAGCCGGCACGAACGCTCCCGCGCCGAGCACGAGACCGACCACCGAGGTGGCGATCACGGCGGCGACGAGCGCCAGAGGCAACGGCACTCCGTACACCACCTGAAAGGTATACATCGTGAGGGCGCCCAGGACGCAAAACGCGCCCTGGGCGAGATTGATGACGCCGGTCACGCGATAGACGAGCGAGAACCCCAGCGCAACGATGGCGAAGACGCTGCCCTGGAGTAATCCGGCGATGACGGTCTGGATGGCCTGATTCACGCCACCGCCCTCAGGTTGCTACGCGACGGTCCGCCTACTTCTTGTTGTCGAGCGGGACGCCGGTCGGCTTGCTCATCACTTCCCAGTGCTTGAGCGACGGACTCCAGCGCGTGACCACGACGTTGTCGACCTCGAGGCCGCGCTGCGGCGTCTTGACGAAGTCGTAGGTGCCGTTCGCGCCGACGAACCCCTTGAGCTTCGAGATGTATTCACGCACCTGGGCCGCGGTCGCGCTCGGCCCGAGCTTGCGCAGGGCGTCGATCAGAATCATCGCCGGGTCCCAGGCGAGCTCGGAAGCGACGTCGGGCTGGATGTTCGCCGCCTTGAAGGCGTCGAAAAACTCCTTCTGCTTCGCCTTCTCGGCCTCCGGGAGCTCAACCTCCGGGCTGTAACCGGTTACCCACTGCGCCGCCGGGATGAAGAGCTGCTTCGGCAGGAAGTTGGCGTACTGGTTCATCTGGGCGTAGGTCATGTTGCCGTCGGTCGTCGCGACCGGGATATCGAGACCCGCCTGGATGATGCCGCGGAAGATGGTGGCGATCGGCGTCCCCGTGCTCCACGCGATCAGAACGTCGGGGTTCGCCGCTTTGATGCGCTCGATCTGCGCCGTCACGCTGACGTCGGTGGTGTTGAAGTGGCCGGCCTCGACGATCTTGACGTCCTTGTTCTCCGGCATCTGGACGACGTTCTTGAGGTTGTTCTCGGCGTCCTGGCCGCTCGCGTCGGTCGAGGTCATGGTTGCGATCTTGGTCCAGCCGCGCAGCCGGAAGTACCGCACCAGCGCGATGGCGAGATCGTGCGTCGATGTGCTCGACGTGAACGTATAGCTGCCCTCCTTCGGATGGATGCCGGGCGACAGGCAGTATTGGACGGGGCCGTTCTGCATCAGCGGCGCGATCGCATTGCACATCGCCACGAGCGACGAGCCGATCATCACCGCCGGCTTGGTGGCGATCACCTCGTTGGCGAGTTGCACCGCGGTCTGCGGATTCGACTGATCGTCGTGGAAGATGAACTTCAGGGGCCGACCCTGGATCCCGCCGTTGGCATTCGCCACCTTCTCGGCGAGCTGCAACGACTGCTGCTCGGCCTTGCCGAGAAACGATCCGCCGCCGGTGAGCGGCTGCACGACGTGGATGTCGTAGGTCTGCTGGGCGCGGACGGGGACCGCGAGCAGTGTGGCCGCGAGCACGGCGACGACGCCGACGGTGAGGCGCTGGACGTTCATGGATGGCTCCCTGATGGACGACCGGACCCGTTCGCGGATCCATTTGGAACCAAATCAGTAGCGCGAGGGCAGCGCGAGCCGCAAGCGTTCCGGCGAAATGAAACGTCCGCCGCTCGGACACGGCGATGCCACGCGCTGGGGCGGCTAAAACGTTAACGGGCGCCGAGCATCGATGGCGGCGGCAATTGCCCCGCATCCCAACCGCCACCGATCGCCTGGATCAGGGCGACGCTGGCCACCAGCCGACTCTGCAGAATGCTCAGGGTCGTCTGCTGGGCGGACAGCGCATTGGCCTGGGCGATGATCACCGCCGTGTAGGCCTGGGTGCCGGCGCGGTACTGATTGAGGGTCAGCGCCTCCGCCTCCCGGGCCGCACGCAGGGCCCCCGCCTGCACGTCGGCCTGCTGCTCCAGCACCCTTAGCGCGGCGAGGTTGTCCTCGACCTGCTGAAAGGCAGTCAGCACGGCCTGCCGGTATTGCGCAACCCGCTGGTCGTAGACCGCGCGGGCCTCCTCGACCCGGGCACCGCGCAGACCGGCATCGAACACCGTTTGGCTCGCCCCGGCGCCAAGCGCCCAGGTGCGACTGGCGGTGCGGAACAGCGTGTCCGTCGCGGTGCTGATGAAGCCATACGAGGCGCTGAGGGTGATCGTCGGAAAGTAGGCGGCTTCGGCAACGCCGATGTCGGCATTGGCGGATGCCATCAGGCGCTCGGCGGAGGCGACATCGGGCCGGCGCTCGAGCAGCGTCGACGGCAGGCCGACCGGCACCACCGGCACGTCGAGGGCCAGGGACGCCGGTTGCAGCGTAAAGTCGGCCGGTGGCCTGCCGATGAGCGCGGCGATCGAATGCTCCAGCTGCGCGCGCTGCACGCCAAGGCCGACCGCCTGGGAACGGGTGTTCTCAAGCTGCGTTTGCGCCGACGCTATGTCGGTGCGGGCGGCGATTCCGACGTTATAGCGGTTCTGGGTGATCTCGAGCGAACGCTGGAATGCCTCGACCGATTCGTCAAGGATCTGCTTCACCGCGTCGGTCACGCGCAATTGGAAGTACGCCGCGGCAAGCTGCCCCTGGAGCGACAGTCGTGCGGAAGCAATATCGGCGGCGCTGGCCTGGGCCGCCGCGACGTCGCTTTCGACCGTTCGGCGAATGCGGCCCCACAGGTCGATTTCCCAGCTCGATATCCCCGCCGATGTATCGAACGTGTTGCGGATGCGTGGCGAGACGGCCGTCACACTGCCGGTGCTCGGGCGCGTGCGTTGCGCGGATGCATCCAGGGTAACGGTAGGATAGAACCCGGCGCGCGCCTGGGCGACCACCGCGCTCGCCTGGCGGAACGCCGCCTCGGACTCCTTCAGGTTCTGGTTGTTCACCTCGATCTGGCGCTCGAGCCCATCGAGCACCGGATCGCCGTAAACCGACCACCATGCCAAGTCACTCGCGGCATTCCGCGGCTGGGCGGGCTTCCAGCCATCGAGCTCCTTGTAGGTGGCAGGCACCGGCGCGTCAGGCCGCTTGTAATCGGGGCCGACGGTACAGGCGGCGAGCGCCGTGATGGCCAGGGCCACGGCCGCGGATCGAAGGGCGATCAATTGTCTGGTCATCGTCACTCCGCCGGCGCCAGCCCCGGATGCTCGCGTCGCCAGGTGTCGCGCGCCCGCAGCCGGAAGCGATCGAGATAGAGGTAGATCACCGGCGTGGTGTACAGCGTCAGTACCTGACTGACCAGCAGACCGCCGATGATGGCGACGCCGAGCGGATGCCGGAGCTCGCTGCCCTCGCCGAAGCTCAGGATCAGAGGCACGGCGCCGAAGAGCGCCGCCATGGTCGTCATCAGGATCGGCCGCAGGCGCAGGAGCGAGGCCTTGTAGATCGCGTCGCGCGACGAGAGTCCTTCGGCTCTTTCGGCGTCGAGCGCGAAGTCGATCATCATGATGGCGTTCTTCTTGACGATGCCGATCAGCAGGATCACGCCGATCAGGGCGATGATGGTGAAGTCCATGCGGGCCGCCATCAGTGCCAGCACCGCGCCCACGCCGGCCGACGGCAGCGTCGACAGGATCGTGATCGGATGGACGACGCTCTCGTAGAGGATGCCGAGAACGACATAGACGGCGATCAGCGCCGCGAGAATGAGGAACGGCTGGCTCGACAGCGACTGCTGGAAGGCCCGCGCGGTGCCCTGGAAGCTGCCGTGGATGGTCGTCGGAACGCCGAGACGGTTCATCGCCTGGTTGATGGCCTCGACCGCCTGGCTCAGCGACACGCCGGGCGCGAGATCGAACGAGATCGTGGTGGCGACGAACGGGCCCTGGTGACGAACGGACAGCGGCGTCGTCCCCGGCCCGTAGGAGGTGAACGCCGCGAGCGGGATCATCGTCTCGGGCGAGGTGCTGATGGCGGCGCCGGTGGACGACCCGCCCTTCCCCGTCGAGGCGATCGCGTTGGTGCGGGCGTTGCGCACCGCGTCCTGCGCCGCCGTGGTTGATGTCCCGCTGCTGACGACCGCGCCGGTCGCCTGCGTGCCGCTCAGCGCGCCGCCGCTCGTGCTGACATAGAGCTGCTTCAGCGTGTCCGGGTTCTGCCAGTACTGCGGCGCAACCTCCATGACGACGTGATACTGGTTGAGCGGGTTGTAGATCGTCGAGACCTGCCGCTGGCCGAAGGCGTCGTAGAGCACGTTGGTGATCTGGCTGGTGCTGATGCCGAGACGGGCTGCCGTCTCGCGGTCGATCTTCACATCCATCTGCAGCCCGCCCTGCTGCTGGTCGGAATCGACGCCAACCAGCTCCGGCAGAGCCTGGAGCGCGGCCGCGATCTTCGGCGACCATTCGTAGATGTCGGACGTGCTGTCGGCCTGCAGCGTGTACTGGTACGTGGAGCTCGACTGGCGCCCACCGACGCGGACGTCCTGCACCGCCTGGAAGAACATGTTTGCGCCCGGCACCACGGCGACATCGCGGCGAAGCCGCGCAAGCGTCTGATCGATGTTTTCGTGACGCTGCGCAATCGGCTTCAGCGAGAGAAAGATGAAGCCCGAATTGGTCGAGCCGCCGCCGGTGAAGCCGGCGACGCTCTCCACCGCGGGATCCTTCTGCACGATGTCGACGAACCGGTCGAGTTTTTCGCGCATCACCTGGAACGAGATGCTCTGGTCGCCGAAGATGCTGCCGACGATGCGGCCGGTGTCCTGCGTCGGGAAAAAGCCCTTCGGGATGACCGTGAACAGATAGACGCTGAGCGCCAGGGCCGCGACGAGCGCCGCGAGGATGAGGCGCGGGTGCCCGAGCGCCCAGGCGAGCGACCGGCCATAGCGCTCGACCACCCAGGCGAACGCACGTTCGCTGCGGGCGTGGAAAGAGCCGGGCCGGGGCTCGGATTCCTCGTGCAGCAGGATCGCACACATCATCGGCGTCGTCGTCAGCGAGACCGCGAGCGAGACCAGGATGGCGATCGACAGCGAGATCGCGAACTCGCGGAACATCCGGCCGATGATGCCGCCCATCAGCAGGATGGGAATGAACACGGCGATCAGCGACAGACTCATCGACAGGACCGTGAAGCCGACCTCGCGGGCGCCCCGCAGCGCCGCCTGGACCCGAGACATGCCGGACTCGATGTGGCGGGTGACGTTCTCGACCACCACGATCGCATCGTCGACGACGAAGCCGGTCGCGATCGTCAGCGCCATGAGCGACAGGTTGTCGAGGCTGAACCCCAGCAGGTACATGAAGCCGAAGGTGCCGAGGAGCGACACGGGAACGGCGACACTCGGAATCAACGCCGCGCGCACGTTGCGCAGAAAAAGGAAAACCACTCCGATCACCAGGAACACGGCGATGATCAGCGTGCGCTCGACGTCGCGCAGGGACGTCCGGATCGTGGTCGAGCGGTCGACCGCCACGTCGACGTCGATGTTGCTCGGGATCGACGCCCGGAGCTGCGGCAGCAGCTCGCGGACGCGGTCCACGGTTTCGATGATGTTGGCGCCCGGCTCGCGGTTGATCTGGACGAGGACGGCAGGCTTGCCGTTGGCGATTCCGTCGTTGCGCAGGTTCTCGACCGAGTCCACGACGTCCGCGACATCGGACAGCCGCACGGCCGCCCCGTTGCGGTAGGCAATAATCAAGCTGCGGTACTCGCCGGCGGTCCGCGCCTGGTCATTGGTGTAGATCTGGTAATGCCGGTCGCCCTCCTCGATCGCGCCCTTGGGGGCGTGGGCGTTGGCGGCGGAGATCGCGGCGCGGACGCTCTCGAGGCCGATCTGGTACTGGAACAGCGCCTGCGGGTTGAGCTCGACGCGCACCGCCGGCAGCGACGACCCGCTCAATGTAACCTGGCCGACGCCCTCGACCTGGGAGATCCGCTGCTCGAGCACCGTCGATGCCGAGTCGTAGATCTGCCCGCGGTCGAGCGTCTCGGAGGTCAGCGCCAGGATCATGATCGGCGCATCGGCGGGGTTGACCTTGCGATAGGTCGGATTGCTGCGCAGATTCGCGGGCAGGTCGACGCGCGCGGCGTTGATCGCCGCCTGAACATCCCGCGCGGCACCATTGATGTCGCGGTCGAGGCCGAACTGCAGCGTGATGCGCGTCGTACCCACCGAGCTCGACGACGTCATCTCGTTCACGTCGGCAATCTGGCCGAGGTGGCGCTCGAGCGGCGTGGCGACGCTGGTCGACATGACCTCGGGGCTGGCGCCGGGAAGCTGCGCTTGCACGGTGATCACCGGGTAGTCGACTCTGGGCAGCGGCGCGACGGGCAGTCGGAAGAACGCGACCGCGCCCCCAAGCGCGACGCCGAAGGTCAGCAGCGTGGTGGCGATCGGGCGACAGATGAAGGCGGCCGACACGTTCACGGCGCCCCCTCCTCGGTTTCATCCACGACGCCATGGGAAATCGGGAAGCCGAAACGCACAGCCATTCGGTCGAACCAGAGATAGATGACGGGCGTCGTGAACAGGGTGAGGATCTGGCTGACGACCAGGCCGCCGACAATGGAGATGCCGAGCGGATGCCGCAGCTCAGAGCCGGTCCCGGTGCCGAGCATCAGCGGGAACGCGCCGAGCATCGCCGCCATCGTCGTCATCAGGATCGGCCGCAGGCGCAGCAGCGACGCCTGATGGATCGCCTCGCGCGGGCTCTTGCCCTCGTTCCGCTCGGCGTCGAGGGCGAAGTCGATCATCATGATCGCGTTCTTCTTGACGATGCCGATCAGCAGGATGATGCCGATGATGGCGATGATCGTGAGATCGTGGCCGGCGAGAATGAGCGCCAGCAGCGCACCGATCCCGGCCGACGGCAGAGTCGACAGGATCGTCACCGGGTGGACGAAACTCTCGTACAGCACCCCGAGCACGATGTAGACGGTGACGATCGCCGCCAGGATCAACAGGAGCTCGTTGGCGAGCGATGACTGGAACGCGAGCGCCGCGCCCTCGAAGGTGGTGAGGATGCTCGCCGGAAGGCCCATTTCTTCCTGGACGCGCTGCACCGCCTTCACTGCCGACCCGAGCGACGCGCCGCGCCCCAGGTTGAACGACACCGTGGCCGCCGGGAACTGATCGATGTGGTTGATCTGGAGCGGCGCCGTGCGCTCCTCGATGCGGGCGACCGCGGTCAGCGGCACCTGGCCGCCGCCCGAGGACGGGAGATAAATCGAATCGAGTGAGCGCAGCGACGTCTGCAGTTCTGGGTCGATCTCGAGAATGACGCGGTACTGGTTCGACTGGGTGAAGATCGTCGAGATGATGCGCTGGCCGTAGGCGTCGTACAGGGCGTTGTCGATCGCCGCCGACGAGATGCCGAGCCGAGCCGCCGTGTCGCGGTCGACCGAGATGTAGGCGGCAAGGCCCTGCTGCTGCAGGTTACTCGCCACGTCGGCGACCTCGGGCTCCATCCGCAGCCGGTCGACCAGCTTCGGCACCCATTCCGCCAGCACGTCGGGATCGGCGGCTTCGAGCGTGAACCGGTATTGGGTGCGGCTGACCGTCGCGTCAATGGTGAGGTCCTGCACCGGTTGCAGGTAGAGGGAGATGCCGGGGACGGCGGCGGCGGCGTCCTGCAGGCGATGAATGGTTTCGGTGATCGACGTGGTGCGTTCGGCGTGCGGCACCAGATTGATCAGCAGGCGGCCGCTGTTGAGAGTTACGTTCTGGCCGTCGACGCCGATGAACGACGACAGGCTCTCGACCTCGGGATCCTTGAGCAGCGCCTCGGCGAGCGCGCGCTGGCGATCGGCCATGGCGCCGTAGGAGACTCCTTGCGATGCCTCGGTGACTCCCTGGATCAACCCGGTGTCCTGGACCGGGAAGAAACCCTTCGGGATGGCGACGTAGAGGATCACAGTCAGCACCAGCGTCCCGAGCGCGACCAGAAGAGTCGGCCCCTGGCGGTCGAGCACCCAGGTGAGCGCCCGGTCGTAGCGCGCGGCCAGGGCGTCGAAGGTGATGCGGCTCCAGCGCTCGAACCGGCCTTCGTGCTCTTCGTCCGGCCGGCGCAGCAGCCGGGCCGACAGCATTGGCACCAGAGTCAGCGACACGACCGCGGAGATCAGGATGGTGACGGCAAGCGTCACCGCGAATTCGCGGAACAGCCGGCCGACCACATCGCCCATGAAGAGGAGCGGGATCAGCACGGCGATCAGGGACACCGTCAGCGACACGATGGTGAAGCCGATCTGCCGCGCGCCGTCGAGTGCCGCCTTGATCGGCGGATCTCCACGCTCCACGTAGCGGGCGATGTTCTCAATCATGACGATGGCGTCATCGACCACGAAGCCGGTGGCGATGGTCAGGGCCATCAATGACAGATTGTTCAGGCTGAAGCCGAGGAGATACATCGCGGCGAACGTGCCGATCAGCGACACCGGCACCGACAGGCTCGGAATGATCGTCGCGCGCCAGGTGCGCAGGAACAGGAAGATCACGAACACGACGAGGAGAACGGCCAGCACAAGCTCGACCTCGACGTCGTGCACCGAGGCGCGGATCGTCGTCGTGCGGTCGGTGAGGACGGTGACGTCGATCGCCGCCGGCAGCGACGAGCGCAGCTGCGGCAGCAGCGCGGTGATGCCGTTGACGACGTCGATGACGTTGGCGCCCGGCTGGCGCTGAACATTGACGATCACCGCGGGCGTCGTGTTCATCCACGCGGCGAGGCGAGTGTTCTCGGAGCTTTCGACCACCTGGGCGACGTCGGAGAGACGCACCGGCGCGCCGTTGCGGTAGGCGATGACGAGGTTGCGGTAGGCCTCGGGACTCTGGAGCTGATCGTTGGCGTTGATGGTGTAGGACCGCGTCGGTCCGTCGAAATTGCCCTTCGGCGTATTGACGTTGGCGTTTGCGATCGTCGTGCGCAGATCGTCGAGGTTGAGCCCGTAGGCGGCGAGCGCGCGCGGATTGGCCTGGATTCGCACGGCCGGGCGCTGGCCGCCGACCAGGCTGACCAGGCCGACGCCGGGCAGCTGCGAGATCTTCTGGGCGAGACGCGTGTTGGCGAGGTCCTGAACCTCGGTCAGCGGCAGCGTCTTCGAGGTGAGCGCCAGCGTCAGGATCGGGGCATCGGCGGGATTGACCTTGGCGTAGATCGGCGGCGCCGGCAGATCCGACGGCAGCAGGTTCCCCGCGGCGTTGATCGCGGCCTGCACCTCCTGTTCGGCGATGTCGAGGCTGATCGAGAGACCGAACTGCAACGTGATGACGGACGCACCCGCCGAGCTCGACGAGGTCATCTGCACCAGATTCGGCATCTGGCCAAGCTGGCGCTCCAGCGGCGCCGTCACCGACGACGTCATGATGTCGGGGCTGGCGCCGGGATAGAACGTCTGGACCTGGATGGTCGGGTAGTCGACCTCGGGCAAAGCCGCGAGCGGCAGGAACCGGAACGACACCATCCCGACCAGCAGGATGGCGATCATGAAGAGCGACGTCGCGACCGGCCTTAGAATGAAGAGGCGGGACGGGTTCATGTCAGTCGGCGCGGTTGCGGGCGGTCACCACTACCCCTGACGCCCGCGCCGCTGGCGTTGGCCAGCGCCGGGCGCCGGGGCCGGGGCCTCCTCGCGTGCGTCGTGAAGCGTGACCTTGGCGCCGTCGCGGAGCTTGTCGGCGCCGTCCACCACCACGCGATCCCCGGGCTGAAGTCCGGAGGTGACCGCCACCTTCTCGCCCTGCGAGACACCGAGCTTCACCGGCCGCACAGCCACCGTGTCGTCCTGCTGAACCGCGTAGACGTAGGTGCCCGGCGCGCCGCGTTGGACCGCGGCGCTCGGCATCACCGTGGCATCCCTCTGGGTGTCGACCAGCAGACGGATATTGACGAACTGGTTCGGAAACAGCCGCTCGTCGTCATTGGCGAACTGCGCCTTGAGCCGAAAGGTGCCGGTCGTGGTGTTGATCTGGTTGTCGACACTCGACAGCGTGCCTGTGGCGAGCGTCGTGTTCTGGCCGCGATCGAGCGCCACCACCTGCAGCGTCGCGCTCTCGCGAAGCCGCTTCAGGACGGCGCTCAGATTGTCCTCGGGGAGCGAGAACACCACCGTGATGGGCTGAGTCTGGGTGATCACGACGATGCCGTTCGCATCGCTCACCGACGCGTAGTTGCCTTCGTCGACCTGACGCAGGCCGACGCGCCCGCTCACCGGCGCGGAGATGTGGCAGTAGATGAGATTGAGCTGCGCGGATTCGACCTGCGCCTGGTCCATCCGGACGATACCTTCGTACTGGCGGACGAGCTGTTCCTGGGTGTCGACCTGCTGGCGCGCGATCGAGTCCTGCGCCGCCAGAGTCCGATAACGGACAAGATCGGTCTGCGCGGTCTTGAGCAGCGCCTGATCGCGCAGGAGCTGGCCCTGGGCCTGATCGAGCTGCAGCAGGTACGGGCGGGTATCGATCTCCGCCAGCAGATCGCCCTTCTCGACGCGCTGCCCCTCCTTGAAGTCGATCCGCATGATCTGACCGTTGATCTGCGTCTTGACGGTGACTGTCGCGAGCGGCGTCACGGTTCCGAGCGCATTGAACACGATGTCGATTGGCCCGGTCTCGACCGGAGCCGCGATCACCGGGATTGCCGCGCTGCCGGCGAAGCGCCCCGTGGCGACGCGTTCGGTCGTGCGCGATGAGAACCACCACACGATCGCCGCGGCCGCCAGGATGATGAGAATCGCCCAGAGGATATAGCGCCACGAACGCCGCGCGCGCGGCGGCGCCTTGCGCCGAAACGTCGCGTGGGAAGGCGGGGGCGTCTGGTCGTGACTCTTCAAATCGTCCATCGAAACGCAATGCCGTCGATACGGCCGCCAATCTCGGCGGCCACTGTGGAGGTTATGTGGCGCGCGGGGGGTCGTCCATCCCACGCGGAGGATCAGTACGGCGGGTGCGCCCAGGGAGATTATTAAGATTCATCAGAGGTTTCACGCCCATCAGCCGGAGACCCGTCGCGGACAACCCTCAAGCTCGGCTTTTTACGGCGAATCGGCGCGAAACAGGGTGTGAAGCGTGTGTGAGCGCCGGGTCGCTAACGGCCTGCTTCCTCACGATAGAAGCCGAGCGCCTTGAGCGCCGGGGCATCATTCACCGAGAACAGGATCGCCTCGCCCGAGTCGCGCAGGTTCTCGTGGGCATGCCAGGCCCAGTTCGGCAGCACAAAAGAGTCCCGCGCCTTCCACTGGAGCTCCTGGTCACCGACGCCAGGGATATTGAAAAGGGTCCGGCCCTCCCCGCGCACGACGAAGTAGACGGCGCTCGAGGTGTGACGGTGGCTTTGGGTGCGCTGGCCCGGCTTGAGCCACTGGATCCACGCGCTGAGCGTCGGCATCGTCGGCCCGCCGGTCAACGGATGCACGTACTCGAGCGCGATGCCGTCGTGCGGGCTTCCGTCGTGCGCCGCGAATGCCTTGAGCCTCGGCTCGACATCACGCCACGGGTAGCGCACCGGCACGCGTTCGCGCGCGCCCTGCTCCCACGCCGGCCGCACATCGCCGAGCCTGAGCGACATGCGTTCGGCGGGCGGCGTCACTGGTTGCTCGATATCACCGTACGGCTGGTAAACGATCTGGTTGAGCGCCCGCACCAGCGGGATGTCGAGCACGTCGACCCAACTCACCGGTTTCGACGATCCGTTGTGATGGTCGTGCCACGTCCACGCCGGCGTAAGAATGAGATCGAAGTCCTCCATCGCGCACGGTTCGCCGTCCACCACCGTACAAGCATCGGGGCTGCCGTCGACGACGAACCGCATCGCATTGATCTGGTGACGGTGCGCCCACGCGGTCTCACCCGGCAGAATCTGCTGGATGCCCATATTCATGGTGTGGGTCGCCGTCGGAGTCGGCAGGCCCGGATTGTTGAATAGGAGACTGCGCCGCGCCTCCATGCTCTCCGGCAAGGCCGCTCCCGCCTCTGAGAGAAGCCCGGCCACGGTTTCCCATGCCCACAGGTGGGGCTTGCCGACGGGGCGCGGCCCACCGATGGAGGCCTGCAGGAGCGGCTCGGCTGTCCACTGGCCGCGCATCGAGAACGTCGCGAGCCGCGCGTCGAATTGCTGCAAGGCGTCGTTAGCGCCGGGCCGTGTCGCCATGACGCAGGACCTCCATTCTGCATTTCGAAAAACGAATTTCGCAAAATGATAACGATTTTGTTTTTGCGGAAATAGGCTATTTTTCCTGCAGAACAACAGGGCCGGATCGGGATCCCGATCCGGCGCACGGGAGAACAGCGATGATCAGCCACTCGGATCTGAATGGCCTGATGGCCATGATGCCTGGGTTCGCCACCGACGATGCGGCGGACTTCAAGGCGACCAACACCGTCTCGATCGAACGCCTCGAGAAGGGCCTCAACCGCATGATCGGCGACGGCGCCAACGTCGTGGCGGTCGCCGGCAGCTTCGGCGAGTTTCACACGCTGCTGCCGGAGGAGTTCGAGACCCTGGCGAAGCATTCGGGCGAGATCGCCAACAACCGCATCCCGCTGTTCCTCGGCACGACGGCGCTCAACACCCGCGACGCCTACCGCAAGCTGAAGGTCGTGTCGCAGACCAAGGCCGCCGGCGTCCTGATGGGCGTGCCGTTCTACTTCCCGTCCTCGCCGCAGAACGCGATTCGCTTCTACAAGGATCTCGCGGCGGAGTTCCCGAAGCTCGGGATCATGATCTATCACAACCCGCCGCTGCATAACGTCAAGCTGACGGTCGAGATGATCGCCGAGATCGCCAAGATCCCGAACGTCGTCGCGATGAAGGACAGCCACCGCGATCCGGTCGAGTTCATGCGCCTCATCGAGACCGTGAAGGGCAAGATGAGCGTGTTCGTGAACCAGACCCAGTACATGGCGTTCCAGCCGCTCGGCGCGCCGGGGTTCTGGTCGATCGACGCGTGGATGGGCCCGTGGCCCCAGCTCGCGCTCCGCGATGCGGTAAAGCGCGGCGACTGGGCGCTTGCTCGCCAGATCACCCTCGAGATCGGCCCGCAGTCGAGCGCCGCGCCGAGCCTGTCGTGGCGTGAGACGGCGTCGAAGATCGGCGTGAAGTACGCGGGCTACGTCGACCCGGGTCCATTGCGCCCGCCGTTCGTCGAGGTCCCGGCCGAGGTCGACGAGGGCCAGAAGAAGAAGGCCGCGCGCTGGAAACAGCTCTGCGACAAGTATCGCCCCGCCCGCGCGGCGGAATAAACCTCGGCACAGCCGGACAGGCACGGCAAGCTGAACGAAACCCGCGGAGAGCGATCTCCGCGGGTTTTTCGTTCAGGCACGTCAGGCCCTACGCTCGCGCGGTACCCCATTACCGGCCAGGATGCGCTTTCAGCGACGGGAATCCGACTGCCCTGCGCGCTCTGGACAGGTGTCGGGAACGTTTCCACGATCTCGGCCTTATGCGACGCGGTGCGTTGGCGGCCCCGCCGCCCGACCGCATGGGCAAGCACGAAATAGAACTATTCTAGATAGGGCAGACCCATCGGGGTCACCATTCGAAAGGAGTTCTCGATGCTGACCGTTGATCAAAAGCTGCCATCGTTCAACCTCAAGGCCGTTCCGCCGGGCCAGCCGAAAAACCCGAGCGAGGCCTTCGTCGACGTCGACGACCGGAGCCATCCCGGCAAATGGCTTGTGCTGTTCGCCTGGCCGATGGATTTCACATTCGTCTGCCCGACGGAAATCGCCGGCTTCGGAAAGCTGAACAGCGAGTTCAAGGATCGAGATGCGCAAATCCTCGGCTTCTCGACCGACAGCGAATACGTTCATTTGGCGTGGAAGCGCGAAAACAAGGACCTGACGAACATTCCGTTCCCGCTTCTCGCCGACAACAGGCGCGAACTGTCGCAGGCGCTCGGCATCCTGTCCCCCGATGCGGGCGTAGCGCTCCGCGCCACCTTCATCGTCGATCCCGACGGCATCATCCGCCACGTCTCGGTGAACGATCTCAATGTCGGACGCAATCCGCAGGAAGTGCTCCGCATCCTCGATGCGCTGCAGACCGACGAGCTCTGCCCGTGCAACTGGAAGCCGGGCGAGGACGTGCTCAAGGTCGCCTAACGTTCCAATGTGGAGGGGCGGCACGCGCCGCCTCCTCCGTTTCAAAGGGCAGAAATCATGTCGCTCGAATCACTGCGCAACCGCATTCCCGATTACGCCAAGGACATCAAGCTGAACTTGGGCAACGTCGCCGCCAGCAACGCGCTGACGCCGGCCCAGGTGTGGGGCGCGATGCTCGTCTCGGCGCTCGCCGCGCGCAATGCCGAGGTGGTGGACGCGATCGC